>NZ_BAAHNO010000031.1:0-68983 GCF_054656615.1 Arthrobacter sp. AD-310 | reverse complement strand
GAAGTCTTCGCCCACAACGTCGAAACCGTCCCCCGGATCTTCAAACGGATCCGGCCCGCGTTCCGCTACGAACGCTCCCTGGACGTCATCACCCAGGGCCGGAACCAGGGCATGGTCACCAAATCCAACCTCATCCTCGGCATGGGCGAAACCCGCGACGAAATCAGCGAAGCCCTCCGCGACCTCCACGCCGCCGGCTGCGACCTGATCACCATCACCCAGTACCTGCGCCCCTCCGAACGGCACCTGCCCGTGGACCGCTGGGTCAAACCCCAGGAATTCCTGGACCTGCAGCACGAAGCCGAAGAAATCGGCTTCCTCGGCGTCATGTCCGGCCCCCTGGTCCGCTCCTCCTACCGCGCCGGCCGCCTCTGGGCCACCGCCATGCGCAAAAAAGGCCGCGACATCCCCGCCGAACTCGCCCACATCGCCGACGGCATCCAGGACTCCGGCACCACCCGCCAGGAAGCAGCCAGCGTGCTGGCAGCGCACTCCTGACACCAGCATCAGGGGCGTGGGCAACGCATCCCGGTAGGGCCGGAGCCGGAAGCATCCGGCGTCCGGCCCTTCGGCTTTGGTCACGTAGAATTAAGGCACTATGGCGAAATCCCCTGATTCCAGCAACTCCACTCCTGCGGGCTCCAGCGCGGTGAAGCGCGGCCTGTTCACGCGCAAGCCGAAGGAAGCAAAGGCCAAGAAGCCGAGCCGGCTCAAGCAGATCGGCGAGGTCTTCACCATGACGCGCCGGCATGATCCCATGGTGCCGTGGCTCATGCTGCTGGTGTTCCTCGGCGTCGTGGCCGTGAGCTTCCTCGTGGGCTTCTGGCTGGATAACTGGATCACGGGCCTGATCATCGGTATCCCGCTGGGCCTGCTTGGTGCCACCTTTATCCTGTCGCGCCGCGCGGAACGGGCTGCGTTCGCCCAGATCGAGAACCAGCCCGGCGCCTCGGGGGCCGCCCTGGGAACCCTGCGCCGGGGCTGGATCACCGAGGAACAGCCCGTGGCTGTCAACCCCCGGACGCAGGATGCCGTGTTCCGTGCGATCGGCCGTCCCGGCGTCGTGCTCGTCAGCGAAGGCCCCACGCACCGCGTCAAGCCGCTCCTCGACGCCGAGCGCAAGCGCCTCGCCCGGATCCTGCCCAACGTCACGGTGCACGTGATTGAAAGCGGCCGTGGCGAGGGCCAGGTTCCGCTGAGCGAGGTTGCCCGGAAGATGGGCAAGCTGAAGAAGGAACTGACCAAGGTTGAGGTGAACGCGGTGTCCAAGCGCATTGCCTCGCTTGGGAACCGGCTGCCCATCCCCAAGGGCATCGACCCCTACAAAGCGCGTCCCAACCGCGGACGCTAGACCTGGAAACGCCCCGGTTTTGGCTACGGCCGCCGGGGCGTTTTTCTGCACCCTGCCATCAGCACCCGCCGCCTACCACAACAGGACACCATGTTTAGCAAGAACGTAGTCATCCGCGCTTTCCGGATCCTTGCCGTTGCCGAAGCCTGCAGCTGGGCTGCCCTGCTGGTCGGCATGTACTTCAAGTGGATTGCCGGAACCACCGAGGTCGGCGTGCAGGTGGCCGGGCCGGTCCACGGTGCGCTGTTCGTTGGCTACGCCGCAGCAGCCCTGGTCCTGTGGCGGCTTCAGCGCTGGCCCTTTATGGTGGCCCTGTTCGCCGGCATTTCGGCGGTCTTCCCGTTCGCGACGGTCCTCTTTGAGCGCTGGGCCGGCAAGCGGGGATACCTCAGCGCGCAGGCAACTGCGGCGGCGGAGCCGGCCAAGGAGGAGAACCGCGTCTAGCGGCCCTGCCTACCTGCGGATCAGCAGCGTATTCATTGCCTTGTCGTGAAGCCCGCGGTGGTCAGGATCGAAGATCACCGCGGGGATGACCAGGCAGAGCAGCACGGCGCGTACAAGGGCCGCCAGCGGACCCGGAGCGCCCCCTCCCGCCCTCACCACATGGATGCCCATCACCCGGTGGCCGATGCTGTAACCCAAGGTCCCCACCAGGAGGGTCTGTTCGACGGCGAACACGGCCAAAGTTGCCCAGGAGTTGCCGCCGAAGGCGAAGTTGCTGATCAGCAACGCAATGCCCCAGTCGATCATGATCGCCACGATGCGGCGGCCCGCCCGGGCAATGGATCCCGGTCCGGACTCGGGCAGTCCCAGCCGCTCCCCCGGATACTTGGAGATGCCGGACGTGTCCGGTCCGCTGAGCCAGGAGCCGATGTCTTTGCGATCTACCACCATCCAAGCTTATCGAGTCGCGGCAGGACGCCGTGACCGCATTGCGGATGCCGCTGGATCACAGTGTGGACTGTCGATAGCGTTTCCATATCAGGGCATTCTGTAACCTGCCCGAAACAATGCGGACACGGACGGGAAATGCCGCGTCCATAGGCTGTTGGAAGTTTCAAGCAATCCTCCGGCAGGACCACACAGCAGGGAAACCGTGAGTTCTCCCTGCTTTCGGATTGCGCTGGATCACATGGCTTGCACGCCAGATATTACATATGCGTTAGGAGCATAGATGTTCAAGACTGCGGACGAAGTCCTCCAGTTCATCCGGGACGAAGATATTAAGTTCGTCGATATCCGCTTCACCGATCTTCCGGGCGTGCAGCAGCACTTCAACGTCCCCGCCAAGAGCGTTGACGCCGACTTCTTTGTCAACGGCCAGCTCTTCGACGGCTCCTCCATCCGCGGCTTCCAGGGCATCGCCGAGTCCGACATGCAGCTGATCCCGGACGTTACCACTGCATTCCTGGACACGTTCCGCATGGAGAAGACCCTTGCACTGAACTTCTCCATCGTGAACCCGCGCACCGGCGACCCCTACCACCGCGACCCCCGCGGCGTGGCCGAGAAGGCCGAAGCCTACCTGGCATCCACCGGCATCGCCGACACCGCGTTCTTCGCTCCCGAGGCCGAGTTCTTCGTGTTCGACAACGTCCAGTACCAGTCCTCCCCCGAGGGCAGCTTCTACAAGATCGACTCCGAGGAAGCCCACTGGAACACCGGCCGCGAGGAAGAGGGCGGAAACCTCGGCTACAAGACCCCCGTCAAGGGCGGTTACTTCCCGGTTTCCCCCACCGACAAGCAGGCCGACCTGCGCGACGCCATGTGTGTTGCCCTGGACGAAGCCGGCCTTGAGGTCGAGCGCAGCCACCACGAGGTAGGCTCCGCCGGCCAGGCTGAAATCAACTACAAGTTCACCACGCTGACCCACGCTGCCGATGACCTGCAGAAGTTCAAGTACGTCATCAAGAACACCGCAGACGCCTGGGGCAAGTCCGTGACCTTCATGCCGAAGCCCGTCTTCGGAGACAACGGCTCCGGCATGCACTGCCACCAGTCGCTGTGGAACAACGGCCAGCCGCTGTTCTACGACGAGAAGGGCTACGCCGGCCTGTCCGACACCGCCCGCTGGTACATCGGCGGCCTGCTGAAGCACGCTTCCGCCGTCCTGGCCTTCACCAACCCCACGGTGAACTCCTACCGCCGCCTGGTCAAGGGCTTCGAGGCCCCGGTCAACATGGTCTACTCGCAGGGCAACCGCTCCGCCGGTATCCGCATCCCGATCACGGGCAGCAACCCGAAGGCCAAGCGCATCGAGTTCCGCGCTCCGGACCCCTCCTCCAACCCGTACCTGGCCTTCGCTGCCCAGCTGATGGCCGGCATCGACGGCATCCGCAACCGCATTGAACCGCCGGCTCCGATCGACAAGGACCTCTACGAGCTCCCCGCCGAGGAAGCCAAGGACATCCCCAAGGCCCCGGGCACGCTCGAGGAAGCCCTGGAGGCGCTGCGCGAGGACAACGAATTCCTGCAGGCCGGTGGCGTGTTCACCCAGGACCTGATCGACACCTGGATCGAGTACAAGTACGAGAACGAGATCCGCCCGCTGTCCCTGCGCCCGAACCCCTACGAGTTCGAGCTCTACTACGGCGTGTAACGTATTTGCCGGCTAAACGCGGTTTAGCCTGCAGGGAGTCCGCACGCGCTGCCAGTCATTCCACGACGGCAGCGCGTGCGGACTTTTCTTTTTAACACCATGCCGCGCCCGCGCCCGAATTGGCCTGACCCATGAGGCCGGTTCCAGACAGGCGCGTCGGCGTCAAACATTCACCGGAATGGTGCTTTTCCTTGATGTTCCCGCCAACTCGGCTTCGACGGCGCAGAACACGATTGCGCCGGTGCTGTTGTCTTCCCCGGCGCCAAAGGCGGCTTGGGATACGCTTCCGCTCACATGGTCTCACCCGGTCTTGGGGCGTAACCCAATTTCCTCGAAAGGTAATCATGTCCTTAAAAGCTAAACTGGCGGCTGTTCTGGGGACTGCCGTTTTGGTGGTGGGTGGCGTTTCGGCAGTCAGCCAGAACGCTGCCGCCGCGGACCAGGCCACCTATGTGCCTGCCGCTGACACATACGTCCAGTACGACAAGCGGGCCTCCAACTTTGGTTCGTCTGTCCGGTGGTCCACTGAGGGCCGGGCGGACATCTGGCGGAACGCATTGGTCCGCTTCACTGTACCGCCCGTCCCTGCGGATCGTCGGGTGGTTGCGGCCAAGTTCTCGGCGGTCGCTTTGGCGTCTGCCGCTTCTACTGAGTTCGTCGACGTCTATACGACGTCCGGGGCTTGGACGGAAACAGCGGTCACCTGGGATACGGCGCCGGCCCGTGGTGCCTGGCTGAGCAAGCAAGGCGGTTTCAGTGAGGGGCAGCGCGTCGAGTGGGACGTCACGGGCGCGGTCCCTGCCGGCGGAGGTGACGTAAACCTGAAGCTTGAGAGCGCCGCCGGGAAGTGGCTGGGGTTCAAATCCCGGGAGGTGGACGACCCGGGGCTGCGTCCGCAGCTCACGGTCGTGACGGAGCGTGTCCCGGTGTCCACGACGACCCCTGCCCCAACACCCACCCAGACCCAGCCGCCGGCTGCGAAGACAGCGGCCGGGACGTTCGGCTGGGGCTCCCCGGTCGCCGGTGACGAGTTCAACTACACGGGCGTCCCGGATCCGGCGAAGTGGAACGTCTACAACTCCCCCGGGCATGCCGGCAAGGGGGTCCGGTCCCCGGCACAGGCCAGGGTGGATGGTTCCAAACTCGTCATCACCGGAACGCCTGACGGTACGACGGCGGGCATGGGCGCCAAGTTCGACAACCGGAAGTACGGGCGGTGGGAGGTCCGGGCGGCCGGTTCGGGCGACAACGAATACCACATGGTCAGCATCCTGTGGCCGGACAGTGAGAACTGGCCGTGCGACGGCGAGATCGACTACGCGGAAACCACGGGTGAGTGGAACGTCATCAAGTTCTTCCAGCATTACTCGTGCACCAATTCACAGTCGTCCGCGTCGAAGAACCTGGATGTCACGCAGTTCCACAATTACGCGGTGGAGTGGACTGACAAGGGCATCACGGGGTTTGTAGACGGCGTGGAGTGGTTCCGGGACGCGGACGTGTCGCATCTGCCGCCGGGTCCGATGCATCAGACTTTGCAGCTGGACTGGTTCCCGGACGCTACGGCTGACGGCGCCGGGGAAATGCGGGTGGACTGGGTACGCGTATACAACCTACCGGCCGGGGCGCCCTCCCCGACACCGACACCCACAACGACACCGACACCCACCCCGACACCCACGCCGACCGGAACCACCCCTCCCCCGCCCGGAGGCGACTGGACTTTTGCAGCCACGGGCGACATGAACCCCTCAGGCACGACTGACCCCAACTCGAACTCCGGCAAGAACGCGGCGAGCATCAAGGCCGCCATCGGGTCCGGGGCGGTGGAGAATTTCTTCGGCCTCGGGGACTTCCAGTACAGCATCGGACACTGCGGGCTTTCCAGCAGCTCGAACCCGTCCAATGACCACTACTCGAAGTATCACGCCAACTGGGGCGCGTTCAAGGACAAGACATACTGGGTCCCGGCACCCAACCATGACCACGAACCCGGGCGGAACACCGACCTCGGCAAGTACATGAACGGCGAGTGCGTCAACACGGTCAAGTCCGCCACGAACACCACCCTCGGCCGCTATCACGACCCGGGCGAGTGGTACTCATTCGACAAGGGCAACTGGCACATTCTGGTGGCCCCCACCAACACGTGGCGGTACAACAGTTCCCGGGCAGCGGCGATGACGGCGGAATTCGACGCGGATCTGGCCGCAGCCAAGGCCGCGGGCAAGCACCTCGCCGTCGCCTACCATGACCCCTACTTCACGTCGAACACGTCCAGCCATGCCCGGTTCAGCCAAGCAAAGCCGTGGATCGATGTGTTCTGGAAGCACCGGGTCCGGGTCCTGCTTTCCGGCAGCCAGCACAACTATGAGCGGTCCTGCCCGGTCAACAACGCCGACCAGTGCGTGGCCGACGGCATGCAGCAGTTCCAAGTCTCTACCGGCGGTATCAGCCTTCGCGGCTTCACCTCCCAGCCGGCATACATGGCCACCGCGAACGGGGCCAAGCGGTTCTCCGACACGTGGGGCCACCTCCGCATGACGCTGAAGGCGGACGGTTCCTACACCTGGAACTACGTCCCAACCTCCGGCGGGATGCAGACCGACAGCGGTTCCCGGACCGCACCGTAACGAAGGGCATTGTCATGAACTCAAAGTCAAAGATCATTGCAGGCCTCGCGTCCGCGGCTGTCACCGCTTCGGCAGTGGCGGGGGCGGCGTGTGCCAGTCAAGAGAAAGCTGCAACCCCGGAGAAGCCCAGGGACGACGACAAGAAGGCGGTTGCCAGCGTCATTCCCTCGCTCTGCTATGCGCAGCAGGAGGATGGCACCGGGTTCTGCGTGGACCGCAGTATTTGTTCGGGCGGCTGTTTCCATGGCGATGGCTCAGAGGTCACCGTCCGGAAGTGGTATGAGTTGAACCAGTAGTTACAGGTAAAGATTCGACGGCTGATCCGGGCGCTGACCCACAAAGGCGGCCACCGGTACCCGGTGGCCGCCTTTTGTCTGAGGAATTTGTCTGAGGACGAAAGGTGGAGGCCCGGCTCCTGACGTGCTGAGACCGGGAGCCGGACCCCCTGACGAATGTCCCCCGAGACGAAGACTGTTCCAGCCTTCCCCCCAACAAGGTTGAAGAACACCGCCAAACCACATCATCTGGCAAACGGTTACTGAGTGCAACGGCGGCCGGCTGACGTTACTTCATCGTGGCATCGGCAAAGCCGCGGAACATGGTACGTTGCGGTCCCGCGCTGCCGCCGCTGTATCGCCCGTGGTCCAGGAACCCGGCGCGGCGGTAGGCGGCCAGCCCGGCGGGGTTGGCTTCGTTAACGGACAGGACGACGCCGGAGGCACCGGTTGGGTGACCGCGCTCCAGTTTGCCTGCTGCGGCGACGGCGGCGGCCGCTGCCAGCGTTCCCAGTCCCCTGCCCTGCTGCCGCCGGTCGATCAGGAACCCGCGCAGCAGCCATGCGCTGTGGTCGTCGGCCCAGCCGGCCAGGCGGGCGGCGCCACGCTGCAGCGTCAGCACGCCCACGGCCCCGCCGTCCGCTTCGATGACGTACGGGTGCCTGGAGTCCTCCTCGAAGCCGGCGAGGGCCATCCGCAGGGGGTCGCCCACGAACCGGTCCTGTCCGGGGCGCAGCTGCAGCTGCGCCACCGCATGCAGCTGGATGGCGCGGGCGTCGTCGTCAAGGTCGCGGAGCGGAATCAGCCAGACCGCGGTGGCCTCACGGAGCGGCCGGTGGCGTGCCATGGCCTAGCTGCCGTAGAAGACGCGCTCGAAGACGGCCCGGGCCTGGCGGCTGACCCGCAGGTAGTCTTCTTCAAGCACGGCGGCCTGGCCGGGCTCGTAGCCGCACCAGCGGGCCACGGCCTCCAGGTCGCGGCGGGAGGACGGCAGCAGGTCTGACGCCTTGCCGCTCCAGATGACGTTTGCCGACCGGATCCGGCTGGCCAGCCGCCAGGCCCGGGTGAGGGTGCCGGCGTCGTCAGGGGCGAGCAGGCCCAGGCCGGCAGCTGCTTCCAGGGCCGCCACCGTGGAGGTGGTGCGCAGTTCGGGGTGCTTGCCGGCATGCTGCAGCTGAAGCAGCTGGACGAGCCATTCGACGTCGCTCAGTCCGCCGCGGCCGAGTTTGAGGTGCCGCGCGGGATCGGCACCGCGGGGCAGCCGCTCGGACTCAACCCGCGCCTTGATCCGGCGGATCTCCCGGACGTCCTGGCCGGACACAGCCTCGGGGTACCTGATGGGGTCGATGAGGGCCAGGAAATCCGCTGCCAGCCCGTCATCCCCGGCCATGGGGCGGGCGCGCAGGAGGGCCTGCGCCTCCCAGATCAGGGACCAGCGGCGGTAGTACTCGGCATAGGAGTCCAGGGAGCGGACCATCGCTCCGTTCTTGCCCTCGGGCCGCAGGTCGGCGTCCATCTGCAGCACCCGCTCCGCCATGATCGCCGGCTTGAGGGGCTGGGTCAGCAGGCTGGACACCTTGGTGACGAGCCGGACCGCCTGCTCCTGCGCCTCGGCTTCGCTGTACCCGGGGAGCGCACGGTGGACGTACATCACGTCCGCATCGGAGCCGTAGCCGATTTCCCGGCCGCCCTGGCGTCCCATGGCTACCACCAGCACCGTGGTCTTCAAGGGGCCGCCGGCGGAGACAATGCCCTCGGCCACCCGCAGCGCGCCCAGCACGGCCGCGCGGTCGGTGTCGGCGAGGGCAGCGCCCACCTGGTCCTGGTCCAGCAGCCCGGCTGAGTCGGCAACCGCAATCCGGAGGATCTCCCGGCGCCGGATCAGCCGGATGAGGCGCATGGCGCTTTCGGGGTCGGCGTGCCGGGACATCTTCGAGGTGATCTCATGCCACTGCGCTTCGAACGGCACCGGGACCAGGTCCTTGTCCTGCCCCAGCCAGGCGACCGACTCGGGCGAAACCTCCAGCAGGTCGGCGATCAGCCGCGAGTTGGACAGCATGTGGCACAGGCGTTCGGCCGCGGCGTTGGAGTCGCGCAGCAGGCCGAGGTACCAGTGGGTGGTGCCCAGCGCTTCGCTGACCCGGCGGAAGGCGAGCAGCCCGGCGTCGGGGTCCACGCCTTCGGCCAGCCAGTCCAGGAGGATGGGCAGCAGTTGGCGCTGCAATGCAGCCCGGCGGCTGACACCGGCCGTCAGCGCCTCGATGTGGCGCATGGCCCCTTGCGGGTCCCGGTACCCGAGCGCTGCGAGCCGTCCCTGAGCGGCCTCGGGCGAGAGCCGCGCGTCCTCGCTGCTGAGCCTGGCCGCGCTGTTCAGCAGCGGCCGGTAGAAGATCCGCTCGTGAAGTTCCCGGACGGAGCGCTTGGTCTTCTGCCAGGCGGCCAGCAGCGCGTCGGGGTGTGGCCGCTCGTTCGAAAAGGGGCCCAGCACGCCCTTGGCGAGCGCGCGCAGGGCGGGTTCGGCCACTGGCATGAGATGGGTCCGGCGCAGCTGGAACAGCTGGATCCGGTGCTCCAGCAGCCGCAGGTACCGGTAGGCGTTGTCGAAGGCGGCGGCGTCAGAGCGCCCGATGTAGCCGCCTGTGGAGAGCGCGGCGATGGCGGAGGTGGTGTCCCGCCGCCGCAGGGTTTCATCGGCCTTGCCGTGCACCAGTTGCAGCAGTTGTACAGTGAACTCGACGTCACGGAGCCCGCCGCGGCCGAGCTTGATCTGCCGCTGTTCCTCGGCGGCCGGGATGTGTTCGGTGACCCTGCGCCGCATGGCCTGGACCGATTCCACGAAGCCGTCGCGGCCGGCCGAACTCCAGATCAGCGGTGATACGGCTTCTTCGTACCGGCGCCCGAGGTCGGCGTCGCCGGCGATGGTCCGCGCCTTCAGGAGCGCCTGGAATTCCCAGCTTTCCGCCCACCTGGCGTAGTAGGTTTCGTGCGAGGCCAGCGTGCGGACCAGGGGGCCTGACTTGCCCTCGGGACGGAGGTTCGCGTCCACTTCCCAGAGCCCGGGCTCGCGTGCCACCGACGAGATGGCGCGGGAGATGCCGCTGGCCAGGGCGGTGCCGATGGTGGTGGCCCGCGCGTCTTCCAGGCTCCCGCCGTCCACCACGTAGATGACGTCGACGTCGGAGATGTAGTTCAGCTCGCGGGCTCCGCATTTGCCCATGCCGATGACGGCCAGGCCGACGTCGGCAACGTCACCGGCGCTGTACTGCTCCGCTGCCTCGGCGCGTGAGACCGCCAGCGCGGCCTCGATGGCGGCCCCGGCAAGGTCGGCGAGTTCCCCGCCGACGGAGGGCAGGAAGTCGAGGGGGTCGGCTGCGCACAGGTCCTTGACCGCAAGGTCCACCAGTCCCCTGCGGTAGGCGGTGCGGAGTGCCGCGTAGGCGTCAGGACCGGTCGCCGCGGCGACGGGACGGGCGGCCCGCGGATCCGCGCCCACGGACTGCAGGAGCGTCGCGCGCAGCGTTGCGGCTTCAGCCGGGAAGGGCTCGGGGCTGGCCCGGACGTGGAACGCCTCGAGGTGTTCGGGGTGGCGGATGAGGAACTCGCCCAGCGCCTCGGAGGCGCCGAGCACCCGGTACAGCGGCTCGCTGCTTTCGGGATCGGCGGTGGCCAGCTTCCGGAGGTCCGGATGTTTCTCGATCAGCCGGACCAAAGACTGCAGGGCAGTGTCAGGGCTGGCGGCCAGCTGCAGCCCCGCGAACAGGGCATCCTGGTCCAGCCCCTCCAGTTCGCGGGCAGCCAGGAACCGCTCGCCTTTTTCCAGGTCGCTGAATCCGGCCGCGATGAGGCGGCGGGCCAGGCTCACGCCCGCCGCCTAGAGGATGCCGAGGTTGCGCTGCAGCTCGTAGGGCGTGACCTGCAGCCGGTAGTCCTGCCATTCCGCGCGCTTGTTCCGCAGGAAGTGCTCGAAGACCTGCTCGCCCAGGATCTGCGGCATGAGCTCAGAATCCTCCATGGAGCGGATGGCGTCGTGCAGGCTGGCCGGAAGCGGGTCATGGCCCATGGCCCGGCGTTCAGCGGAGCTGAGCGACCAGACGTCGTCCTCTGCGGCGGCCGGCAGGTCATAGCCTTCCTCGATGCCCTTCAGGCCTGCGCCGAGCAGGACGGCGTAGGCCAGGTAGGGGTTCGCCGCGGAGTCGATGCCGCGGTATTCGATCCGGGCGGACTGGCCCTTGACCGGCTTGTACAGGGGCACGCGGACCAGGGCCGAGCGGTTGTTGTGGCCCCAGCTGAGGTAGCTCGGAGCTTCGCCGCCGCCCCAGAGCCGCTTGTAGGAGTTCACGAACTGGTTGGTGACCGCGGTGAATTCCGGAGCGTGCTTGAGGATGCCGGCAATGAACTGGCGGGCGGTCTTGGAGAGCTGGTATTCCGCACCGGCTTCGAAGAACGCGTTGCTGTCGCCTTCGAACAGCGAGAAGTGGGTGTGCATGCCGGAGCCCGGGTGGGCGGTGAACGGCTTGGGCATGAACGTGGCGTAGGTGCCCTGCTGCAGGGCCACCTCCTTGATGACCGTGCGGAACGTCATGATGTTGTCCGCCGTCTGGAGGGCGTCGGCGTAGCGCAGGTCGATCTCGTTCTGGCCGGGGCCGCCCTCGTGGTGGCTGAATTCCACCGAAATTCCCACCGATTCCAGCATGGTGACGGCGGTGCGGCGGAAGTCCTGTGCCACGCCGCCGGGCACGTGGTCGAAGTAGCCCCCCTCGTCCACCGGTACCGGGGCGCCGTCCGGGCCCAACTCCTGGGACTTGAGCAGGTAGAACTCGATCTCGGGATGGGTGTAGCAGGTGAAGCCCATGTCCGCGGCCTTGGCAAGGGTCCGCTTGAGGACATTGCGGGGGTCCGCCGCGGAAGGCTCGCCGTCCGGGGTCAGGATGTCGCAGAACATGCGCGAGGTCTGCTCCGTCTCACCGCGCCACGGCAGGATCTGGAAGGTGGCCGGGTCGGGCTGCAGCAGCATGTCCGACTCGAACACGCGGGCGAGGCCCTCGATGGAGGAGCCGTCGAAGCCGAGGCCTTCCTCGAAGGCGCCCTCGACCTCTGCCGGCGCCAGGGCAACCGACTTGAGCGAGCCCACGACGTCGGTGAACCACAGGCGCACGAAACGTACGTCGCGCTCTTCGATTGTGCGCAGGACAAACTCTTGCTGGCGGTCCATGATGGCCTCTTCTCCGGTCAACGTCCATGCTCCGGGTTCGCGGCAAATGGGAAGCCGGCAGCAGTTCACAAACACTGTACTAAGCATTCGGCGCCGGTGCTGGAGCCTGCCCCGCCCGTAACACAGCGTTAACACGTATTTATGACCCTTATCACCCGCGCTGCGGGCAGGAGCCGGTAGCTAGGACGGCCGGTGCCGCACTACGCTCATGCCATGGCCTCAACCAACAGCCCGAACCCCAGCGTGCCCGACGACGTCCCCGCACCTTACGGCAGCGGCCCCGGGCAGGACGGGCCTGCAAAGAATGAAGCGGGGCAGGCCGCAGCCGCCCCGGCGCCGAAACCCGCCAAGGTGCGCATCCACCACCTTCAGCAGGCCAAGAGGGACGGCACCAGGTTCGCCATGCTCACCGCCTACGAGCAGTACACCGCCGAGATCTTCGACGCTGCCGGAATCGAAGTGCTCCTGGTGGGCGACTCCGCCTCCAACAACGTGTTCGGCAACGAAACGAGCCTGCCCGTCACCGTGGACGAACTGCTTCCCCTCTGCCGCGCGGTGGCACGGTCGGCGAAACGTGCCCTCGTTGTGGCCGACCTGCCGTTTGGCAGTTACGAGGTTTCCGCCGGGCAGGCCGTCACGGCAGGCGTCCGGTTCCTCAAGGAGGGCCTGGCGCACGCCGTCAAGATCGAGGGCGGTAAATACTACGCACCCACTGTCCGGGCCATGGTGCAGGCGGGCATCCCCGTGATGGCCCACATCGGCTTCACGCCGCAGAGCGAACACGCCCTGGGCGGGTACCGGGTCCAGGGCCGCGGCGACGACGCGCAACGCCTCATCGACGACGCCGTCGCCCTCGCCGACGCCGGCGCCTTCTGCGTGCTCATGGAAATGGTGCCCGCGGAAACCGCGGCAGCCGTGGACGCCGCCGTCACCGTTCCCACCGTGGGCATCGGCGCGGGCAAGGAAACCACCGGGCAGGTCCTCGTGTGGCAGGACATGGCAGGCCTGCGCGGCGGGCGGATGGCCAAGTTCGTCAAGCAGTACGCGGACCTGCGCAACACCCTGCTCGACGCCGCCACGGCGTACGGCGAAGACGTGCGGTCCGGGCAGTTCCCCGGCCCCGAACATTCGTTCTAGGGCCCCGAACATTCGTTCCAGGCTGCGCGCAGTCCCCGGCGGTGCCCACCCAGGGCGTCAGTCGTCGTCGTCCTTTTCCCAAGCCTCGTTGCGTGCCCGGACCTTCTCCAGCGCGTGCTCAGCCTCAGACCTCGTCTTGTAGGGGCCGATCAGCTGGCTCCAGTCGGAGAGGCGGTCCTCTTCGACCTCGTGGGTGTTGATGTTGTACCAGTACTCAGTCATCATTGCTCCCCGCTCTGTGGTGCCTTATATGATCAATCTATGCCTTCCCTTGCCTCGACTGCACCCATCGGCACCCTCATCCCCGGCGCCGTAAGCCCGCAGCGTCCCGTACCGGCGTCGATCCCCCGTCCGGAGTATGTGGGTAAGGCGGCCCCCGCCAAATTCACGGGGTCGGAGGTCAAGTCGGCCGAGACCATCGAGAAGATCCGCATCGCCGGCAGGATCGCTGCCCAGGCCATCGTGGAGGTGGGCAAGCACATCCGGCCCGGCGTCACCACGGACGAACTGGACAGGGTGGGCCACGAATTCCTCCTGGACCATCACGCCTACCCCTCCACGCTGGGTTACCGGGGCTTTCCCAAGTCGCTGTGTTCCTCACTGAACGAGGTCATCTGCCACGGCATTCCGGACAGCACGGTGGTGCAGGACGGCGACATCATCAACATCGACATCACGGCGTTCATCAACGGCGTCCACGGCGACACCAACTACACCTTCCTGGTGGGCGACGTGGACGAGGAATCCCGACTGCTCGTGGAGCGGACGCAGGAGTCGCTGAACCGGGCCATCAAGGCGGTGGCCCCCGGCCGCGAAATCAACGTCATCGGCCGCGCCATCCAGTCCTACGCCAAACGGTTCGGCTATGGCGTTGTCCGCGACTTCACGGGCCACGGTGTGGGCGAAGCGTTCCACACCGGCCTCATCATTCCGCACTACGACGCCGCCCCGGCATACAACACGGTCATTGAAACAGGCATGGTGTTTACCATCGAACCGATGCTCACACTGGGCAGCGTCGAGTGGGACATGTGGTCCGATGACTGGACGGTGGTGACCAGGGACCGCAAGCGTACCGCGCAGTTCGAACACACGCTGCTGGTCACCGAGTCCGGCGCCGAAATCCTCACCCTGCCCTAGCACCACGCATTGACCCGGCTGCCGCCGCCTCCTCCCGGCACCCCGGCCGCCACTTCCCTTAGCCCGCCCCCTGCCAGAACGGAAACCCATTGGCCAAGAAGGACGAGAAACCGCACAAGAACGCCCCGCTGATCGGCATCGACATCGGAGGCACGGGCATCAAGGGCGGCATCGTCGACCTGAAGAAGGGCAAGCTCCTGGGTGAGCGCTTCCGCGTGCCCACACCGCAGCCGGCCACACCGGAAGCTGTGACGGAGGCCGTGGCGCTGGTGGTGGCGGAGTTGTCCGCCCGCCCCGACGCGCCCGCGCCCGACTCCCCCATTGGCGTTACCTTTCCCGGCATCATCCAGCACGGCGTGGTGCATTCCGCTGCCAACGTGGACAAGGCCTGGCTGGAGACGGACATCGACGCCATGCTGACGGCCCGCCTCAACCGGCCCGTCGAGGTCATCAACGACGCCGACGCGGCCGGGCTCGCGGAGGCTCGCTACGGTGCAGGCGCCGGGGTTGCCGGTACCGTCCTGGTGATCACCCTGGGCACGGGTATCGGCTCGGCCTTCATCTTCGACGGCAAGCTGGTGCCCAACGCCGAACTCGGCCACCTGGAAATCGACGGCTTTGACGCCGAAACCAAGGCATCCGCCGTCGCCCGGGAACGCGACGGACTGACCTGGGACGAATACAGCGTTCTCCTGCAGCGCTACTTCTCCCACGTGGAGTTCCTGTTCTCCCCCGAACTCTTCATTGTGGGCGGCGGCATTTCGAAGCGCGCCGACGAGTACCTGCCCAACCTGAAGCTCCGCACCCCCATCGTCCCCGCTGTCCTGCGGAACGAGGCCGGAATTGTCGGCGCAGCCCTGGAGATCGCCCTCAAGCACAAGCTGGCCAAGTAGGCACCGCTTAACGCAGGACGCCCCCTCCGGTCCCGGAGGGGGCGTCCTGCGTTTATTCGGGTGTGTGCCGGTGGCGGCTGCGGCTTCCCCTCCACCACCGCCACCGGAGCTTTTAGAGGGTGCTCTTCTCCGCGCCCTTGGTGTTCTTGGCCGGCGTTCCCTTGGTTTCCTCGGCCTCGTGCCGGAGCAGGGAGATTGCCGTCTCGAAGTCCTCAAGGGATTCGAAGGCCTGGTAGACGCTGGCGAAGCGGAGGTACGCGACCTTGTCGAGTTTCTGAAGCGGGCCCAGGATGGCCAGACCTACCTCATGCGCGTCGATTTCCGCGGCGCCGGAGGCCCGGATCTGCTCTTCGACCTCTTGCGCCAGCAGGGCTAGGTCGTCTTCGCTCACCGGCCGGCCCTGGCAGGCCTTGCGGACGCCGTTGATCACCTTGCTGCGGCTGAAGGGCTCGCCCACGCCGGACCGCTTGATGACGGACAGGCTGGTGGTTTCAACGGTGGTGAACCGGCGGCCGCATTCGGGGCATTGCCTGCGCCGGCGGATGGCCGAGCCGTCATCCGCCATGCGGCTGTCCACCACTCGGGAATCAGGGTTGCGGCAGAACGGACAATACACGGTGTCCCCTCTCGCCTGGTCCCGTGCCGGGACGTCCCAATGAGCGCGCGGCATGGCCGCGCTGTCGCGCCTTCAAGTTTACGGGCACATGTAGCGTAATAACAATCCTGTAATTACTACATGTAGTGCCGCAGGTCAGGATGCCTGGAAGCGGGCGCTCACAGCATCGCCGTGGGCCGGCAGGTCCTCAGCGCGGGACAGGCTGACAATGTGGCTGCTGACCTCTTCCAGTGCCGCCTTGCTGTAGTTGACCACTTGGATGGCCCGCAGGAACGTGTTCACGTTCAGTCCCGAGGAGAACGCCGCCGTCCCGCTGGTGGGAAGGACGTGGTTGGACCCGGCGCAGTAGTCGCCCAGGCTGACGGGGCTGTAGTCACCCACGAAGATGGCCCCGGCGTTCCGGATCCTTGCGGCCACCGACGCCGCATCCCTGGTCATGATTTCGAGGTGTTCGGCCGCATAGGCGTCGCACGCCGCGATGCCCTGCTCCAGGCCGGACACCAGCACCACCCCGGACTGGGGACCGGACAGCGCTTCCCGGACACGGGCCGAATGTTTGGTGGCTGCGGCCTGCCGCTCCAGTTCAGCACGGACCGCCGTTGCCAGGTCCTCGGAATCGGTGATCAGCACCGAGGCTGCCTGGGGGTCGTGCTCGGCCTGGCTGATCAGATCCGCGGCCACCAGGGCGGGCTGCGCGGTGGAGTCTGCCAGGATGGCGATCTCCGTGGTGCCGGCCTCGGAATCGATGCCCACCACACCCTTCACCAGTCGCTTTGCGGTGGCGACGAAGATGTTGCCCGGGCCCGTCACCACGTCCACGGGCTCGAGTGCGGGACCGGCCGGTGTCGCAGAGGCACCGTAGGCGAAGGCGGCGATGGCCTGCGCCCCGCCGATCGCGTAGACCTCGCTGATGCCCAGGAGGGCAGCCGCGGCGAGGATGGTGGGGTGCGGCAGCCCGCCGAACTCCTTCTGCGGCGGGGAGGCAAGGGCGATGGATTCCACACCGGCGGCGAGGGCTGGAACCACGTTCATGACCACCGAGGACGGGTACACGGCGAGGCCGCCGGGAACGTAGAGGCCTACGCGCGCCACGGGCACCCAGTTCTGGCTGACCACCGCTCCGTCACCCAGCTCAACGTCCAGGTTGCGCGGGCGCTGCCCGTCCGCGAACTTGCGCGCCCGGCTGATCGATTCCTCAAGTGCGCGCCTGACGTCGGGGTCCAACTGGTCCAGTGCCGAGGCCAGCGCCTCCTGCGGGACCCGCGGGTGGTCCTGGGCGACGCCGTCGAAACGCTCCGCCAGCTCGGCAAGGGCCTCGAAGCCGCGCTGGCGGACAGCGGAAATGATGTCCAGGACCTTCTCTTCGGCGTCAGCGACAGTCCTGCCCTGCGCCCGCGGGACGGCAGCGCGGAGCTCCGCCAGCGTCAGGTTCTTTCCCCGGACGTCAACGGTCCGGAACGTCACGGCGGCAGCGGCGGGGGCGGGGAACTCCGAAGAAATGGTCACCGGACCATTTTACGGGGCCGGGCGGGTGCCCCCGCCAGCGGCATGCTCCGGCCAACCTTCCCCCGCACCGCCGCCGGCGTCGGCGCTGCGCCTGCTTCCGGAGAGGTTCAGCAGTTCAAGCACAAATACCGAGACTGCCGTTGCAGCCGGCCAGAGGAGCAGCACCGGCAGGGAACGGAGTGAAAAGGCGATGCTCGCGTTTGCGGAGGCGTCCACTACCGGAGCCCACAGGCGGGCGGCAACCATTCCTGCCTGCCAGGCGAGGAGGTTGCCGGCGAGGGCGCCGGCGAGCCCCAGCAGCAGGGCGGCCCGCGGCTGTGTTCGCTTCCTGTCTGCCAGGAAGACGGCGAGCAGGCAGCCGGCAAAGAGCATAAGACCGGCGAGCGTCAGGTCGCGAGGCAGCCACACGGCGGGGTTGCCGCCGGTGGCAAGTTCAGGGTCCCTGGTGACGAGGTTGAGCCCGCCTGGTGCCAGGAGCCACCAGAGGATTCCTGCGGGCACGCCCGCCGCGGCCGGTACTGCGAGGAACACCCAGGGCAGCCGGCCAGGCCTGCGGCGGGAAGGTTTCATCATGCAACAAACCTTAACAAATGTGTGGCGGCCACCATCGTTTAACCGTATTGGCCAGGAGTTTCCCCATGGCGCCCGGCGGACCATACGCTTGGAGTAAAGCAGCCTTTCAGCGTCAGGAGTTCCGGTGACCGACAACAGCGCACCCTTCGAGCGGACGTTCCGGGAAATGTTCCGGCGCCATGCGGCGGGGGTCGCCATCATCACGGTGAACTACCAGGACGAGCCTTACGGATTCACCGCCACGTCCGTGGCATCCCTGTCGGCCAGGCCGCCCCGGTTCACGTTCAACATGGCGCGCAGTTCCAGGTCCTGGCCCGCGGTCGCGAACACGCAATACCTGGGCGTCCACATGCTGGGGCTGGAGAACCAGGAACTCGCCGCCCGCTTCGCCAGCCCGGGCAACCGTTTCGAAGGCAACCACTGGGAGGTCGGGCCGCACGGGGTGCCCATCCTGAACGACGTCGCCGGGTGGCTCATCGGTGAGGTCCAGATGCGGCTGTCGTTCGAGAACAACGCCGTGGTGGTGGTCCAGGTGGTGGACGGCCAGGTGGGCGGCGAAGGGTCGCCGCTGCTGTACCACGGCGGCGCCTATGGCCAGCCCGTCCCGTTGGACTACGAAATATAGGCACCAGGAGACCTGTTGCCCGCGGCAGCGGAACAAAGGCGGACGACGGCGGAAGCCAGGTCCCGCCGTCGTCCGCTGTTTGTCAGGCGTCCAGGCAGGCAGGGCCGAGAAGGACCTTGAGGTCGCCGAACAGCGACGGACTCGGGTTCACGCGCAGGTGCACGGGCAGCCCCATGATCTCGGTCCTCGTGTCGCCCTGCAGATGCAGCCGCACTTCGGAGTTGCCGCGGTGGGTGCGGAGCACGTCCCCCAGTTCGGTGACCACGGCTTCGGTGGCCTTGTGTGTGGGCATGGTGATGACCAGCGGCCCGTTCATTCCTTCGCTGAGGTCGGGGACGGACAGTTCCATGCAGTTGAGCGTGATGGCGCCGTCGTCGCGTTTCTGCAGCCGCCCCTTGACCACCACGATCAGGTCTTCGGCGAGCACGGAGGCGATGGGGCTGTAGACCTGGCCGAAGAACATGACCTCCATCGAGCCGCCCAGGTCCTCCACCTCGGCGCGGGCGTACGCGTTGCCGCTGGCCTTGGCGATGCGCCGGCTCAGCGAGGTGATCATTCCGGCGATGGTGATGATGGCCCCGTCCTGCGGACCGTCCTCGCCAAGGACCGAGGTGATACTCATCTCCGCGTGCTGGCTCAGGAGCCCCTCCAGGCCCTGCAGCGGGTGGTCTGACACGTACAGGCCCAGCATGTCGCGTTCGAAGGACAGTTTGTCCTTCTTTTCCCACTCGGGCAGGTCCGGAATTTCGATGCTTAGCGACGACTCCGACTCGGTCTCCTCGATGCCGGCGAAGAGGTCGAACTGGCCGATAGCCTCGTTGCGCTTGAGCGTGATGACCGAATCGATCGCTTCCTCGTGGACGAGGGCGAGGGCACGGCGGTGGTGGCCCAGGGAGTCGAACGCACCGGACTTGATGAGTGATTCGATGGTCCGCTTGTTGCAGACCACTGCCGGGACCTTCATGAGGAAGTCCTTGAAGGACGTGAACGCGCCTTCGCTTTCCCGGGCGGCCACCATGGCCTCGACGGCGTTGACACCCACGTTGCGGATGGCGCCCATGCCGAAGCGGATGTCGTTGCCCACGGGGGTGAAGTTCAACGCGGACTCGTTGACATCCGGCGGCAGCACGGTGATGCCCATCCGGCGGCATTCGTTGAGGTAGATGGCCGACTTGTCCTTGTCGTCACCCACCGAGGTGAGCAGCGCCGCCATGTACTCGGGGGCGTAGTGCGCCTTGAGGTAGGCGGTCCAGTAGGAGATGACACCGTACGCGGCCGAGTGCGCCTTGTTGAACGCGTAGTCGGAGAACGGCAGGAGGATGTCCCACAGGGTCTTGACGGCGTCCATGGAGTAGCCGTTGTCCTGCATGCCCTGCGAGAAGCCGGCGAACTGCTTGTCCAGTTCCGACTTCTTCTTCTTGCCCATGGCGCGGCGGAGGATGTCTGCCTGGCCCAGCGAGTAGCCGGCCAGCTTCTGCGCCACGGCCATAACCTGCTCCTGGTACACGATCAGGCCGAACGTGCCGCCGAGGATTTCCTTCAGGGGCTCCTCGAGTTCCGGGTGGATGGGAATGACTTCCTGGATCCCGTTCTTGCGCAGGGCGTAGTCGGTGTGCGCGTTGGCGCCCATGGGACCAGGCCGGTACAGCGCGAGCACAGCGGAGATGTCTTCGAAGTTGTCGGGCTTCATGAGCTTGAGCAGTGAGCGCATGGGCCCGCCGTCAAGCTGGAACACGCCCAGGGTGTCGCCACGGGCCAGGAGCTCGTAGGACGGGGCATCATCAAGCTCGAGGTTTTCGAGATCGAGGTCGATCCCGCGGTTCATCTTGATGTTCTCGAGGGCGTCGGAAATGATCGTCAGGTTCCGCAGGCCCAGGAAGTCCATCTTGATCAGGCCAAGGCCCTCGGACGTCGGGTAGTCGAACTGGGTGATGACCTGGCCGTCCTGGAAACGGCGCATGATGGGGATGACGTCGATGATGGGGTCCGAGGACATGATGACGCCGGCTGCGTGGACGCCCCACTGCCGCTTCAGGCCCTCGATGCCGAGGGCGGTTTCGAAGACCTTCGCGGCTTCCGGGTCCGTGCTGATCAGCTGGCGGAAATCACCGGCCTCCGAGTAGCGCTTGGCTTCCGGGTTCTGGATGTCCGCGAGCGGAATGTCCTTGGCCATGACGGCCGGCGGCAGCGCCTTGGTGAGCTGCTCGCCCATGCTGAAGGGGTAGCCGAGCACGCGGGAGGAGTCCTTGAGCGCCTGCTTGGTCTTGATGGTGCCGTACGTGACGATCATCGCTACGCGCTCGTCGCCGTACTTGCGGGTCACGTAGTCGATGACCTCCGGCCGCCGCCGGTCATCGAAGTCGACGTCGAAGTCGGGCATCGAGACGCGGTCGGGGTTGAGGAAGCGTTCGAAGATCAGGCCGTGCCGGAGCGGGTCGAGGTCGGTGATGCGCATGGCGTACGCCACCATGGAGCCGGCACCCGAACCACGGCCCGGGCCCACCCGGATGCCGCTGTTCTTGGCCCAGTTGATGAAGTCGGCAACCACCAGGAAGTAGCCGGGGAAGCCCATCGAGGTGATGACGCCGAGCTCGTAGTCGGCCTGCTTGCGGACTTCGTCCGGGATGCCTCCCGGGTACCGGTACTGCAGCCCTTTATCGACTTCCTTGACCAGCCAGGAGGTCTCGTCCTCCCCCGGCGGGCATGGGAAGCGCGGCATGTAGTTGGCGTCCGTGTTGAAGGACACCTCGCAGCGTTCGGCGATCAGGAGGGTGTTGTCGCAGGCGTCCGGGTGGTCGCGGAACAGCTCTCGCATCTCGCGCGGGGACTTCAGGTAGTAACCGCTGCCGGAGAACGCGAAGCGTGAACCGCCGTTGTCGTAGGTGGGTTCCAGGAGGGTGGAGCCGGACTGGATGGCCAGCAGCGCCTCATGGGCCTTGGCATCGTGCTCGTGGGTGTAGTGGAGGTCGTTGGTGGCCACCAGCGGAAGGTTCAGTTCCTTCGCCAGGCGCAGCAGGTCGCCCGTAACCCGGCGCTCGATGTCCAGGCCGTGGTCCATCAGTTCGCAGAAGTAGTTTTCGGCGCCGAAGATGTCACGGAATTCCGCGGCCGCCTCCAGGGCTTCACGGTACTGGCCGAGCCGGAGCCGGGTCTGGACTTCGCCGGAGGGGCAGCCGGTGGTGGCGATAAGCCCCTCGGAGTAGGTGTTGAGCAGCTCCCGGTCCAGCCGGGGCCACTTGCCGAAGACCGAGTCCAGCGACGCGATGGAGGATGCCCGGAACAGGTTCCGCATGCCCACGTTGTTGTAGCTGAGCAGGGTCATGTGGGTGTACGAGCCACCGCCGGAGACGTCGTCCTTGCGCTGGGACTCGTCGCCCCAGCGGACGCGTTCCTTGTCCGTGCGGGCGGTCCCGGGCGTTACGTAGGCTTCGACGCCGATGATGGGTTTGATGCCCTTGGCCTTGGCCTTCTGCCAGAAGTCGAAGGCCCCGAACAGGTAGCCATGGTCCGTGGTGGCCAGGGCCGGCATGCCCAGCCGCTCGGTTTCGTCGAACAGTTCCCCCAGGCGTGCCGCTCCATCCAGCATGGAGTATTCGGTATGCGTGTGCAGGTGGACAAACGAATCATTGCTGGAAGTCACCGCACTATTCTAAGGGCGGGTTCCGGCGGCCCGGTCCACCACGCGCCGTTCAGGCCCGTCCGGCTTCCAGCACTTCCAGGGCGTAGGCCAGGTCCTGCGGGTAGTCGCTGGTCACCCGGATCCGCTCGCCCGTGACCGGGTGGTCGAAGCCAAGCTCGCGGGCGTGCAGCCACTGCCGGGTCAGGCCGAGGTTGGCGGCGAGCCTGGGGTCTGCGCCGTAGGTGAGGTCGCCCGCACACGGATGCCGGAGCGCCGAGAAATGGACCCGGATCTGGTGGGTCCGGCCGGTCTCGAGGTGCACCTCCACGAGGCTGGCCTTGCCGAACGCCTCCAGGACTTCGTAATGCGTGACGGAGTGGCGGCCATCCTCGATGACCGCGAAGCGCCAGTCGTGGCCGGGATGGCGGCCGATGGGAGCGTCGATCGTGCCTGTCAGGGGGTCCGGCAGGCCCTGCACCACGGCGTGGTAGACCTTGTCCACGGTGCGTTCCTTGAAAGCCCGTTTCAGCGCGGTATAGGCGGGTTCCGATTTGGCAACCACCATCACGCCGGACGTTCCGACGTCCAGCCGGTGCACAATGCCGGCGCGTTCCGGCGAACCGGACGTGGAAATGCGGTAGCCGGCACCCGCCAGCCCGCCGACGACGGTGGGGCCGACCCAGCCCGGGGACGGGTGGGCGGCGACGCCAACGGGTTTGTCGACGACGACGAAATCGTCGTCGTCGAGCAGGATCTTCAGGCCTTCCACAACTTCCTCCACGACTTCCAGCGGGTCCCGCTGCTCCGGCATGCTGACGTCAAGGACGTCACCTGCCGCCAGTTTGGCCGACTTTCCCAGGGCCTTGCCCCGGCTCACGACGTGTCCGCCGGCTATCAGGGCTGCCGCTGCGGAACGGGAGACACCAAGGATTCCGGCCAGACCGGCGTCCGCCCTGGACCCCACGTACTCGTCAGCAACGACGTACCGTTCAGTCATTGCCGGTCTTTTCCTTGCTGTCGGCGTTTGCCGTCCCCTGCGCCTCAGCATGGCCGGCGCCCTTTTCCGTGCCGGCGCCCTGGTCCGCGCCGTCGGCCCCGTCCTTGCCGTGCGCGGCAAGTCGGGTGCCGTCCAGGGAGATGCCACGCAGTGTGAGGATGCAGATGATGGCGACAGCGGACACCACTGCGGAGTCTGCAATGTTGAAGATGGCGAAGTTGGGCAGCTGGATGAAGTCGACCACGTGTCCCATGCCGAAGGACGGCTCGCGGAACAGCCTGTCAGTGAGGTTGCCAAGCGCACCGCCGAGCAGCAGGCCGAGCGCAAGGGCCCACCACTTCGAGCCGAGCTTCCTTACCTGGAAAAGGATGGCAACGGCAACGGCGGCCATGATGATGGAAAACACCCAGGT
The DNA here is from genome assembly GCF_054656615.1 of Arthrobacter sp. AD-310. Classification (NCBI taxonomy): domain Bacteria; kingdom Bacillati; phylum Actinomycetota; class Actinomycetes; order Micrococcales; family Micrococcaceae; genus Arthrobacter; species Arthrobacter sp. AD-310. The sequence continues at coordinate 45,395 of NZ_BAAHNO010000031.1, read as the reverse complement.
GACATTCTCGCCAATGGAAAACGCCGCGCCGGAGTTCCGGATGAAGTACCAGTGCAGGAGGGGCGGCAGCACCGGGATGCGTTCGCCCTCCACCATGGTGGAGGTGACCCAGAGCTTGGTCAGCTGGTCGAATACGTAGGCGAAGACCGCGAACCCGGCGAAGAGGGACAGCAGGATGGTGCGGCGGGGGCGCACATGTGGCGGGACAGGGCGTGCGGCGTCTGCCGGGGGCTGGTCAGTCATGATGCTTTCGTTCGTAATACCGGTGTCAATGCCGAAAAGCCGGCGGCCGAGGAATCCTCAGCCACCGGCTTTCAGAATACGTGCTTGACGGACTAGTTGGCTTCGCTCACTTCGGGGGTTGCCACCGAGCCGCGGGCTTCGAGGTCGCGCAGCTGGCCCTCGATGTAGGCCTTCAGCCGCGAGCGGTAGTCGCGCTCAAAGCCGCGCAGCTGCTCCACCTTGCGTTCCAGGACCGAGCGCTGCTGCTCCAGGGCCCCCAGGATCTTGCGGGACTTCTCCTGCGCGTCGTTGACGAGGCTGCTGGCTTCGATCTGCGCCTCGGCGATGATCTTGTCCTTCTGGGCCTGGCCATCGGCGACGTGGCGGTCGTGCATCTGCTGGGCCATGGCCAGCAGTCCTGCAGCGGATTCTGCGGAGGGGGTGGCGACGGCGGCCTGGCTCGCAGGTGCGGGTGCGGCGGCAACAGGGGCGGGAGCCTGGGCTTCCTTCTTCTTGCTCGCCTCGGCGGCGGCCTTGGCTTCGGCCTCGGCCTTTTCGCGTGCCTCGTCCTTTTCGGACTTGACCGGGGCGGGGACCTTCTCCACGACCGGAGCGGCGGTGGTGCTGGCCGGGACGGCGGAACCGGCTTCGGCGAGCTTCTTGCGGAGCTCGTCGTTTTCCTGGTTCAGGCGGCGGAGTTCAACGACGATCTCGTCCAGGAAGTCGTCAACTTCGTCCTGGTCGTAGCCCTCACGGAACTTGGTCGGCTGAAAGCGCTTGTTGACAACGTCTTCTGGCGTCAAAGCCATCTGGTCACCTCACTGGTCTGGTTAGTCAGTAGGCCTTCCGGCCGTCAAAACTACGGTACCTAAATTTGGTCTGCTTACTCTAATTCAACACTGCGGTGTCAAACACGTGTTCTCCGCTTACAGTAACCGTTCCCGCAGGTCGAGGCTGTATTGCGGGCATTTTGCCGGTTCAGGCGAGTCCCCGCGTGATTCCCATCGCGATACTGACGGCGATGAACAGGATCAGGAATCCGAGGTCCAGGGAAATGCCGCCCAGGCGAAGCGGCGGGATCATCCGGCGCAGCACTTTCAAGGGCGGATCGGTAACCGAGTAGACCGTGTGCGCTGCCACCAGGGCCGCTCCCCTGGGCCGCCATTCGCGGGCGAACATCTGCACCCAGTCAAAGACCAGGCGGATGATGAGGGCTACAAAAAACAGCAGGAGCGCGAGATAGACAAGTCCGAAAACAATTCCCATGACTTATTTAATCTCTCCATGTCATTTTGTGGATACCAGGGTGTCCTGCCGATGTGTTCCGTCTATTTCAGCACAGATGCCAGGCAGGTGTCCCCTGCCTGGCATCATCATGCTGCCGGAAGGTCAGCTCTGGTTGAAGAAGCTGGCCTGGTTGTCGCTGGCTTTTTTGTCGTCACCAATAACTTCGACGTACGAAGGTGAGAGCAGGAAAACCTTGTTGGTGACCCTCTCGATGCTGCCGCGGAGCCCGAACACGAGCCCCGCGGAGAAATCGACCAGGCGCTTGGCATCGGCCTCTCCCATGTCCGTGACGTTCATGATCACCGGGATGCCGTCCCGGAAGCTCTCACCGATGAGCTTGGCGTCGTTGTAGGAGCGGGGGTGGATGGTGGTGATCTGGCGCAGGCCGCTGGTCTCTTCGCGGCTTGAGGCCGCACGCTTGATGGGGGTCACTGGGGCGCGGTATTCCTCTTCGGGGGCGTAGGACGCTTCGCGGCTGACCTCGCGGACGGGTGCGGGTGCACGGCGTTCCTCGCGGTCAGCTTCCATGGTTTCGTCCTCATCCTTACGTACGGTCTGTTGCTCGGACTCGTAATGCTCATCGCCGTCGGCGAGCCCAAGATAGATCATTGTCTTGCGCAGAGCGCCGGCCATGGTCGACTCCTAATCCTGTACCGATTGCGGGCCGCCCAATGACTGACAGCACTGAGTCCCCCGCCCATCACTTCCAACAGGACCGACGCTACCCCACCGCGGGACGCGATCCGAGAATATCGGAGCCGATCCGCAGGTGTGTCGCCCCGAACATCACCGCCGCTTCCAGGTCCTGGCTCATGCCGGCGGAGATGGCCGTCGCGCCCGGATGGCCGGCGACGAGGCGCGCCGAAATGCCGGCCAGCTTTTCGAAGGCCGGCCCGGGTTGGGCGCCGAGCGGCGCCACTGCCATCACGCCTGCCAGCCGCAGTCCGGCCGCTGCGTCGATACGGTCCGCCAGCACGGGCACGTCGGCCGGGGCTGCCCCTCCGCGGTGCGCGCCGGCGTCGTCTTCCAGGCTGACCTGGATAAAGCATTCCAGGTCGGAGCGCGCGCCCTGCTCCTGCGCCGCGGCTGCTGCTTTGGCCAGGGCGTCCACAAGCTGCGGGCGGTCCACGGAGTGCACGGCTGCCGCATAGCGGACCACCGATTTGGCCTTCTTGGTTTGCAGCTGCCCCACGAAGTGCCAGGTGAGTCCGCAGTCCGCCAGTTCGGCAGCCTTGCCGGAGGCTTCCTGGTCCCTGTTCTCGCCGACGTCCGTCACGCCGAGGGCTGCGAGCCGGCGGATGTCTTCGGCCGGGTGGAATTTTGTCACCACGATCAGGCGCGGCGGGTTGTCCGCACGCCCGGCGGCCGCTGCTGCCCGGGCGATGCGCTCCCGCACTGCGGCGAGCCGCGCTTCAAGTTCCCGGGTACGTGCGTCGTCGCCCTGCAGGGGATCATTCATGGCGCCACACCAGGCCTGCGAACCGTCCCGTGTCCCGGTTCCGCCGGTAAGAGTACAGCGACGGTGTTTCCAGGGTGCACTCCCCCAGGTACTCGACCCGGACACCGGCCTCGCCGAGCTGGCTGACAGCACCGGCTGGCAGGTCCAGCCCGGGCGTGCCCCAGGAGGTGGTGCTCCGGGCAGCAGGAACGGCCGCGGCCACCCGGACCTGCAGGTCTGCCGGCACCTCGTAGCAGCGGCCACAGATGGAGGGGCCTAGCCAGGCCCGGATGCCTGTGGCGCCCAGGGATCGCATCCGCCCCACTGCTGCGGGAACAATGCCGGCTTCGACTCCGGGGCGTCCGGCGTGGACGGCGGCGATCACAGGGCCGTCCACGGATTCGCCTGCGAGCAGCACGGGGATACAGTCAGCCACCATCACGGCCAGCGGAACGCTGCGGGACACCATGGCATCCGCGGTGGGCGCGGCACCGCCCGCGTCCAGGACAGCGACATCGGCTCCGTGGACCTGGTTCATGAACTGCAGGCTGGACGAGGGCACACCCATGGCGGCTTCCAGTCCCGCCCGGCGCCGTTGGACCTGCACGGGATCGTCACCGACATGCAGAGCCAGGTTGCCGGCGGCATCGTCAGTGAATGCGGCCGACACCCCGGGAAGGATGTCGGCGCGCCAATGGAACAAGCCGCGCCCTACTTCAGGAAGTCGGGGACATCCAGATCATCCGGGTGGTTGCCGGTAAGGTCCGGCTCCACCACGGAAGGGAGGTCGACGTCGAAACCCGAATCGGCGGGGACTGCTGAGGGACGCTGCTGTCCCCAGCTGCTGAGCCCCGCGGCCCCGACTCCTGCGTGGACGGGCTGCACGTTCACGTGGTGGTTTCCGGAGGACGGCGCCTGCGCGGGTGCGGGCGCAGCCGCAGGTGCGGCGGGGCGCTGCGGCGCACCCTGCTGCTGGGACTGGTCGAGGGACGGCGACGTGGCTTTGACGTCGTCGAAACCGGCCGCGATAACGGTGACACGTGCCTCGTCCCCGAGGGCGTCGTCAATGACTGCACCAAAGATGATGTTGGCTTCAGGGTGGGCGACTTCCTGGACCAGGCGGGCGGCTTCGTTGATCTCGAACAGGCCGAGGTCCGAGCCACCCTGGATGGACAGCAGTACGCCGTGGGCGCCGTCGATGGACGCCTCGAGCAGCGGGGAGGCGATTGCCAGCTCGGCGGCCTTGACGGCACGGTCCTCGCCCCGGGCTGAACCGATGCCCATCAGGGCGGAGCCTGCGCCCTGCATAACGGACTTCACGTCGGCGAAGTCGAGGTTGATCAGGCCTGGCGTGGTGATGAGGTCCGTGATGCCCTGGACACCGGAGAGCAGCACCTGGTCGGCCGAGCGGAACGCGTCAAGGACGGAGACGTTCCGGTCGCTGATGGACAGCAGGCGGTCGTTGGGGATGACGATCAGGGTGTCCACTTCGTCGCGGAGGGCGTCGATACCTGCCTCAGCGGAGCCCGCGCGGCGGCGGCCTTCGAAGGTGAACGGGCGTGTCACCACGCCGATGGTGAGGGCACCGAGGGAACGTGCGATACGGGCGACGACGGGCGCGCCGCCGGTCCCGGTCCCGCCACCTTCGCCGGCGGTGACAAACACCATGTCTGCGCCGCGGAGGACTTCTTCGATTTCGTCCGCGTGGTCCTCGGCGGCCTGCTTGCCCACCTCGGGGTTCGCTCCAGCACCAAGGCCGCGGGTCAGCTCGCGTCCGACGTCAAGCTTGACGTCGGCATCACTCATCAGCAGGGCCTGGGCGTCCGTGTTGATGGCGATGAACTCGACACCCCGGAGCCCGACCTCGATCATGCGGTTGACTGCGTTCACGCCACCGCCGCCGATGCCGACGACTTTGATGACGGCCAAGTAATTCTGCGGAGCTGCCACGTTACGTGTCCCTTGTTCGTGTCTTTTGCGAAAACTTATGGAGAGCTTGAACCCTGCAACCTTAACGTTCGAGTTGAACGTTATAGTTATGTCAAGTAACTCATGTCTGTGACGGTATTTCCTCTGGTTCCCACATTCAATGACCGGGTCCGCGTGTCGGATTAATACCGGGCAAAGAATGCGGTCAGCGTGTTACGGGGTGCCGCGGCACACTGACGTCGTACACCCGGACGGGGTTTTTGGGGTCTGCAGGAACCTTGAGGAGCGCCTCCAAGACTTTAGCCTTAAGTTCCTTCTCCGACGCATTTCCCCAGATGATGGTCTGGCCATCCACGAGCTTGAGCTCGACCGCGTCCACCGACTGGGCGGACGCGTTGGACAGCTTCGCGAGGACGTCGGCGGGCAGGGCACCGAGGACGGCCGCGGTGGCCCGGAACAGGTCCTGGCCGATGGTGCCGGCGCCACCGTCAATCACGGGAAGCGACACAGCCGACGGGTCCGCCATGACGGCCAGCCGGACCCCCTCAACATCCACCAGCTGGTACTGCTCCCCCTGCTTGACCAGCGCGACGGGCACACGCTCATGCACAGCGACGGCCAGTCCCGACGGCGGCCGCGCCTCGGCAGAAACGGACTTCACCTGGACCAGGGGCTCCAGCAGCCGGCCCACTTCCTCGTCTGTGATCTGCGGCAACGGTTTGCCGCGCAGCGGTTCGAGGGCGCCCTGCACCTGTGCAGGCGTCAGAAGCCGGGTGCCCGAAACGGAAATCGTGTCCAGGGCAAGGGCAGGGGAAAAAATGGCGGCGGCCAGGAGCCCGGCCACCAGCGCTGCCAGCGTCGCCGCAACCACCAAAAAGTTCCGCTTGCGCCGTTTGCCCCTGGGTTCGGGAAAAGCCAGGACATTTTCGGCCGCACCGGCGGACTCCGGGCCGGTCTTGTCCTTCCGAAACCCGGAGAACCGTACTTTGCCGGGGACCGCGGACGCACCTGTCCCGGACAGCTTGCGGGCCTTTACGGCCTTGTTCGCTTTCTTCCCCGTGGCCGCGGTTTTCTCCGGCTCAACAGTGGGAACGCTGCGGGAGGCCGAAATAACGTCGTCGCCGGCGGGAGCAGGCCGGCCCCGCACACCGGCGCGGCCGCTGCCGTCGCCAGTGGCACTGCTGCCACTCCGGCCGCCCGGGCGGTAGGTGGGGCGGCGGGTGCTACCCACGCAGCGCCTCGACGATCAATGGGCCGTAGGATGTTACGTCCCCGGCACCGGCGGTCAGCACGATATCGCCGTCGGACGCGCTGCCCACCAAAGCCGCGACCGCTTCACCGGCCGAGACCAGCCTGCCCCCGCCGCGCAGGTGGTCGGCGATGAGCTGGCTCGTGACGCCGGGAATCGGGTCCTCCCGTGCCGGGTAGATGTCCAGCACCAGGGCGGTGTCTGCAAGGTTCAGCGCCTCGGCGAAGTCGCGGGCGAACTCGCGGGTCCGGGAAAACAGGTGGGGCTGGAAGAGGACGTGGACCTTGTGGCTGCCCGCTACCGAACGTGCTGCGGCGAGGGCGGCACGGACCTCGGTGGGGTGGTGCGCGTAGTCGTCGAACACCCGCACTCCCCTGGCTGAGCCCTTCAGTTCGAAGCGCCGTGACGCCCCCGAAAAACCGGCCAGGGCGGCAGCAGCTGCTGCCGGCTCCACGCCCAGCTCAAGGGCAACGGCGAAGGCGGCGGCCGCGTTCAGGGCGTTATGCCGGCCAGGCACCTGGAGCGAAAGGCCGTGGCGGCCGGCCGGCCCGGAGACGGCCACCCGCCCGGGGCCGTCGTCGTGCAGCACCAGGTCGGCGCCCGGTCCTGTCCCGTACAACACCACACGCGTGTTGCCGCGCGCCCTGGTTCTTTCCGCAAGGGCCAGCGCGCCGGCGTCGTCCGCGCAGGCCACGAGTACGCCGTCCGCGGGAAGCAGCGCCGTGAACCGGTCGAAGGACTCATACACGGCCTCGGCGGTGCCGTAGTGGTCAAGGTGGTCGGGCTCGACATTGGTGACGACGGCGATGCGGGGCCGGTAGTTGAGGAAGGAGCCGTCGGACTCGTCGGCCTCGGCGACAAAGATGCCGGACGTGCCGTGGGCTGCATTGACGCCCAGGGCCGGAACGTTGGCGCCGATGGCGAAGGACGGGTCCAGGCCGGCGCCCTGCAGGAGGACGGCAACCATGGAGGTGGTGGTGGACTTGCCATGGGTTCCGGCCACTGTGACGACCACGTCGTCCCCCATGGTGGCCGCCAGGGCTTCGGAGCGGTGCAGGACGGGCAGCCCTGCTTCCCTCGCGGCGGCCAGTTCCGGGTTGTCCGCCCTGATGGCCGACCCGGCAACGATTGTCTGGGCGTCTCCCAGGTTGGTGGCGTCGTAGCCCACGGCGACGCGGGCGCCCGCGGCTGCGAGGTCCTTCATGACCGGCAGGTCCTTGGCGTCGGAGCCGCTGACCGGAACGCCGCGGGCGACCATGATTCGCGCCACGGCGGACATCCCCACGCCGCCGATGCCGATGAAGTGGACCTTGCCGAAGGACTCAAGGCCGCCGAGGGGTCCGCTGGCGGGCGGGGCGTCCTGGCCCGGTTGGTTCGGGAGGTTCATGCTTGTACCGCTTCCAGGATGAGGCCAGCCATGCGCTGGTCGGCGTTTCGGATGCCCAGCCGGTAGGAGTTCGCTTCCATGCCGGCCAGTCGGGTTTTGTCGGCGATAAGGGGAATCAGTTCCCGGGCGACCCAGCCGGCGTTGAAATCCCGGTCCGGGACCAGCAGCGCACCGCCGGCGGCAACAAGCCCCGCGGCGTTAAGGGACTGTTCCCCGTTGCCGATCGGCAGCGGCACCAGCACCGCGGGCACACCGACGGCTGCGGCTTCGCAGACCGTTGCGGCCCCCGAACGGGCCAGCAGCACATCCGCGGCGGCATACACGAGCTCCATCCCGTCCACGTATTCGACCTGCCGGTATCCCGGAGCGGCAAGCGGGTTGCCGGCGTCATCGAGGACGGACTTGCCGCGGCCGGTGATATGCAGTGTCTGGATGCCTGCGGCGCCCAACTGTCCAACGGAACCGGCGATGGTGCGGTTGATGCTTTGCGCGCCGGAGGAGCCGCCGGTGACGATCAGCGTGGGCTGCTCCGGGTCCAGTCCCAGGGCTTCGCGGGCCGCGGTACGCGCAGTTGCCCGGTTGAGGGAAGAGATTTCGGTCCGCATCGGCATGCCCACGTGAACGGCGTGCCGGAGTGGGGTGCCTTCGAAGGCGACCGCCACGCGGTCGGTCAGCATGGCCCCCACCCTGTTCGCGAGTCCCGGCCGGGCGTTCGCTTCGTGGATGACGATGGGGATGCGCCGTTTCCTGGCCGCCAGGTACATGGGCGTGCAAACGTAGCCGCCGACACCCACCAGGACGTCTGCCGCTGCTTTGTCGAGGATGGCCCCGGCCTGGCGGACTGCCCCGGACAGCCGGGCGGGCAGGCGCACCAGGTCGGTTGAGGGTTTGCGCGGGAAGGGGACACGGTCGATGGTGGCAAGTTCAACGCCGGCGGCAGGAACCAGCCTGGTTTCCATTCCGGACGGTGTTCCCACTGCGAGCAGGGCTGCCTCGGGTGCAGCCTTCCGCACGGCCGCGGCGATGGCCAGGAGGGGGCTGACGTGGCCGGCTGTGCCGCCGCCCGCCAGCACAATGGAGGGGCTTTTTGGGGTCATCTGGGATCAGGCACGCTTTCTTGCAGTCTTTTTCTTCTCGGCAGTTCCCCGGCCCTTGGCCTTGAACTTCAGCATCTTCTTGGGACGGATGGCAGGAGCCATCTGCTCCCTTGCCAGCGACAGCACCACGCCGATGGCGCACAGGGACATCAGCAGCGCCGAGCCGCCATAGGAGATGAAGGGCAGCGGCACGCCAATAACCGGCATCAGTCCGGTCACCACGGCCATGTTGACGGTGGCCTGCCCCAGGAGCCACACCATGATGGTGCCGGCCAGGACGCGGTGGAACACGTCCTCCTGGGCGACCACCACGCGGTAGATCGCCGCTCCGAGGATGGCAAAAAGGATCAGTACGACGACGGTTCCCACCAGGCCGAGTTCCTCGCCGATGATGGCGAAGATGAAGTCGTTGTGGGCTTCCGGGATCCAGCTGTACTTCTGCCGGCTCTGGCCGAGCCCGACTCCGAACCAGCCACCGGAGGCCAGGCCGTAAAGGCCGTTGGTGGCCTGGTAGTTGGCGTCGATGCCGTCGGCGCAGGACTGCCCCGTCCACCAGGACGTGATGCGGCAGACCCGGTTGGGGCTGGTGACTGCCATGACTGCGGCGCCGGCCGCGCCAATCAGGCCTGCGATGCCAAAGAAGTACAGGGGGGCCCCGGCGAAGAACAGGGCGGCGGCAGTGATCATCATGATGATCATGGCGGTACCGAGGTCGTTGCCCACCATGACCAGCACGATGATGGCGCCTGCCATGGGCACGGCGGGCACCGCCACGTGCAGCCAGCGGCTGAGCAGTTTGCCCTTCCTCGCGAGCACCGTGGCCATCCAGAGCGCCAGGGCCAGCTTCGACGCTTCGGACGGCTGGAAGGTGATGCCGCCGATGTCGATCCAGTTCTTGTTGCCGTTGACCTCTGCACCGACTACCTGGACCAGGACCAGGAGTACCAGCGCAACACCGATGGCGATCCAGGCCAGCCGCTTCAGCCACGTCACGTTGATGCGGGAGAGCACGAACATCGTGAAGATGCCGATGCCCGCGAACATGCCCTGCTTCAGGGCGTCTCCATAGGGCGACTTCCCGGCGGCAATGGATTCCACGCTGGAGGCGGAGAGGACCATCATGATGCCGATGGCTGTCAACGCCAGGGTTGAGCCCAGGATGAGGTAGTACGTGGAACCGTTCCGGGACGTTCCGTTGCCTTCCAGCACAGACCAGAACCGGCGGCGGATGGACGCCAGCCTTGCGGGCAGGGTGGCCGGCGGCCGGGCAGGAGTGGCCGGGGAACCCGGGCCCGGCTTGCGCGCGGGCTGCTGCCGGGTGGGCGTGCTGACCATTGTTACTCCTCGCCGGTCTGGGCCTGCCCTTCCACCAGCTCGCGGACAGCTTCGATGAAAGTGTCGCCACGGTGAGCATAGGAAGAGAACTGATCCATGGACGCAGCTGCGGGAGCCATCAGCACAGTGTCGCCGGGTCCGGCCAGCTGGGCTGCTGACGCAACGGCCAGGGACATCACACGTTCCCCGGAGAGGGGGGAACCGGCATTAACGGCACCGGACGCTGCAGCAGTCTGCACCTCTTCAGTGTCACCCGGTACGGCCGTGATCACCGGGACATCCGGCGCGTGTCGCTGGAGCGCCCCGCCGAGGGTCGAGGTGTCGGTACCGATCAGCACCACCGCCTTCAGGCGGCGGGCGTGCTCCCGCACCAGGTCGTCGTAGGAGACACCCTTGGACAGGCCGCCGGCAATCCAGACCACGTTGTTGAACGCGGCCAGCGACGCGGATGCCGCATGCGGGTTCGTGGCTTTGGAGTCGTTGATCCACAGCACGTCGTTCTGCCGCGCCACCAGCTGGATCCGGTGGTCGCCCGGAATGTAGTCCCGGATGCCCTGCCGCACGGCTGCCGGGTCCACGCCGTAGGCGCGGACCAGGCCGGCTGCCGCGAGGGCGTTGGCCACCATATGGCGGGGTGCGAAGGCGCCGAGGTCCTGCAGGGAGGCGAGCTCGGCGGCGCTGTCCTTGCGCTCCTCGATGAAGGCCCTGTCCACGAGCAGGCCTTCCACGACGCCGAGCATGCTGATGGAGGGCGTGACGGTGGTGAAGCCGATCGCGCGGCAGCCTTCGACGACGTCCGCGTTTTCGACCATGCGCTCGGTCTCGAACTGCTCGGCGTTATAAATGCAGGCCTTCTGCGTCTGTTCATAGACCTTGGCCTTGTCCGCCAGGTAGGAGTCGTAGGAGCCGTGCCAGTCGACGTGGTCCTCGGCGACGTTCAGGCAGACGCTGGCCACCGGTGACAGCGATTCTGCCCAGTGCAGCTGGAAGCTGGAAAGCTCAACCGCGAAGACGTCGTACTCTACGGGGTCCCGGATGGCGTCCAGGATGGGTGTGCCCACGTTGCCGACTGCGACGGCCTTCAGTCCTGCGGCCCGGAGCATGGACTCTGTCAGGCCGACTGTGGTGGTCTTGCCGTTCGTTCCGGTGATGGCGAGCCAGTCGGCCGTCTTGCGGCCTTCCCGGACCCTGACCCGCCAGGCCAGTTCCACGTCGCCCCAGACCGGGATATGGGCACGGGCGGCGGCGGCGAGCAGGGCCTGGTCCGGGCGCCAGCCGGGCGAGGTGACGATCAATTCCGGAAGTTCGCCGTCGATGCGGGGGATCCGACTGACGGCGTCCTCACCCAACAGGACGTCCGCGGCACCAACGATTTTGAGTGTGTCGGCATGCGCGCGGGCGGTTTCGCTGGTGGCGGCATCGACAACCACCACGCGGGCGCCCAGTTCGATCAGGGTGTCCGCGGCGGCGAAGCCGGAAACACCGATGCCGGTGACTGCGACGCGCAGCCCGGCCCAATCGGAGTCCCAGGAGACAAGGTTTTTCAGGCGCGGGGATACGGTCACAGCAGCACAACCCATTCAGCGTAGAAAATGCCAAGGCCTACGGCCACGAAGAGTCCGCCCAGGATCCAGAAGCGGACCACCACGGTCACTTCCGCCCAGCCCTTGAGCTCAAAATGGTGTTGCAGGGGCGCCATCTTGAAGATGCGCTTGCCGCCCGTGGCTTTGAAGTAGCCCACCTGGATGATGACGGACAGGGTAATCAGGACGAACAGGCCGCCGATGATGCCAAGCAGCAGCTCGGTCCTGGACAGGATGGCAAAACCGGCAATGGCTCCGCCGATGGCCAGGGACCCGGTGTCGCCCATAAAGATCTTTGCCGGGGACGTGTTCCACCACAGGAAGCCCACCAGGGCGGCGCTCATGATGGCGGCGAGCAGGGCAAGGTCCAGGGGATCCCGGACCGAGTAGCAGCCGCCTCCGGCCTCCCGCGGGGACCCGCAGGCCTGGTTGCTCTGCCATATGCCCATCAGCGTATATGCACCGAAGACCATCACGGAGGCCCCGGCGGCCAGTCCGTCAAGGCCGTCCGTGAGGTTGACGCCGTTGGTGGCGGCCGTGACGATCAGGTTGGACCAGACCACGAAGAGGATCGCTCCGAGGACTGTGCCGCCGAAGGCCAGGTCCAGCCAGGGCAGGTCGCGGACCAGGGAGATCTTGGTCGACGCCGGGGTGGCGCCGTCCTCGTTCGGGAAGTTCAGGGCAAGGATGGCGAAGATGATGCCCACCGCGGCCTGGAGGATCAGCTTTGCCTTGGCGTTCAGGCCAAGGCTTCGCTGCCGCGAGATTTTGATGAAGTCGTCCAGGAAGCCCACCAGGCCCATTCCCACCATCAGGAACAGCAGGATGAGGGCGGAGGCGCTGGGGCCGGGCGTGTCAGGGTTCATCAGGTACATGATGAGGTGCGTGAGTCCGTAGCTCAGCAGGACCGCGCCCACCACCACGGTTCCGCCCATTGTGGGGGTGCCGCGTTTGGTATGGTGCGAGGTGGGTCCGTCGTCGCGGATGAACTGTCCGTAGCCGCGGCGTACCAGGAGCCTGATGAAGAGGGGGGTGCCCACGAGGGCGCACAGCAGGGCCAGTCCGGCGCCGATCAAAAGTGCAATCACGGCAGAGTGCTCCTTTCGTCGGCGGGGTGGCGGGATGGGGGTAATGCTATCCGATCGCCCAAATGGCGCAGGCCCACGCTGTTGGAGGACTTGAAGAGGACCAGGTCGCCTGGCTGCAGTTCGGCGTCGAGCAGCTCATACGCCTCTTCCACGGTCTCCGCGAAGATGCATTCATCCCCCCAGGATCCTTCCTGGACGGCGGAGACGTAGAGCGGCCGCGCCTCACGGCCGACCACCACAAGGCGGTTGATGTTGAGGCGGACAACCTGGGTGCCGACTGCGGTGTGTTCGCGGATCGAGTCCTCCCCGAGTTCGAGCATGGCACCGAGGACGGCCCAGGTGCGCCGGCCGCGGCCGAGGTCGGCCAGCGTGCGGAGGGCTGCGCGCATGGATTCGGGGTTGGCGTTGTAAGCGTCGTTGATGATGGTGACGCCGTCGGCGCGCTCGGTCCGCTCCATCCGCCAGCGGCTGGCGGCGGCCTGGTTTCCGAGGGCTTCCGCGATGTCGGCGCCCGGAATGCCCGCGGCGTAGGCAGCCGCGGCCGCAGCCAGCAGGTTCCCGGTGTGGTGGGCGCCGATCAGGCGGCTGGAGACCCGGTGGGGACCGTCTCCTTCCGGGAAGAGGAGGTCGAACTCGGGGTTGCCGCTGGAGTTGGTGTCAGCGTTGAGCGCCTGCACGGCGGCATCGGCATGCCCTTCGGCGGAGAAGCCGAGCACGGTTGCCGTGGTGCGGGTCCGCATGGCCGCCACCCGGTCGTCGTCGAGGTTGATGATCGCGGTGCCGGCGCTGGAAAGGCCCTCCACCATCTCGCCCTTGGCGCGGGCGATGTTGTCGACTCCCCCGAACTCGCCGGCGTGTGCGGTTCCCACACCGAGCACTACTCCGATATCCGGCTTGACCATCTCCGCGAGGTAGCGGATGTGCCCGATGCCGGTGGCGCCCATCTCGATCACGAGATAACGGGTTCCTGTGTCGGCCTTGAAGATGGTGAGGGGGACGCCGACTTCGCCGTTGTAGGAGCCCTGCGGCGCCACGGTGGTTCCCTTCGCGGCGAAGACTCCCGCGAGAAGGTCCTTCGTGGTGGTTTTACCGGCGGAACCGGTGATGCCCACCACCGTCAGTTCTTCCCCTGCCTCCGCCCGTGCTGCCCGGATCCTGCGCACCGCCTCGGCTGCGAGGGCACCCATGGCCAGGACGGCGTCCGGCACTACCACCGAGGGGTACGGGGCACCATCCGGGCCCGGCACCGGGCGCTCGACCAGGGCCAGGACGGCTCCGGCGTCGAAGGCTGCGGCAAGGAAGTCGTGGCCGTCGGCGTGCTCGCCGGGTTTCGCGACGTAGAGCGAACCCGTGGTGGCTTCGCGTGAATCCGTTACCACCGAAAGGGGCGTGATTCCGGGATCGGCGTCCAGGCGCCCGCTGGTGATTTCGGCGATTTCCGCCGCAGTAAATGCAATCATCTCGGTCTAGGACTCTATCCGGTCGTCTCGGAGAACGTTGAATCCCCTGGCTGTCAAGGCGGTCCGCAGTTCCACCCGGTCGTCGAGGGCGAGGTTGACCCCTTTTACTTCCTGCCAGACCTCGTGTCCGCGTCCTGCGACGAGGATGGTGTCCTGGGGCCGGGCGAGTTCGACGGCGCGGTGGATGGCGTCGGCGCGGGGAAATACCTCGAGGACTTCGCAGGGCAGTCCTTCATTGTCACGGGCTTCCAGCGCACCGGCCAGGACGTCCCTGCGGATTGCCGCATCGTCCTCGTCGTGCGGGTCGTCATCGGTGATGATGACGGTGTCTGCAAGGCGTGCGGCGATGGCGCCCATGGCCGGGCGTTTGCCCTGGTCGCGCTGGCCGGTGGCGCCGAAGACCACGATGAGCCGGGAATCGGGCACCGGCGCGCGGACGGCTTCCAGCGCCCGGGCCAGCGCGTCGGTGTTGTGCGCGAAATCGACGACGGCGGCGGGCTCGGCGCAAACCAGTTGCATGCGTCCGGGCACGGCGACGGTGAAGGGGTCCGCAGCGTCGAGGGCAGCCTGCAGCTCGGCCGCGTCGACACCGGATGTGAGCACCATGAGGGTGGCGAGGGCGGCGTTGGCCACGTTGAAGCTTCCGGGAAGGCCGGTGTGGACGCGGAGCTCCGCGCCGCCGGGCCCGGTGAGTGTGAACGCCGTGCCCAGCCCGCGCGCCGCCGTCGAGGTGACCGTCCAGTCCGCTGCCGTTCCCGGCGTGGTGGCGAGGGTGGTGACCGGCACTCCCCCGGCGTCGGCAAGCCGCCGCCCCCACCCGTCGTCGACCGTTACTACGGCCTTGCGTGCGCGGGCGGGCGTGAACAACTCTGCCTTGGTGGCGAAGTAGTCTTCCATGGTGCCGTGCAGGTCAAGGTGGTCCTGGGTCAGGTTGGTGAAGCCAGCGACGTCGAACACGAGTCCGTCCACGCGCTGGTAGGAGATGGCGTGGGAGGAAACTTCCATGGCAGCCGCGGTCAGTCCCCGCTCCCGCATCAGGGCGAGCAGCCCGTGCACATCGGTCGACTCTGGCGTGGTGAGCAGGCTGGGGATGGGTTCGCCACCGGCGAGGATTTCGATGGTCCCGATCAGTCCGGCGCGCAGGCCCAGTGCTGCCAGCAGCGAGTTGATGAAGTAGGTGGTGGTGGTCTTGCCGTTGGTTCCGGTGACGCCGAACAGGCGCAGCGCTGCGCCGCCTCCTGTATGGGCGCCGTAGATCATGGCTGCCAGCGGGCCCGCCACGTTCCGGGGCGCCGGCACCACCAGGACGGGCACCGGAGTATCGGCAGACAGCGCCATCAGCCTGGCACCGGCTTCGTCCGTCAGCACCGCAACTGCGCCATTCCCGATCGCCTGGGCAGCGAAGTCGGCTCCATGCCGGGTCGCGCCGGGCAGGGCGACATACAGGTCGCCCGCTTCCACCGCGCGGGAATCCAGCGAAATTCCGGTTACCGGCGTATCCGCGGCAGTCCCGGGAACAACGACGCCGACAGAGTCGCCAAGGGTGCCCAACGGGACCGGCGTCACGGCCGTTGGCCGGAAGCGGGCCTTGGTGGCAGGAGACGCGGGTTCGGCGCCGTCCCGGGACGTGGTGAAGTCTGACAAGGGATCTCCGATGGTGCTAGTGGAACGTTGTTGGCGCAGGCGGGCAGCAACAGCGCATGCCGTTGCGGCCGTCGAGGCCGGGTGCTACTTGGCGTACTGGGGCAGCCTGGCCGGCTCGCCGGTGGACGGCTGGACATTGTAGGTCCGCAGTGCCTGGCTCATCACCGACCGGAAGACCGGCCCGTTGGTAATTCCGTAGATGCTGCCCTTGGGCCGCTGGAGTACCACCTCAACAATAAACCGCGGATCATCCATGGGTGCCATGCCCACCAGCGAGGCGGTGTATCCGCAGTACCCGGCGCCATCGTCGCAGGGGGACTCCGAGGTGCCCGTCTTCGCCCCGACACGGTAACCGTCGATCCCGGCGTCCTTGATCTGGCCCTCCGTGACCGCGCTCTCCAGGATGTCCTGGACCTGCTGCGCGGTGTTGTCCGAGACAACCTGCCGGGGCTCCGCGGACGGCACCTTTTCCTCGGTACCGTCAGAAGATAAATAGGAGTCGATGAGGCGGGGCTGGAGCATGACGCCGTTGTTGGCAATGGCCTGGAACGCCCGGACCGTCTGCAGGGTGGATTGCGAAACGCCCTGGCCGAACAGCACCGTGTACTGCTGCCGCCCATCCCACTGCTCCCAGGGAGTAAGGATGCCGGAAGCTGTGGCGGGCAGGCCAATATCGGGGGCTTCTCCAATGCCGAACTTCTTCAGCCAGTCGTGGCGCTGCTCCTTGCTCAGCCGTTGTCCCGCCATCACGGTCCCGGTGTTCATCGAATAGCCGAGGATGCCGGCGAGGGTGCGTTCCTCCGTGCCATGGGCGAAGGAGTCGGTGAAAGTTTGGCCGTCCACCGTGTAGGAGGGGCCGAGGGTGAACGTGTCCAGCGGACTGGATTTACCTTCTTCAATCAGCGCGGCCGCGGTCAGCATCTTCTCCACCGAACCCGGCTCATAGGCGGCCGTGACCGCGCGGACCCCGCGGTCCTTCGCGGCGACCAGCCCCGGATTGTTGGGGTCCGGGGCGTTCGTGTCAGCCATGGCCACCAGGTTCCCGGTTTTGACGTCCATAACGATGATGACGCCCCACTCGGCACCGAGCTTGTCGGTCTGGCTTTGGATGGCCTGCTGCGCAAAGTACTGCAGGTCGGAATTGATAGTGAGCTTAACATCCTTGCCGTCCTCCGGCGGCGTCAGCTCGTCCATGCCAACGGGGATCCGAAGGCCGTCGGCTCCGATCTCAAACAGCCGCTTGCCGTCCTTGCCCCGGAGCAGCCCGTCCTGGGTCTGTTCAATTCCGGCCTGGCCGGTGCTGCCGTCCTTGAGGAACCCGATAATGCCACCGGCCACTGAGCCGTTGGGATACACGCGTTTGCTCACGCCCTCGGTGACGATGCCGGGGATCTGGAGTTTCGAGATGCGGTCTTCAACGTCCGGTTTAACGTCCTTGGCGACGATGTAGTACGGCTGCTCGCCGGTGACTGCGTCGCGGACGGCGTCCTTTTGCATGCCCAGGGCGGAGGCAAGTTCGGTCAGGCCCTGGTCGCGGGAGACGTCCACCAGCTTGTTGTTCGCTTCGTCGAAGCGCTTGAACGTTTCAGTCTTCGTGTTGACCCTCTGGTCCACAACCACGTTGTAGCGGATAACGCTGTTGGCCAGCACCGTTCCATTGGCGTCGAGGATGCTGCCGCGTTCAGCCGGGAGAACCGTCTCGGTCATCCGCTTATTGAGGGCTGCCGCTGCCATGCCGCCGACGTCGAGGCCCTGGACCAGGAACAGCTTGCCGCCCACTACCAGCAGGAGGGTAAGCATGATGCCAAGCCCCAGCCGCAGCCGCCTGGTGGCATTGGGCGTCCTGACGTTACCTGCTTTGCCGGTCCTCTGCGCCACCGTGGAATTCCTTGCTTTTCGACCCTGTTGCCTGCCAACCCTGCTGTTTTACTGCCCGGGCACCTTTTGCTTCGGAGCGGGCACGGTGCCGCCGTGGAGTTCCGCTGCAGGAACTGCTGCGGCGGCAGCGGCCTGTGCGGCCTGCGATGCGGCGGCCTCTGCAGGCGCTGCCGCGGGGGTTTCCCGCTTGTCCTCAACGGGTTTGCGGCTTTCGAGGGGTTCGCCCTTGCTGGCAGGCGGAACCACGATCAACTGCCCGGGTACTGCGGGGGCAGGAATGACGGCGCCTTCGGATGCGCCCTTAACTGCCGGTGTTGCCTTGCCGGTGACGGAAAGGGTGGAAAGATCGATCTGGCCCTTGACGGTGGAGGCCACCATGCCCAGGTCCTTCGCCTTCGCGGCCAGGTTTTGCGGTGCCTCGAAGTTCTGAACCTGCTGGGTGAGGTCCTGGTTCTGCTTGGTCAAGGTGCTTTGCCTGGCACGGAGTTCCACCAGCTGGTACTGCGCTGTGGAGACGGAGATGTTCAGGACCAGGACGGCAATCAGTGCCACTGCGAGCATGGCGAAGCACAGCACCACAAACGGTGCCCGGCGCTTGCGCGGCACGCTCCGGACAACAGAGAGGGGCGTGCGGTTCTTCCGGCTGCCAGGCTCGCCGGCCGCCGGAGTTGCCTTGGCCGCGGAACTGCCGGAGGTAACGGGAAAGTTCTTGACGGCAGCGGTGCTCATACGGCTCTCCTGGCTCTGATTCGTTCCGCCGCACGCAGCCTTGCTGAGGCTGCACGCGGGTTTTCGGCAATTTCGGCGGCGGTAGGCACCTCGGTGCCTTTGGTCAGGGTCTTGAGTTCAGGCTTGTGCTCCTCCAGCTCCACCGGGAAGCCGAGCGGAGCTGACGACTTGGAACGGGCCTGGAAGACGCTCTTGACGATCTTGTCTTCCAGGGAGTGGTAGGACATCACGACGATGCGTCCACCGAGGGCGGTGGCGTCCACGGCTGCCGGCACGGCCCGCTCCAGGACGTCGAGTTCTTCGTTGACCTCGATCCGCAGTGCCTGGAAAGTGCGCTTCGCCGGGTGGCCGCCGGTCTTGGCAGCGCCGGCGGGCACCACGGACCGGATCTGTTCCACGAGCTCGCCGGTGGTGGTGAAGGGCTTGACGGCGCGGGCGGCAACAATGCGGTTCGCGATGCGGCCGGCAAACTTTTCCTCGCCCCACTTGCGGATGATCCGGACCAGCTCTTCTTCGCTGTAGGTATTCACCACATCGGCAGCGGTCTGGCCCCTGCTGGTGTCCATGCGCATGTCAAGGGGCGCGTCGAAGGAGTAGGCAAAGCCGCGTCCGCGTTCATCGAGCTGGAGCGAGGAGACTCCGAGGTCCATCAGGATGCCGTGGACTTCCGGTACCCCCAGGTCCGCCAGGACGTCCTCGATTTCGTCGTACACCGCGTGGACAAGGTCAGTGCGGGCCTCGAAGGGCGAGAGCCGTTCGCCGGCGAGGGCAAGGGCTTCCTCGTCCCGGTCGATGCCGATCAGGTGCAGGTCCGGGAACCGCTGCAGCATCGCCTCGGAGTGTCCGCCCATGCCCAGGGTTGCGTCGATGGCAACCGGGGTTTCACCGCGGAGCCTGGCTGCCTCGAATCCGGGTGCCAACAAATTGATGCACCGGTCCCGCAGGACCGGCACATGGCGTTCGGACGTGGGTTTCGGTTCTTCGTTCACGCCTCGTCCTTTCTCGCCGTCGTGGTCTTGCCTGCCTGCTTCTTGGGCCGGATCCCCATCCGCGCCTACCGTCCCGCCCGCCTGGCTCCGGGGAAGTGAGCCAGGTTGGCCGTCCGATGGGCGGCTGGAGATCCCGTCCAAGAAACTCCCTGGTGCCCCCGCCCGGTATTCAGAGAATGCCTGGTATGGGGTCATCAGTTTCCGAGAAGGCCGCTTCCTTCTCGGCGAGGTACGCAGTCCAGGCCTGGGCGTCCCAGATCTCCGCCCGGGTACCTGCGCCGATGACGGCCAGTTCCCTGCCGAGCCCTGCGTACTCCCGGAGCGCTGGTGGAATGGTTATGCGCCCCTGCTTGTCAGGTACCTCGTCAGAGGCTCCAGAGAGAAAGACACGGATGTAGTCACGTGCCTGCTTAGAGGAGATTGGCGCCTCCCGCATTTGCTCGTGGACCCGTGCAAATTCCTTCTCGCTGAAGACGTAGATGCAACGTTCCTGGCCCCTCGTGAGCACCAGCCCGCTGGCAAGCTCCTCCCGGAACTTCGCGGGGAGAATGATCCGTCCCTTTTCGTCCAGACGCGGCGAGTGGGTGCCAAGAAACACTGGCCCACCGCCTGTCCGCCGTGAGGAACTGCACATCCCCTATGTTGCAACCACCCTCTTATGCCCTCCACATTACTCCACTTTCCACCACAGTCAACGCAAAACGCGGGCGCTATGCACGGAAAACTGGGAGATGCACCCTTTATTGACGCGGATCCGGCCCTGTGGTGGGAAGTGGAGGGAATTAACCCCCGGTCACAACGGCCGCATCGCAGTGCGGCGCCGGGGCACAAAAAAAGACCCCCAGAAGGGGGTCTTTTCGCTCGGCGCTCCCGCACGGGGGGCGAAGTGGAGGAAACGGAGTGGAGGAAAGGGCTGCTGCCGGGAGGGAGTCCGGGGACGCCGACGGGCGTGCTGGCTCAGGAGCCGGCCGGACAGGGGCCGAACGGCCGCGGGATCAGGGTTCGCCGCGGCGCCGCTCGTCCCAGCGCTCTTCCAGGCTGCTCATAAAGGAGTTGCGCTGTTTGCCGCTCTTGCCAGGGCGGGACTTCGCGCCGGGCTTCGCGGCGGAACTGCGCATGGTAGCGAAGTAGACGCCCCCGCCCATCACGATGAATCCCAGGACCCCGACAAATATGTTTTGCAGGGTCACGCCCACAAGCAGCAGGAAGACGCCCGCCAAGGCGCAGAGGACCCCGATCACCACATGCCGCGTTGACCATGACCGGCCGGGGTCGGATCCCATGGAATTCGCAAACTTCGGGTCGTCCTCGTGAAGCTGCTTTTCAAGCTGCTCAAGCAGCTTCTGTTCGTGCTCCGACAGCGGCATCACGACCTCCTTTTGTAGGCCAACGTCCGGGCTGGTTCCCAGCCACTACTTCTGCACCGTTAACGGCTGTTGCGCCTTGATCGTTCCCGCTTCGCCGGCGTTGGCGAAAACTGGAACCAGGCACCCGGCCGAGAGGAGCGGGAGCATGTCCAAGAGGGTCCGGCAGTGTGTCCAGTCACTCAAAAACTATGTATCTCTAAGGATAGATTGTTCAGGGCCGTTCTGAAAGACGCCAATGACCCCTGCTCCCGCCTTCAACGCGGGCGTGGAGGCAGTCATCCGGAGCCGCCGCCCGGCTCCATCAGCCGGGCAGGCAGGACCGACTTGTTACCGAATTTTCGCGTGACTTCGTCCAGCGCCTGCTCCGCTGCCCGCCAATTGTCATCGCGCCGGTCAATGCTGAGCTGGAGCGATGTCCGGGCGGCCTCTTCGAGCTGTTCCGCCCTCACACCCACCAGGCGCACGGGCGTGCCAGGGCGGGCCGCCGCGTCAAGCAGCTGCAGCGCCACGCTGTAGATCAGCTGGGCGCTGTCCACGGGCGTCGGGACCGTGCGGCTGCGGGTAATCGTGGAGAAGTCGGCGAAGCGCAGCTTGAGCGCGACGGTCCTGGCGACCATTCCCGAGGTGCGCAGCCGCGCTGCCGTTCGGTGCGAGAGACGCAGCAGTTCACGGTGGAGCAGTGCCTGGTCCGTGGTGTCCACGGCAAAGGTTTCCTCCGCTCCGATACTCTTCTCCAGTCGCACAGGAGTGACCGGACGGGGATCGATTCCCCAGGACAACTGGTGGACATGTTCCCCCGTGGCGCCCAGCGTTTTTCGAAGCGCGGCCACCGGTGTGGCCGCCACGTCCGCGACAGTCCGGATACCCATCCTGGCCAGCACGTCAGCTGTCTTGGCCCCCACGCCCCAAAGCGCCCCGACAGGCAGGCTGTGCAGGTAGGGGACGGTTTCATCCGGCCCGATCTGGAGCAACCCGTCGGGCTTGCAGCGCGTGGACGCGATCTTGGCCACGAACTTCGATTCGGCTATGCCGACCGAAGCGGTGATACCGAGTTCCGCCGAGACACGCCGCCGGATCAGTTCGCCGATCCCGCGCGGCGGGCCGAGGCGGCGGAGGGCCCCGGTCACATCCAGGAATGCCTCATCTACGCTCAGCGGCTCCACGAGTTCGGTGATTGACTCGAAGATGGCCATCAGTTCGGCCGACACCTCGTAGTACAGCTTGTGGCGCGGTTCGATGATGGCCGCCTGCGGGCACATGCGCTGGGCGACAGCCATCGGCATGGCGGACTTCACACCGAAGGCACGGGCTTCGTAGGAAGCGGACAGCACAACTGAACGCTCCGCGGGAAAGCCGACGATGACCGGCTTCCCCAGAAGTTCGGGACGCGTCCGCAGCTCGACCGAGACAAAAAAGGCGTCCATATCCACATGCATGATGCATCGGCGCCGGCGGCCCTGAACGCGCGCTGCGCCTGGCTGGTTCATACGGTCGGGCCCCACAGCTGCAATCCTAGCCGCAGGTACTGACTAAACTGGAGGCTGATTCCGGCATCAACACCAGGAGGAAAAACCCTGTGACGGACTTTGGAAACCACAAGCCTGCGCGCTTGGCCGTCCTCGCTGCCGCTGCAGCAATCGCCCTTGCCGCCTGCAGCCCCACACCGTCAGCAGAGCCCGGTTCCTCCTCCACCGCAACCGCCCCCGCAAGCACTGCGCCCACCGCCACAGCTTCCTCGAGCCCCTCCGCCTCCCCCAACACCTCCGCCACGGTGGGAGCAGTAGTCGAGGGCTTCCCACAGCAGTTGCTGCCCCTTATGCCGGAAGCCACGGTTGTCTCCAGCAGCTTCGATAAAACAGCGGCACCGGCCACTGCGGCCCTCGTAGCCAGCATTAAGGCCCCGACGGCCGCTGTCGTGGACTTCTATACCAAAGCCCTCGAGGCGCAGGGATTCAAGGCTGTTCCCGGTGATTCCGTTGGAGCAGTGGCATCAAAGGACTTTGTGCGCGGTGACAGCGAAACCGTGAACCTGTCGGTGGTGGAAGCCTCCGGGGTAGCCACCTTCACCATTGGCGCCAACGTGGCAGCTGAGTCGGCAAAGTGAGCGCCGCAGAGCAACTTAGGAACGAACAGGCAGACTTTGTGGCGGCGGTGGCGGGCGGGCTCACCGGCTTCCTGACCGAACGGCAGTCCGTGATGTCCGCCATATCCCCGGACATCGATCCCATCATGGGCTCCATTTCCAACCTGGTGACGGGCGGCAAGCGCCTGCGCGCGCTGATGTGCTACTGGGGCTGGCGCGGTGCGGGCGGCGGAGCCGGCGCCGCCGAGGTGGTCACGGCAGGCGCTGCGCTTGAACTGTTCCAGGCGGCGGCGCTGATCCACGACGACATCATCGACCGCTCGGACACCCGGCGGGGCGGGCCGAGTGTCCACCGGCGTTTCAGCCAGCTGCACGGCGCCCAGGGCTGGGCCCTGGACAGTGAACGGTTCGGCCAGGCCGCGGCAATCCTGGCGGGTGACCTCTGTCTGTCCTTCAGTGAGGAGGCCTTCACCGACATCGGCGAACGGGCCGCGTCGGGGAGCAGGGCCCGGCTGATCTTCAACCTGATGCGTGCGGAGGTGATGGCCGGGCAGTATCTGGACATCCTGGAGGAGGTGGCGGGTCCGGTCCGCGACCGCGCCGGGGCAGTAAGCCGGGCACAGTCGATCATCCGATTCAAGAGCGCCAAATACTCGACTGAACACCCCCTGGCCCTGGGCGGAGCCCTCGCCGGAGCATCGGATGACCTGCTCCGCGGCTACTCGGCCTTCGCGCTGCCGCTGGGCGAGGCGTTCCAGTTGCGCGATGACGTCCTCGGTGTCTTCGGCGATCCGCTGACCACGGGGAAACCTGCCGGAGACGACCTGCGGGAGGGCAAGCGGACCGTTTTGGTGGCTTTGGCCCTGGACCAGGCCTCGGCCTCCGAATCCGCTTTTGTCGATGCCCGGCTGGGCAGCCCGGACCTGACCGATGATGACGTGGCGGAGATCAGGCGGATCATCGAGGACTCCGGCGCCCTCGATGCCACCGAAGTCCTCATTAATGAGTTCGGATCAGCGGCCTTCACCGCCCTGGAGGAACTGCCTCTGGACGAGCTGCCCAAAACCGCCCTCCGGAGGCTGGCCGAAGCCACGGTCAGCCGGGCCTCCTGAGGGACCGGTTTACCAGGCCAGCGTCTGTGCGCGCCGCCGGATTTCGGTCTTGCGGCCTTCACGCAGGGCGTCGATGGGGCGGCCGCGCAGAGATTCGTCAGCGGTAAACAACCAGATGATCAGGTCCTCATCCGAATACCCGGCATCCGACAGCACAACGATCGTCCCCTTAAGGCTGTCCACCACCTGCCCATCCTGAATGAATTCCGCAGGAACGGAGCGGATATTCCGTTCCCCCACCCTTAATGCCGCCAGTGCACGATCATCAATAAGGCTGTGCACCCTGGTAATGGAAACATTCAAAAGCTCGGCTACGTCGGGGAGGGGCAACCACTCGCCCACAAGGTCTTCTACGTTACTCACGGATCAAGGTTGCCATGGTGGGCGCTTCCGCGCCTAGTTGAAGCCGGCCGTGCAGCCGGCATCCCGCGGACACTCCCGAAAATCTTCTTTGCGCCTAATCCCGGAATTCTTGTGCTATCCGCGAATTCGTGAGAGATTCACATTGTTAACGCTGGTAACAGTAAAAACATAAGTCACACTAGTATCAGGAATAGTCAGCGGCACCTCCCCGCCCGCGCCCGCAGTTGAGAAGAGGATCTTTTCCATGACGATGTCCCGCTCGCCCCAGCGGCCCCCCAAGCCGAGCCTGCCGATGATTGCTGCCACAACGGCGGCGCTGCCTGCGGTTGTGTTGTCGTCTCTGGCGGTCGCCGAGCCCGCCGTCGCAGAAAAGCCAGCGAGGGCGGTACCTGCCACTCTTGCCGCCGCGATGGAAGCGCAGGCTGCCGCGGCGTCAGCCGCCATCATCCCCGCCGCATCCGTCTCCACTGCGATCCCGGCCGCCTTCAAACCGCTGCAGCCGTCCGCGCCGGCGGAATACACCATCGCGCGTGGAGACACGATCACGGGTATTGCCGGGAAATTCGGCCTGAATACCGGTGACGTCCTCAGGTTGAACAACCTGCAGGCCAACACCCTTATTTATCCGGGTCAGAAGATCAAACTCACCGGCGCCCCGGCCTCCCCCGCCGCGCCTGCCCCCGCGCCGGCCCCGGCTGCGCCGGCCGACGCCGCGACTTACACAGTCAAGCCCGGGGACACGCTGGGGGCCATCGCCGCCCGCCACAACGTGTCCCTCAGCGATGTCTTCAGCTGGAACAACCTCAACATGCGCTCCATCATCCACCCGGGGCAGAAGATCAAGGTTGGTGCCGGGCAGCCGGCTCCGTCTGCCCCCGCTCCCGCTCCGGCTGCCACCCTGGCCAATACGTCGGCCACCGCGGCACCGTCCCCTGGCTCGTACACCGTGAAGGCCGGCGACACCCTGTCCGCCATCGCCTCCCGGCATGGCGTCAAACTCTCCGAGCTTCTGTCCGCAAACCGGATGAGCCTGTCCACGGTCATCTTCCCCGGCAACAAACTGGCCATCCCGGGTGCGGGCAGCCAGCCCGCGCCACAGCCGGCAGCCGCCGTGACCCCGCTCGTGCCAAGTTCGTTCCTGGGCTTCAGCTACCCCCCGGCCGTGGTCAGCTCAGCCAACGAGAACAAGGCGCTCCTGAATGCCTCTCCCGTTCCGTCACGTGCCGAGATGCGCAACATCGTTGCCGACACAGCACGCCGGATGGGCGTGGATCCTGCACTCGCTTTGGCCTTCGCGCACCAGGAGTCGGGCTTCGACCAGCGGGCCGTTTCCCCCGCCAACGCCATCGGAACCATGCAGGTCATCCCCAGCTCGGGGCGGTGGGCATCGGATCTGGTGGGACGGAAGCTGAACCTGCTCGACCCGTACGATAACGCGACCGCCGGGGTTGCGATCATCCGCCGGCTCCTTGCCACCAGCAAGGATGAGGACACGGCTATTGCGGGCTATTACCAGGGCCAGTATTCGGTCAGCAAGTACGGCATGTACGAGGACACCAAGGCGTACGTCGCTGCCATCAAGGCGCACCGGAAGAACTTCTGACAGCTCCGTCAACCAACCAGGACGCGGCAGGCATGAGCCTTGCACGGGCCCGGACCGCCTGCCGGTTCGGGCCCGTTTCGTTGCGGGGCTTAGGATCGAAGGGTGCAGGAACACGTGTCTGACCCTTTTGTAGGAACGCTGGTGGACAACCGCTACGCTGTACGGTCGCGACTGGCGAGGGGCGGCATGTCCACGGTGTATTTGGCGGTGGACCAGCGCCTCGAGCGCGACGTCGCCCTGAAGGTGCTGCACCCCCATCTCGCTGCCGACGACAGCTTCCTGGACAGGCTGGGCCGGGAGGCCAAGGCGGCAGCCCGGCTGTCGCATCCGCACGTTGTGGGGGTCCTGGACCAGGGCAACGACGGCCATACGGCATACCTGGTCATGGAGTACATCAAGGGTCACACGCTGCGCGACGTCATCGCTGACAAGGGCGCGCTGCCGCCGCGGCTGGCCCTGGCACTCATTGACCCCGTCGTCGAAGGACTTGCCGCCGCGCATACCGCCGGCTTTATCCACCGCGATGTGAAACCGGAAAACGTCCTGATTGCCGACGACGGGCGGATCAAGATCGGTGACTTCGGCCTGGCGAGGGCGGTAACCACATCGACGAGTTCCGGAACCCTGATGGGGACGGTTGCCTATGTGCCGCCTGAAGTGGTGCTGGGAAAGTCCTCGGATGCCCGCAGCGACGTCTACTCGGTGGGCATCATGCTCTTCGAAATGCTCACCGGGCAGCAGCCGTTCAAGGGCGATGTCCCCATCCAGGTTGCCTACCAGCACGTCAACGGAACGGTCGGCCCGCCGTCTGCCCTGGTTCCCGGGTTGGCTGCGGAACTGGATGAGCTGGTGCAGTGGTGCACTGCCAACGATCCCGAGAACCGCCCGGTGGACGGCAGTGCGCTCCTCCAGGAGCTGCGGCACATCCGCACCAACCTGAGCGATGCGGAGCTCGACCTCCAGCCGCCCGCGGCCAAGGCTGCAGCTGCGCCGGCCGCACCCCAGGCTCTCGAAACGGAACCCGTCCACGGCGCCACCCCGAACAGCACCGAATTCATCGCCCGGACAAACAACCCGACCACGGTCATCCCCGCGGGCCGACCGGCACGTCCCCCGCATGGACCCAGCCAGGGAGCGGTGGCGGGCCAGGCGCAGGGCAGCAGGAACCAGGGTCCAGCTGCCATCCGCGGGAGCCATGTCCTCACCCCTCCGGGCGAGGATGAGGACGAGGCCTGGGCCCCGCCCCCGCCGGTCCTCAGCAAACGCGAGCAGCGGAAGGCCGGGAAGGAAGAGGGGAAGGCCCGTGCGCGTGCTGCTGCCACGCCTGTACGTGCCCTGCGCGAAGGCAGCCCGCGCCGGCGCGGTGTGCTGTGGGTGGTGGTCCTGCTCCTGGCGGCGCTGCTTGCCACGGGAGCCGGATGGTTCTTTGGTATGGGCCCCGGCGCCGCGGCGGCCATCCCCCCGGTGGCCAACAAAACGGTGGCGCAGGCCCAGCAGCTGCTCAGTGAGGCGGGTTTCCGATCCACCACGAGTGATGTTTTCGATGACGACGTCCCGAGCGGCCTGGTGGTGGGAAGTGAGCCCGGGGCAGGCACGGAAATCCGCAAGTTCCAGCCCGTGGCCCTGTTCGTCTCCAAGGGGCCCCAGCTTTTCGAACTGCCGAAGTTAACAGGCGGCACCCTCGAGCAAGCCAAAAACTCGTTGAACGCCGCCGGCATGGCGCTGGGGACCGTCACCGAAGAGTTCAATGAGGACGCCGCCGCAGGTGTTGTCCTCTCCCAGGATCCGGCTGCCGCAACCCCGGTCAGGCGCGGAACCCCGGTGGCAATGGTCGTTTCCAAGGGGCCCGAGCCCATCCCGGTACCGTCGGTGGTGGGACAGGACGAGGACGACGCCGTGGATGCCATCGAGGCAGCGGGCCTCATTGCGGAGGTGGCACGGGAAGAGGTCTTCGACAAGAACGTTCCGGAGGGATCCGTTGTCAGCCAGGCGCCCATGGGCGGAACGCTCACGCGCGGCGGCACCGTGACGCTCACGATTTCCAAGGGCCCGCGGATGGTGGAAGTGCCCAGCTTCATTGGCCGGCAGGCCGGCGAAGCACGCCGGGCGCTGGAGGCCCTCGGCTTCCAGGTGCGGGTCAACAACGTGCTGGGCGGGTTCTTCGGAACGGTCCGGGACCAGGACCCGGTGGACAAGGAAGTTCCGGAGGGTTCCGTGATCACGTTGACGGTGGTGTGGGCGGCCCGGGCCGCCTACACCACCGTCAGTGCGGCAAAACGTTAAGCGGCAAAACGTTGATCAGTGCTTTGCCAGCGCGCCGGCCACCAGGAACGCCATTTCCAGCGACTGCATATGGTTCAGCCGCGGATCGCAGACCGACTCGTAGCGGTCAAGGAAGGCATCCTGGTCAATGGGATCTGCACCGCCGAGGCATTCGGCAACGTCGTCGCCGGTCATCTCCACGTGCAGGCCGCCCGGGACCGTGCCGAGGCCGTGGTGCACCTCGAAGAACCCGCGCACCTCGTCAATGACGTCGTCGAAATTGCGGGTCTTGTAGCCGTTCGGCGAGGTGACCGTGTTGCCGTGCATGGGGTCGGTGACCCACAGGACCTGCGCGCCGGAGGCCGTGACTTTCTCGACGACGGCAGGCAGCTTCTCGCGGATGTTACCGGCGCCCATGCGGGTGATGAAGGTGAGCCGGCCCGGCTCGCGCTCCGGGTCCAGCTTGTCGATCAGGCGCAGCGCGTCGTCTCCCGTGGTGGACGGGCCCAGCTTGACCCCGATGGGGTTGCGGACGCGGGACAGGAAGTCCACGTGCGCGTGGTCAAGTTCCCGGGTTCGCTCGCCGATCCACAGGAAGTGTGCCGAAGTGTCGTACGGGAAGCCCGTCCTGGAGTCAATGCGGGTCAGGGCACGCTCGTAGTCAAGCAGCAGGGCCTCATGGCTGGCGAAGAACTCCACGCGCTTGAGCGCTTCGAAGTCCGCGCCACAGGAATCCATGAACTTAATTGCGCGGTCGATGTCGCGGGCGAGCGATTCGTACCGGGCATGCGCGGGATTCTCGGTAAATCCCTTGTTCCACTGGTGTACGGAGCGGAGGTCCGCGAAGCCGCCCTGGGTGAAGGCCCGGATGAGGTTCAGCGTGGACGCGGACGTGTGGTAGGCCTTCAGCATGCGCGAGGCGTCGTGCCCGCGGGACTCGGGGGTGAAGTCGTAGCCGTTGACGATGTCGCCGCGGTATGCCGGAAGGGTGACGCCATTGCGGGTTTCGTCGTTCGAGGAGCGGGGCTTGGCGAACTGGCCGGCCATCCGGCCCATCTTGATGACGGGCATGGCTGCGCCATAGGTCAGCACCACTGCCATCTGGAGGATGGTCTTCACCCGGGCACTGATCTTATCCGCCGTGGCGGCCTCAAACGTTTCGGCGCAGTCGCCGCCCTGCAGCAGGAACGCCTTGCCCTGGGCGGCTGCGGCCAGCCGCTCGCGCAGGATGTCCACTTCGCCGGCGAACACCAGCGGCGGAAGCACGGAAAGTTCCTTGACGGAGGCGTCAAACACCTCCTTGTCCTGCCAGCTGGGCTGCTGTGAAATCGGGAGGTCCCGCCAGTCGTCAAGTCCGGGATAGTTGGCAGCGCCACTCTGGGCGGTGCTGGACAGCGTAAAGGCGGGTTTTGCGGATAGCTCAGTCACCATCTAAGACTAACGGCAGCGCCGCTTGCATCGACACCGAACCGTCACGGGGGCAGGCTTGCGCGTCACACGTCCAGGCCTCGAGTTTGCCCAGCCGGCCGGCGGACGCTATCCGGCGGCGGCAGCCCCGCCGTCGTCGCGAGCTTTCCCGTCCCCCGCCTTCCCGTCCCCCGCCTTCCCGGTGCCCGCGCCTCCGGCATCCGCGTCGCCGGCGTTTTCATTACCCGTACCGCCGGCCGCCGCGGCAGGTGACGCAAGGGGTTCGGCGCTGGCGGCCGGCTCCACGGCCTTCCCCGCCATCCGCAGCTTCACCACCGCTGCGTATTCGTCCACGTACTCCTGGCCGGAAAGCCGCTGCAGCTCGAACATGACCTGGTCCGCGACTTTCCGTTGCACCTCGCGGTCTTCCGCCTGGTCCCGGTAGTGGCTGAAGTCCAGCGGCTCTCCGAAGATCATGCCGATCCTGCGGATATTCGGCAGCCGCTTGCCGATCGGCTGCACCTTGTCGGTGCCGATCATGGCCACGGGAACCACCGGAACCCCTGCCTCGAGGGCAAGCCTGGCCACGCCGACTTTGCCCCGGTACAGGCGCGAATCGGGACTCCGCGTGCCCTCCGGGTAGATGCCCAGCAGGCCGCCGTGGTTCAGGACTTCCATGCCCGCATTGAGGGAGGCGGCAGAGGCAGCGCCGCCGGACCTGTCCATCGGCAACTGGTTGGTGAGGCGGAAGAACAGGGCAGTGAGCCTCCCCTTGATCCCCGTGCCGGTGAAGTACTCCGACTTGGCGAGGAACACCACGGGACGGCGGACCATCAGCGGCATAAAGATGGAGTCGGAAAACGAGAGATGGTTGGAAGCGATGATGGCCGCGCCCTGCGCCGGGATATTGTCCAGGCCCTTGACCCAGGGGCGGAAAAGCAGCTTCAGTACCGGACCGAGGAAGATCCTTTTCATGACCCAATAGAACACGTGGCGAACCTCTCCGGAAGGCGGCTCCCAGGCCCCGCACCGGGCCTGGTCGGCAGATCAATGCAACCCTACTCTAGTGAGATTTGCCGCGAACAGTGACACGATGGACCCATGACTGAAAGCCGCGTTCCCCCACGTCCAGCCGCTTTCAGCTACCCGGGGCACGGGGACAACGCCCGGATCGGCATCGCTATCTGCCATGGCTTCACCGGCAGTCCGCTGAGCGTCATGCCGTGGGCCGAATACCTGGCCGGGCAGGGCTACGCCGTCTCTGTTCCCCTGCTTCCAGGACACGGGACGGACTGGCGGCAACTTGCCCGCACCGGCTGGGCTGACTGGTACCGCTGCTACGAGGACGCATTCCTGGAGCTCCGGTCGCGCACCGATGCGTGTTTCGTAGCCGGACTGTCGATGGGCGGCGCGGTGGCGCTTCTGACGGCTTCCCGCCACCCGGTGGCCGGTGTCAGCGTGGTCAATCCGGGCCTGAGTTTCTACGACCGCCGGATCCACGTCATCGGGGTGCTCAAGTATTTCCAGCGGACAACCGTCCCCATCCAGGAGGACCAGCCGACGGCGCCCCACACCGACGACGGCGACTACACCCGCACACCGCTTGCCGCCGTCCACGAACTCAAAAAGCTCTTCGGCGCCGCCCTCCGCGGCATGCCGGCCATCACGGCACCGGTCCAGGTGTTCAAGTCGCGGACCGACATCGTGGTTCCACCTACGTCGCTGGAGATGCTCCGGAAACGGCTTGGCGGGCACCTTGTTGAGGTGGTGAGCCTTGATAACAGTGGACATGTGGCTACGCTGGACGTGGACGCGCCCCGGATCTTTGCCAGGTCCGGTGCATTCTTCCGCGCCCATGCCCGCCTCGCCAGCACTTCGGAGACCCCATGACGTCCACGCCGGACCACAGTCCGTTCACCAGCGCTTCGAGCGGGGATGGACCCCGGACGGGAGTGGTCCTTTCACACGGGTTCACGGGGAGCCCGCACGGACTCCGCGCCTGGGCGCAGGCCTTCGCGGACGCCGGTTTTGCCGTCCGGATGCCCTTGCTGCCGGGCCACGGCACGAGGTGGCAGGACCTTGCCAGGACCCGCTGGCAGCAGTGGCACACCGCCTTGGACCAGGCGTACCTGGACCTGGAGGCGGAGTGCGAGCATGTTTTCGCCGCCGGCCTGAGCATGGGGGGCGCCCTGGCTTTGCGTATAGCGGCCACCCGGCCCGTGGCGGGAGTCGTCCTGGTCAACCCGGCCTTGGTCATCGACGATCCCCGGGCCCCGCTGGCGGGCTTCCTGAAACTCGTGATGAAGAGCACACCGGCCATCGCCAATGACATCCTCAAGGAGGGTATGGACGAGGGGGCCTATTCCCGCACCCCGGTCGCTGCCGCGCACGAGATGAACAAGATGTTCCGTGACACCGTCCGTCTCCTCCCCCGGATCACCGCGCCCGTGCAGGTGTACAGGTCCACGGTGGACCATGTTGTATCCGGCTCGAGCGTCGCCCTGCTCCGCCGGGGGTTGACGCATGCTCCGCTGGAAGTTGTCGAACTCCGCAACAGCTACCACGTGGCCACCCTGGACAACGATGCGGAACAGATTTTCCAGGGTTCGGTCGACTTCATCCGCCACGTGCTGCCCGGCGGGGCGGCGGGTGCCGCGCCTGGATCTCCGGCGCCGGCAGGCCGGGAGGGGCGGCATGAACAGGCCTGACTCCGGCTCCCCCGATTCCCAGGACCAGGGCGCAGACCCGGACGATGCCGTGTGGCTGGACCTGGTGGCCCGCCTGCAGGGGGACCCTGCGCCGGCACCTGATGCCCCCGAGGGACCGGAGACCCAGGAACCGCAGCAGGAACACCGGGCTTCCTTCCGGGACTTCGACCCCCTGGGGCTGGCAGGGACCGCACCGCTGGAACTGCCGGCGGAACGGCGGGACGTACCGGGACACCCGGATGCCGATGCGGGCGAGCCCTGGGGACCACGCGACTACGGGGTTGACGACGACGAAGACGGGTTCGTTCCGGAGGAACCGCCCAGCCTTGCCGGGACAGACCCGCTGACCATGCTGGCGTGGCTTGCCGCCGTGGGCGGTCCCGTTGCGCTGCTGCTGTCGGCAATGTTCTGGCGGTCCGCGCCCCTCCTGGCCATCATTGGCATCGTGACGGTCTTTGTGCTGGGAACGGTGTACCTGATCATGAAGCTTCCCCAGGATAAAGACGAGGACGACGACGGCGCCCGGGTTTAGCCCCGGCCCCTCCGGTCAGGCGCGACCCGTCCCGTCAGGCGCGGCCCGACCGGTCAGGCGCGGATCCGGCTGCTGACCCGTGACAGGTCGGCCGCCCCGATGAGGCCGGCGTTCGGCCCCAGGGCCGCAAGCTTGATCTCCGCTGCGGGCCGGAACCCGCGCCCGGTCAGGTTCCGGGCGAATGCCTTCCGTGCCGGCTCCACCAGCAGGTCGCCGGCGGAGCACAGGCCCCCGCCTATGACAAAGAGGCCAGGATCGAGTGCCGCCGCCAGGTTGGCCAGGCCGAGGCCGAGCCATTCCCCCACTTCCTCGATGAGCTCCCGCGATGCTGTATCGCCCGCCAGCGCGAGCTCAGTCACGATGGCGCCCGTGATGGTGTCGGGTTTCCCGCCCACGGCCGCCAGGAGGTCCTGGGCCATGGGCGAGTTGCTGCGGGCCAGGATCCTTGCCTCGCGCCCGAGGGCATTGCCCGACGCATACTGTTCCCAGCAGCCGCGGTTGCCGCACTCGCAGCGGTGGCCCCCGGGCACGATCACCTGGTGCCCGAACTCGCCGGCCACGCCGAACCGTCCACGCTCGACCCTGCCGTCCATCACCATGGCACCGCCGATGCCGGTCCCGAGGGTGATGCAAACCAGCCGGTCTTCGCCCTGCCCGGCCCCGAACCGCCATTCGGCCCACGCGGCCGCGTCGGCGTCGTTGGCCAGCAGCACGGGCCGCCGCAGGAGCCTCTGCAGGTTGGCGCGCAGCGGTTCGTTGCGCCATGCCAGGTGCGGGCTGAAAAGTACCGTGCCGCCGTCGAGATCCATCCATCCTGCGGCGCCGATCCCCACAGACCGGATCCGTTGGCCCCGGCTCAGCTCCTCCACCAGTTCGACGATGACCCGCTCCACCGCCCGCGGGTCCGTCCCCGGCGTCGAGCGGCGGGCTTCGCTCAGGATCCGGCCGTCAGCGTCCACTACTCCGGCCGCGACCTTGGTGCCGCCGATGTCGATGCCGATGGCAAGGCCGCGCCGGTTGAGGCGCATCTGTCCACGGAAACCGCCCTGGCCGCCGGAGGCCCGGTAGGCAGCGGACCGCCGTGCCCATGGCGCCGGTTTGTTGCGGGAGGCGGCGTGCTCGCCGGAGGATTGTCCGTACATAGTCTCCCATTCTAGGTTTCCTTGTCCTTGCCTGCCGGGAAGCCCCGCCGCGGGAGCCGGCGAGCCATTGACGAGGATGTTACTCACGAGTAGGTTTAGGTGCTGCGCGGCTCCGGCAGCAGCGTACTAGTCTGTAGGCATACCCCCTGAGCGGGAGGTCCGGATATCAAAGGAGCTATAGTGCGCGAATTCAGTGTTCCGCCTCTTGTTGTTGTCCCACCGGAAACTAATATCACCGATCTGGTGCTGCGCCAGGCGGCCAAAGCCAGCAACCCGGCAGTGTTCTCCCGCCTTGACCAGGCCGGTGCCTGGCAGGACATCAGCGCCACTGAATTCCTGGCCGACGTCCGGGCGATCGCCAAGGGACTGATCGCCAGCGGCGTTGGCGCCGGCGACCGCGTAGGCATTATGTCGCGCACGCGTTACGAGTGGTCCCTGGTGGACTTCGCCATCTGGTTTGCCGGTGGTGTGTCCGTCCCCATCTACGAGACCTCCTCCCCCTCACAGGTCGCCTGGAACCTCGGTGATTCCGGTGCGGTCGCCGCCTTCGCGGAGGCCGCGCACCACGAGAACGTCATCCGGCAGGCTGCCACGGCGGAGGGCCTGACCGACCTCCAGCACGTATGGCAGCTCGAGGGACAGGGGCTGGACGCGCTCCGCGCTGCGGGCGGTGCTGTCAGTGACGGGGAGCTTGAGGAGCGGCGGAAGGCCGCCGGGCTGGACGACCTCGCCACCATCATCTACACCTCAGGCACCACGGGCAGGCCCAAGGGCTGCGAGCTGACGCACGGGAACTTCGTCGAGCTTTCGGACAACGCACTGGCCATCATCGGCGAGATCGTCCACGAAAACGCCAAGACCATCATGTTCCTGCCGCTTGCCCACGTGTTTGCCCGGTTCATCTCCGTCCTTGCCATGGCAGCGGGCACCACGGTGGCGCACACGCCGGACATCAAGAACCTGCTGTCCGACCTGCAGAGCTATGAGCCGACCTTTATCCTGGCCGTCCCGCGGGTCTTCGAGAAGGTCTACAACTCGGCCCTGACCAAGGCAGAGGACGGCGGCAAAGGTGCCATCTTCCACAAGGCCGCCGACACCGCCATCGCTTTCTCGAAGGCACGCCAGGCCGGACGGGTCGGACTCGGCCTGAAACTGCGGCATGCGCTGTTCGACAAACTGGTGTACGGCAAGCTCCGCGCGGCCATGGGCGGGCACGTCGCCCACGCGGTGTCCGGAGGCGGCCCCCTGGGCGAGCGGCTGGGCCACTTCTTCCAGGGCATTGGCCTGCAGGTGCTGGAAGGCTACGGCCTGACCGAAACCACTGCGCCCATCTCCGTCAACACCCCATCGCTGATCAAGATCGGTTCGGTGGGCAAGCCCCTGCCGGGCAACGCCGTAAAAATCGCCGACGACGGCGAGATCCTGGCCAAGGGTGTCTGCGTGATGCGCGGGTACTACAAGCGCGACGATCTCTCGGCCGAGACGTTCTCCGACGGCTGGCTCCGCACCGGCGACATCGGCCGGCTGGACGAGGACGGCTTTGTGTGGATTACCGGCCGCAAGAAGGAGATCATCGTCACCGCAGGCGGCAAGAACGTCATCCCGGCGCTCCTCGAAGACCAGATCCGTGCAGATGCGCTGGTCTCGCAGGTCCTGGTGGTCGGTGACAACCGGCCCTTCATCGGCGCCCTGGTCACGCTTGACCAGGAGGCACTTCCGGGCTGGCTGCAGCGGCACGGCCTCCCGGCAGACACGGCCCTCGACGACGCCGCCAACAACCCGGTGGTGAAGGCCGCGGTCCAGGACCTGATCACGGCCGCCAACACCTCGGTCTCCCAGGCCGAGGCCATCAAGTCCTTCCGGATTGTGCCCGCCGAGTTCACCGAAGCGTCCGGCCACCTCACCCCGTCCATGAAGGTGAAGCGGGCGCAGGTGATGAAGGACTTTGAGACCGTCATCGAAGAGATGTACGCGACGCCCCGCTCCTGACTGTTCCGCAGGCAAACACAAGGGTCCTCCCACTGGCGTTCAGTGGGAGGACCCTTTTGTTGTCCTGCTCAGCCAGGTTCCGCCTACTGCTCGACGACGAGCAGCAGGTCACCGCCCTGGACCTGCTCCACCGAGGAGATGGCGAGGCGGGACACCTTGCCGCCCACCGGCGTCGTGATGGATGCCTCCATCTTCATGGCCTCGATGGTGGCGACCGTGTCACCGGCGTTGACGGTGTCGCCCGTCTTGACCGTGACGGTGACCGCACCGGCGAACGGTGCGGCGACGTGGCCGGGCTGCGCCGGGTCCGCCTTC
This sequence comes from Arthrobacter sp. AD-310, assembly GCF_054656615.1. Lineage (NCBI taxonomy): Bacteria > Bacillati > Actinomycetota > Actinomycetes > Micrococcales > Micrococcaceae > Arthrobacter > Arthrobacter sp. AD-310. Next base: position 9,197 of record NZ_BAAHNO010000031.1, on the reverse strand, counting down.
TCGGCGGACTTGACGTTGCTGACCACCGAACGGTCGCGAACCGCAACAGGCCGGGACTGGCCGTTGAGGGTGCACATGACGGTGCGCATGCCCTTCTCGTCGGGTTCGGACACTGCTTCCAGCGAAGCAATGAGCCGGACGCCGCGTTCGAGCTGGATCTCATGCTCCTGTCCGCGCTGGAGCCCGTACAGGTAGTCGCGGGTGTCCAGGACCGAAATGTTGCCGTAGGTTTCGACGCTCTTCAGGTAGTCCTTGGTTGGTCCGTCGAAGAGCAGCCGGTTCAGCGTGTGCTGGCGGGTTTTCGAGTCGGACTTCAGAGCTGCGCTGTCTTCCGGGCTGAGCTCAACGTCGCGGACCTTTACGCTCCTGCCCTGCAGGGCCTTGGTGCGGAAGGGCTCCGGCCAGCCTCCCGGAGGATCACCGAGCTCGCCGGACAGGAAGCCGATGACCGAGTCCGGGATGTCGTAGTTCTGCGGGTTCTGTTCGAAGTCGGCCGGGTCGGCGTTGAGGCCCACCAGGTGCAGGGCGAGGTCGCCCACCACTTTGGACGACGGCGTCACCTTGACCAGGTGCCCGAGGATCCGGTCCGCGGCGGTGTACATGTCCTCAATGGCTTCGAACCGTTCGCCCAGTCCCAGTGCCATGGCCTGCTGGCGGAGGTTGGACAGCTGGCCGCCCGGGATCTCGTGCTTGTAGACGCGGCCGGTAGGTCCGGGCAGGCCGGACTCGAACGGGGCGTAGACGCGGCGGACCGCCTCCCAGTAGGGCTCAAGGGAGCTGACGGCTTCCAGGCTCAGGCCGGTGTCCAGCGGAGTGTGGGCGAGGGCAGCCACCAGGGCCGATGCCGAGACCTGGCTGGTGGTGCCGGCCAACGAGGCGGAGGCGACGTCGACGGCGTCGACACCCGCGTCCACGGCTGCCAGGAGCGTGGCCAGCTGGCCGCCTGCGGTGTCGTGGGTGTGCAGGTGGACCGGCAGGTCGAAACGTTCCCGGAGGGCTGCGACAAGCTTGGCAGCAGCTGCCGGACGCAGCAGCCCCGCCATGTCCTTGATGGCGAGGATGTGCGCACCGGCGTCGACGATCTTCTGTGCGAGCTCAAGGTAGTACTCGAGCGTGTACAGCTTCTCGGCCGGATCCAGCAGGTCGCCGGTGTAGCACAGCGCAACTTCGGCGACGGCGGTGCCGGTTGCCCGGACGGCGCGGATGGCGGGTGCCATTTGGCTGACGTCGTTGAGGGCGTCGAAGATGCGGAAGATGTCGATGCCCGTTGCCGCCGCCTCGTTGACGAACGCTTCGGTGACCTCTTCCGGGTAGGGCGTGTAGCCCACCGTGTTCCGGCCGCGGAGCAGCATCTGGATGCAGACGTTCGGCATGGCCTTGCGCAGTGCGGCCAGCCGGTCCCACGGGTCTTCGCCCAGGAAGCGGAGGGCTACGTCATAGGTGGCACCACCCCATGCTTCGACGGACAGCAGCTCGGGCAGGAGCGCCGTGACGGCAGGGCCGGCTGCGACGAGGTCGCGGGTGCGGACACGCGTGGCCAGGAGCGACTGGTGCGCGTCCCGGAAGGTGGTGTCGGTGACCGCCACGGCGGTCTGCTCGCGAAGTGCCCTGGCGAACCCTTCCGGCCCCAGTTCCAGCAGCTTTTGCCGCGACCCCGGGGCAGCGGTGATGTCCTTGACGGACGGAAGCTTCTCCGCCGGGTTCGAGTGGACGGTCAGCTCGCCGTTCGGCTTGTTGACGGTGACGTCGGCCAGCCAGGTGAGGAGCTTGGTGCCGCGGTCGGCGGAGACCCTGGCCTTGAGCAGCTGGGGCCGCTCGTCGATGAAGTTGGTGGCGACATCGCCTGCCACGAAGTCCGGATCGTCCAGCACCGCCTGGAGGAAGGAGATGTTGGTGGAGACGCCACGGATGCGGAATTCGGCGAGGGCACGGCGCGCCCGTGCAACTGCCGCAGGGTAGTCCCTGCCGCGGCAGGTGAGCTTGACCAGCATGGAGTCGAAGTGCGGGCTGATCTCGGCACCCGAGTAGACGGTGCCGCCGTCGAGCCGTACGCCCGCACCGCCGGCGGAACGGTACCCGGTGATCTTTCCGACGTCGGGGCGGAAACCGTTCGCCGGGTCCTCGGTGGTGATCCGGCTCTGCAGGGCAGCGCCCCGGAGGCGCACCGTTTCCTGTGAAAGTCCGAGGTCCGCGAGCGTTTCGCCGGAGGCGATCCGCATCTGCGCCTGGACCAGGTCGACGTCCGTGACCTCCTCGGTGACGGTATGTTCCACCTGGATGCGCGGGTTCATTTCGATAAAGACGTGCTGGCCGGCGCGTTCACCGGCAGTGTCCACCAGGAATTCCACGGTGCCGGCGTTGACGTAGTTCAGGGCCTTGGCAAACTTCACGGCGTCGCGGTAGAGGGCCTGGCGGATGCCCTCGTCCAGGTTGGGCGCCGGCGCGATCTCGATGACCTTCTGGTGGCGCCGCTGGATGGAGCAGTCACGTTCGAAGAGGTGGATGGTGTTGCCCTCGGCGTCGGCGAGGATCTGCACCTCGATGTGCCGCGGGCGCAGGACCGCCTGCTCCAGGAACATGGTGGGGTCGCCGAACGCGGCGTCAGCCTCGCGCATGGCGGACTTCAGGGCTTCCGGAAGCGCCTCGCGGGTATCCACCCGGCGCATGCCGCGGCCACCGCCGCCGGCGACTGCCTTGGCGAAGATGGGGAAACCGATCTCATCCGCGGCGGCCAGCAGTTCGTCCAGGTCCTTGGACGGCTCGCTGGACTTCAGCACAGGAACACCTGCCTCCCGGGCGGCCTTCAGCGCGGCCACCTTGTTGCCTGCGAGCTCCAGGACCTCGGCCGGCGGACCCACAAACGTGATGCCGGCGTCCTTGGCCGCACGGGCCAGGCCCGGGTTTTCCGACAGGAAGCCGTAGCCCGGGTAGATGGCGTCCGCCCCGGCCTCCTTGGCTACCCGCACGATCTCGTCAACATCCAGGTACGCGCGGACCGGGTGTCCTTCCTCACCGATCAGGTAGGCCTCGTCCGCTTTCTGGCGGTGGATCGAGTTCCTATCCTCGTGTGGGAAGACAGCAACGGTCTTGGCGCCCAGCTCGTAGCCGGCGCGGAAGGCCCTGATCGCGATTTCGCCGCGGTTGGCCACCAGAACTTTGGAAAACATACTTCTCCTGCATCATTGCGGGTGGATCGGTGAGTGGTCACAGTGTCTAGGACCTACAAGGACAAACACAAATCTTTGTGTCGACCATCACAGATTTCCCCGTCATGTCCCGATCGCTTCCAGCCGTGGCGGCGGAAAGCGCCCCGGCCAGCACAGTGGATGCCGGGCCGGCTCCCCTTAAGGCAGGATTCACCGGCGCATCCACATATGATGAGTAGGGCGGCAGGACCGTCCGGCTTCGGCTCTGCCGGAGCAAACATTACTCCCAACACGGCATCCGGCGTTAGGTTTTGGTCTCTCAAGTGCAAGTAGTCAGCATCAGCAGCCTTAAGGGTGGAGTCGGCAAGACTTCCGTCACCACGGGACTGGCATCTGCGGCGCTGGCCGCGGGCGTCCGGACGCTGGTGGTGGACCTCGACCCGCATGCCGACGCCACCACCGCGCTGGGTGTGCAGCCGGGGGACCAGCTGGACATCGGCAGGATGCTCAAGAGCCCGCGCCGCGCCAAACTCGCGGAGAACGTCGTGGGCAGCAGCTGGACTTCGCGCGTCGCTGCCAACGGTTCCGGACCCGCCGTCCTGGACGTCGCCGTCGGCTCCGCCTATACCGGCATCTACGACCGTCCGGACCTCGGCCGCCGCGACCTCCGCCGGCTTTCGGCCGTCCTCGCCGGGGCGGACAACTACGAGCTGGTGCTGGTGGACTGCCCGCCCTCCCTCAACGGACTCACCCGCATGGCCTGGTCCGCCAGCGACAAGGTAGCCCTCGTCGCAGAGCCGGGACTCTTCTCGGTTGCAGGGACGGAACGCACCATGAGGGCCATCCAGCTGTTCAAGCAGGAATTCGCGCCCAACCTGTCCCCTGCCGGCATCGTGGCCAACCGCGTCCGCAGCGGCTCGTCCGAGCACACCTACCGGCTGGCCGAGATGGAGTCCATGTTCGGCGAACTCCTCCTCAGCCCCCGCATCCCGGAACAGGCCAACTGGCAGCAGATCCAGGGCGCCGCCCACCCGGTCCACCACTGGCCCGGCGATTCGGCCAAGTCCGCCGCCGCCCTCTTCGACGACCTGCTCGCCAACCTGATGGCCGTGGGCGCCGGCCTGCGCAGCCGCACCAGGTAGGACTGCGCGGGGCCAGGCACCCGGTCAAGCATTCCCCAACAGCGAGAGGGCCGCCCCATCCGGGACGGCCCTCTCGCTGTTGAAGATTAAGTCAGCTGATCTTTCGCGCGGCGCGCCGCTTGCTCAGCTCGTCGTCCGGGAAGGACTGCTCGGCGGCGTGTTCGCTGGGCAGCGAGGCGAGGCTGCCCTCGACTTCGCGCCAGACACGGCCGACGGCGATGCCGAAGACTCCCTGGCCGCCCTGCACGAGGTCGATGACCTCATCGGCGGAGGTGCACTCGTAGACACTGGCGCCGTCGCTCATCAGGGTGATCTGGGCAAGGTCCTCCACGCCGCGCTCACGCAGGTGCTCCACGGCCGTGCGGATCTGCTGCAGGGAAACACCCGTGTCAAGGAGCCGTTTGACCACTTTGAGGACCAGGATGTCGCGGAAGCCGTAGAGCCGCTGGGAGCCGGAGCCTGCAGCGCCGCGGACGGCAGGTTCCACGAGGCCGGTCCGTGCCCAGTAGTCCAGCTGCCGGTAGGTGATGCCGGCTGCCTTGCAGGCAGTAGGTCCACGGTACCCGGCGTCCTCGTCGAGAACGGGAAGGTCTTCGGTAAACAGGAGGCCCTGGGCACCGCTCGCGGGCACAGCAACACCAGCCGTGGGCTGTTTCAGCCCGCCTGCTTCGCCTTTGGGACTCACCTGGATCCTCCTTGTCATGCGCTCCCGGGGAACACCTGCAGCAGCCTTGGTACGAAGACCATGCATGTAATTATCGCGGGGCGCACTTTCCAGTGTGACTTGCGCGGCTGCCGTAAGCAATGGGAACTCTATACTTCGACGTTAAGGGTGGCCGGTCCCAAGGTCAAAGACCCTGAGGGTTTTGGCAGGCGTGTCGAAAGTTTCAACCTCAACTGCAACCTTAACGTGATCTCAGCCGTCGAAGTCCTCGGGCTCCACGTCGTCAAGGAATTCCCGGAAACGCCGCAGTTCACGTTCCTCGTCCACGGTGGGGCCGGGCTCGGTATCCTCGCCCTCGTCGTGTTCGGTGATCCGGACGCCCGCCTCGTCCATCACGGAATCGGCACACCAAATGCGGCACTTTGCCCGCAGCGCGACGGCGAGGGCATCGGAGGCGCGCGAGCTGACGGTGGTGCCGTTTTCGAACTGGAGCTGCCCGTAGAAGATGTTGTCTTCCACGGCCACAATGTTCACGCTGACCACCGAATGGCCCAGGGACTCCACGACGTCCACCAGGAGGTCGTGCGTCATGGGACGCGGCGGGACCACGCCCTGCTGCGCCAGGGCGATGGCGCTGGCCTCCGGTGTACCGATCCAGATCGGCACGTGGCGTTCGCCGTGCATCTCGCGCAGCAGGACCAGGGGCTGGTTGGAAGGCAGTTCGATCCGAACGCCTACAATCTCGACTTCAATCATCAGATGTCCATGCGTGAGATGTGGTCCTGCACCAGGGCACGGTGCAGGGTGAGGCAGAGGTCGCTGATTTCACGGGCGGCCTCCGCGGCCCGGGCCTGGGACGCGGAGTCCTTCCGGGAGGCAAGGGGCGCCACGGCCCGTTCCACCAGGCCGAACTCGCGTTCGGCGGCAGCCTGGAACGGGCGAAGGTGCCGGGGCTCCAGGCCATGGCTCTCCAGCTGGACGCAGGCGCGGGCCACCTGGAGGGCATGCTCGTCAAAGGTGCCGTTGCTGTGGCTGATCAGCCCGAAGTCCAGCAGCGCCTTGAGCAGCGGAACACTGGCACCCGATTCGGTCCGCAGCTGTTCTTCGGTGAGCTTGCGCCCGCGGTTCTGGAGCTCGGCAGCCAGCTCGTCCGAGACGATGCGCGGGGACACCACGACGCCGGGTGGCAGGTTCTCCGGCCGCTCTCCCCTGTCGATTGCGTCCAGGTAGTCCTTGATGACCTTCAGCGGAAGGTACTGGTCCCGCTGCAGGGCGAGGACGAACCGCAGGCGCTCCACGTCGCCGTCGGAGTACTGCCTGTACCCCGCAGGGGTGCGGCGCGGATTGATGAGCCCCTTCTCCTCCAGGAACCTGATTTTGGACGCGGTCATGCCTGGAAAGTCGGCGCTGAGTTGCGCGAGGACTTCGCCAATGTTGAGGACCTGGGGTCCCCGGCGTTCGGGTTGTGCCATTGCCACAGGCAGCGGTCCCCGGTTCAGCCGCGGCCTGCAGCGCTGGCAGGGCTCAGGTAGAAGGTGAGGCGGAACTTGCCGATCTGCACTTCGCTGCCGGACTTGAGCTCCACGGCATCAACGCGGTCGTGGTTGACGTAGGTCCCGTTGAGGCTGTTCTTGTCCACCACCTCGAAGCTGTGGGCGGTCCGCCGAAATTCGACGTGCCGGCGTGAGACGGTGACGTCGTCCAGGAAGATGTCGGCATCCGGGTGGCGTCCGGCGGTGGTGACGTCGGAGTCGAGCAGGAAGCGGGCACCGGCGTTCGGTCCGCTGTGGGCAACCAGCAGCGCCGATCCGGCCGGCAGCGCCTCCACCGAGTTACGCTCCTCCGAGGAGAGCTTGGGCGCGATGGTGGGTTCATCCCGGACCGGGGTGAGATGGATGGAGGTGGTCTCGGACGCCTTAGCCGCACCCGCGCCGTATTCCCCGTCGGCAGGGTTCTGTGTGTGGCGAGCCATGGATTCCTCCTCTTCCCGCTGCAGCCCCTGGGGCTGCAGCCAACGTTTCCCCTCCGGTCCTGCCCGGCAGGTCCGGCACCGGCTCCCCATCCGGCTCTGACATGCGAAGACGTCGTGCCTGCGACGCGGAGCCGGACCGGATGTACCGGTTAGCTTTAGCCTACCTGTTGTTCGTACTCCGATGCACTGAGCAGCGAGTCGACAGCGTCCGCTTCCGCCAGTTTGACCTCGATCAGCCAGCCGTCGCCGTAGGGATCGGTGTTGATCAGGGCCGAATCGGTGTCCAGGGACTCGTTGCGGGCCACGACTTCACCGGACACGGGGGCGTAGATGTCGCTGACGCTCTTGGTGGACTCAACCTCGCCCACAACTTCGTTCGCCGTAATCTTGGTGCCGACTTCGGGCATCTGGGCGTAGACAACATCCCCAAGCGCGTCCTGGGCGAAATCGGTGATGCCCACGCGTACAACGCCGTCGGCATTGGGAGCGGAAACCCATTCGTGTTCGGCGGTGTAGGACAGGTCTTCGGGAATGTTGCTCATAGGGGGCCTTTCATCTGGTCAAACACCTTGGACTCGGGGCCCGGAAACAGACCGCCGCTGAAAGTATAGGCACATCCGGCAGGGCGTCCACCGGGGTTTCTGACAAGATGGGACCCATGAGCGCGCGCACTGCTGCAGGCCGCACCGGGAACGGCAGGTAAGCCATGCCCGAACTTCCCGAGGTAGCCGGCCTGGCCCGGTTCCTGGACGAGCAACTGCGGGGAACCGTGGTGGCCAAACTGCAGATCGTCTCCTTCGCCGTCCTGAAGACGGCGGACCCGCCGTACAACGCCCTTGAGGGCCGGACCGTGACCGGCGTCCGGCGTTTCGGCAAGTTCATCAGCATCGACACGGACGGCATCTCCCTGGTGTTCCACCTGGCCCGCGCCGGCTGGCTCCGCTTCACCGATTCCCCGGCGGACAGCCAACTGAAGATGGGCAAAGGGCTCATCGCGGTCCGCTGCGCCTTCACCGGCCCCGACGGTCCCAGGGGCTTCGACCTCACGGAGGCGGGCACCAAAAAGAGCCTGGCCGTGTACGTCGTGCATGATCCGCAGGAGGTCCCCGGCATCGCCACGCTGGGCCCGGACCCGTTTACGGACGCGTTCGACGCCGGCATGCTGGCCGAAATCCTGGCCGGGAGTTCGCAGCAGATCAAGGGACTTCTGCGCAGCCAGAGCGTCATCGCCGGAATCGGCAACGCGTACAGCGACGAGATCCTGCACGCGGCGCGCATCTCGCCGTTCGCGACGGCAAAATCACTGGACCGGGAGACGGTGCAGGTCCTGTACGACGCCATCCACAGCGTGCTGGGCGAAGCGCTGGCAGAAGCAGCCGGGAAACCGCCCAAAGACCTCAAGGACGTCAAGCGCAGCCACATGCGTGTCCATGCAAGGACGGGCCTGCCCTGCCCGGTGTGCGGCGACACCGTCCGGGAGGTGTCCTTTGCCGACACGGCCCTGCAGTATTGCCCAACCTGCCAAACGAAGGGAAAGATCCTCGCAGACCGCCGGACGTCGAAGTTCCTGAAGTAGGAAGACTGGCAGCCCCCCCGGCTGCCCCGCGTCGCTGGTGATCCGGATGCGGTTCGGGACCTCTGGCCCTGCCCGGGCATGCCCCTCGGGCGTAGCGTCACGATCAAGGCTCGCATGTCTCGGTCACCACGAAGGGGTAGCAATGCGCCGGTCTCGATCCGCCATCCTTGTAACAGCCGTGGCCCTCGCCCTCGGCGGGAGCCTGGGGCCGCCCGCTTCCGCATCAGCGGCAGTTACGCAACAGAGCCTTCCGGCGTCACTAATGGTCCAGCAGGTTGGCGACGACGCGATCGTCGAACACTACGGGCAACTCGGCGGCAGCGCATCGTTCCTTGGCACGCCAGTCGGCAGCCCGTACGACATCGCCGGGGGCCGCGCCCAGGACTATACCGGCGGGACGATCTACTTCAGCACCGCCACCGGCGCCCACGAAGTGCACGGCGCAATCCGCGGACACTACCTCCAACTCGGCGGACCCGCAGGCTTCCTCGGCTTCCCACTCACCGACGAAACCTCAACACCAGGCGCAGCAGGCCGATACAACAACTTCACCGGCGGCGCGATCTACTTCAGCACCGCCACCGGACCCCACGAAGTACACGGCGCAATCCGCGGACACTACCTCCAACTCGGCGGACCCGCAGGCTTCCTCGGCTTCCCACTCACCGACGAAACCTCAACACCAGGCGCAGCAGGC
>NZ_BAAHNO010000030.1:25654-51870 GCF_054656615.1 Arthrobacter sp. AD-310 | reverse complement strand
AACCCGTCCTGGCCGGCCAGGCCGGCCGCTTGCGCCAGCGAGGGCGACACAAGCGCCGAGTGCACATCGACCCTGGCCAGGTAGACGGGCCGCCCGGCCGCCGCACGCTCCAGTTCCGCCGCTGCGGGCAAGGTGGGATCGGCCCAGGTGGTCTCATCCCAGCCGTGGCCCAGGACGGGGCCGTCACCTCGGGCGGAAGCGACGGCGTCGAGCAGCTCCCGGGCGGACGTGGCCTTTCGCAGCTGCAGCGAGTCCAGGGCGATGCCTGTCTCGGTGAGGTGCATGTGCGAGTCCACGAAGCCGGGAGTGACAAGTGCACCCCGCAGGTCGATGATGTCCATCGACTCATCAGCGATCGAGGAGGCTGCCTGCTCCGAACCCACCCACGCCACGGTGTCGCCATCCACGAGCATGGCCGTGGCGAAGGGGTCCGCAGCGGTATAAACAGAGCCGTTGCGGTACAGGACAGGTTTGGGGCGGGACGGTGAAGCGGGACCGGGATGGGTCATGCGGGGCAGGGCTCCTGGATGGTGGTCGGACCGGCGGGGCGCCGGGCTAAAGTACGGAGGAATAAGCGACAACGCCGCGGCGGATCAGCGAAATGGCTTCGGCGCACAGCCGGGCCAGGCGTGGTTCGAGGCCCGGAATCTTGGCCAGCTGGTCCAGCAGGTCAACCACCTGCTTGACCCAGCGGACGAAGTCGCCGGCGGCGAGGTCGGTGCCGCTCAGGACGTCCTGCAGGTGGCGGCCACGCGCCCACTTGTACAGAGGCCACACCAGCCCGAGTTCCGGCTCACCGGTCAGTGGCAGCTTGTTCTCCTCTTCCACGTCCTCGAGCGCTGACCACTCCCGGACGACGATGTCCACCGATGTCTCGAGCGAAATGCTGGGCATCCGTGGCCTCAGCCCCCGGTCCTCGCGCTTCGCCTGGAACACCAGGACGCTGGCCAGGGCTGCCACTTCGACGGCGTCCAGGTCGTCGAAGGCGCCAAGCCGCAGGGACTGGGAAATCAGCAGGTCCTTCTCGCCGTAGATCCGGCGCAGCCGCTGGCCGTCGGGGCTGATGAGCAGCCGGCCGTCCCCGGCGTCTTCAAGGTAGCCGTAGGCGGACAGGACGTCGCACACCCGGTCGAAGGTTTTGGCGATGGTGTTGGTGCGGCCCTGGATCTGCCGGACCAGCCCGTCCGTTTCGCGCCGAAGCTTCCACCAGCGTTCCGACCAGCGGGCGTGGTCTTCCCGTTCGCTGCATCCGTGGCACGGGTGTGCGCGCAGGGCACGGCGCAGGTCGGCGATGCGCTTTTCCTGGTTGGGCATTGCCGCGGCCCGGCCGAAGTCGTTGTTCCGGTTGTGCCCGGGGGCAGGTGGCCGGTTTTCCCGGAGTGCGTTGCGGGCGGAGGAGGCCAAATCCCTGCGCGACTTGGGTACCTTGGCGTTGAACGACTTGGGGATCCTGATCCTGGTGACAGGGGCGATCGGACCTTCGAGATCGTCGGTGCTGATCCTGCGGAGCTGGTTGTCCAGCGTCAGGACTGCGGGACGGGGTTCCCGGCTGCTGTGGTCCGAGCTGAGGACGATCGCCGGCCCCGGCGCCCTGCCGCCGGGGACCTGCACCACGTCCCCGGGCAATAGCCTGGCCAAGGAGTCATCGCTGAGCGACTTCCGCGCCCGGGACTTGGTCCTGGATGCCGCGTTCTCGGCGTCGGACAGTTCCCGCCGCAGCCGGGCGTACTCCGTGAAGTCGCCCAGGTGACACGTCATGGACTTGGCGTATCCGGCCAGGGATTCCTCACGGCTGCGGACCTGCCGGGCAAGTCCCACCACGGACCGGTCGGCCTGGAACTGGGCGAACGAGGACTCAAGGATTTCCCGTGCCCGCGCACGGCCGAACTGGGCCAGCAGGTTGATGCTCATGTTGTAGGTGGGACGGAAACTGGAATTCAAAGGGTAGGTGCGCCGGGACGCCAGGCCCGCCACGGCGGTGGGGTCGGTGCCGGGCTGCCACAACACCACGGCGTGGCCTTCGACGTCGATGCCGCGCCGTCCTGCCCTGCCGGTCAGCTGGGTGTATTCGCCGGCGGTGATGTCCACGTGGGCTTCGCCGTTGAACTTGTCGAGCTTCTCGAGGACCACGGACCGGGCCGGCATGTTGACGCCAAGGGCCAGGGTCTCGGTGGCGAACACGGCCTTGACCAGGCCGTCGACGAACAGCTTCTCCACGACCTCCTTGAAGGTGGGGAGCATGCCTGCGTGGTGGGCCGCGAAGCCGCGGAGCAGCCCGTCCCGCCATGTCCAGAAACCCAGGACATCGAGGTCGTCCGGCGGAATGTCGTGCCCTGCCTCGTCAACCCGCTGGGCGATGATCCGCTGCTCTTTTTCAGTGGTCAGCCAGAGCCCCGATGCAACGCACTGTGCGACGGCCGCGTCGCAGCCCGCCCGGGAAAAGATAAAGGTGATGGCAGGCAGCAGGTCCATCCGGTCAAGGCTTGCGATGACCTGGGGCCTGCTGGCCCGGCGAACCCCTGTCTGCTCCGCCCCGCGCGCAGGCCGGTCATTGCCGCGGCGTCCGCGCTGGCCGCGGCCCCCTGGCCCTGGCCTGCTCCGGAAACTGTGCTGGCTCTCGCTGCGCGCCACGGTCAGCAGGTCGGGGTTGACGTCGAAGCCGCGGCCTTGTGCGGAGTTGTGCGGCTTCGGAGCCTGCCGCGGGTCGTCGGCGTCGACGGGCGGGGCGATCTCGTCAAAGGTGGTTTCCCCGGCGAACAGGTCCATGATCTGCCTGCCCACCATAACGTGCTGCCACAGGGGTACCGGCCTGTGCTCGGACACGATGATGTCGGTGTCGCCGCGCACAGTGTCCAGCCAGGCGCCGAACTCCTCGGCGTTGGAGACCGTGGCGCTAAGCGAGACAACTTGCACCTCGCTCGGCAGGTGGATGATCACTTCCTCCCACACAGCGCCGCGGAAACGGTCCGCGAGATAGTGCACCTCATCCATCACCACGTAGCCGAGGTCGTCGAGGGTGGCCGAATCCGCGTACAGCATGTTCCGCAGCACTTCGGTGGTCATGACGACGACGGGTGCGTCACCGTTGATGCTGGTGTCACCGGTCAGCAGGCCAACGTTGTCCGTACCGTACTTGTCGCCGAGTTCGGTGAATTTCTGGTTGCTCAGGGCCTTGATGGGAGTGGTGTAGAAGGCCTTAAGGCCGCGGTTGAGCGCCAGGTAAATGGCGAACTCGCCGACTATCGTTTTTCCGGCGCCCGTGGGGGCGGCCACCAGCACTCCCCTGCCGTCCTGCAGGGAACGGCACGCCTGTTTCTGGAAGTCGTCGAGCTCGAAGTCCAGGGTACGGATGAAGGCTCCGAGATCTGTGGCGGCCTCAGCCCTGCGCTCGGCGCTGGCCCGGTACCTTTCGGCCGGCGAAAGCTCTTCAGGATCACTGGGGCCCGTCGAAAAGGGTCCTGTGGAGAAGGGTCCGCTGGAGGATGGACCTGCTGGAAACGGCCCGGTATTTGAGGACATAGACCAAGCCTACTGGGAGCCTAGAGGTTCTTCAGTTCACTGCTCGGGGTGGCGATGTCCGCGGTCGCCTCAGTCTCGGCGGACCTCTTGGCTTCGCGGCGGGCACGGCGTTTGTCGTTCATCAGGCAGATGCCGATCGCGGCGAAGAACAGGACCAGCAGCGGGCCGGCCAGCATGAACATGGAGATGGCGTCTGCGCCGGGGGCGGCGATCGCGGCCAGGACAAAGACCAGGAAGACCGTGATCCGCCAGGCTTTGAGGATGGTCCGGCCGGATATCACACCGGCCATATTCACGCCCACCAGCACCACCGGCACCAGGAAGGCGACGCCCAGGACGAGGACCATGCGCGTGACGAACTCGATGTAGGTCCGCGCGTCAATGACGCTGGAGGAACCGTCCGGGGTGAACTGGGTCAGTGCATGGACCACCTGCGGCACAACCAGCCAGCCGGCATAAATACCGGCAAGGAAAAGCGGCACGGCGGCCGCCATGTACCCCAGCGTGTACCGGCGTTCCTTGGAGGTGAGGCCGGGGGTGATGAACGCCCACAGCTGGTAGATCCAGATGGGGCTGGAGATCACGGCACCGATCAGGAGCGACATCTGCAGCTTGAAGTCGAAAGGTGACGCGATCGTCCCGAAATTGATGGCCGCCAACCCCCCGGTCTGGTCCGAAATACGGTTGACCGGGTCGGCCAGCGCCTTCAACAGCGGATCGTAAAGTATCCAGCCCCCGATGCCGCCCAGGACAACGCCAATGGCCGACTTGATCAGCCGGTTCTTGAGTTCCTTGAGGTGGTCCCACAGGGACATGCGCCCCTCAGGGTTGGCTTTACGGGCCCGCGACAGTGCCACTGGGGGTCAGGCGCGGTTTGACGGCGGAACGTCAGTGCCGTCGGTCGGCTCGCCGGGCTTCGCCTTGGGGTGGTTCACGATGGTGCCCTCCACCGGCCCGGAGGCGTCGGTGGTGTCGGTCTTGCCGTCGTTCTTCATTTCCTTGACCTCGGACTTGATGATCCGCATGGACTGCCCGAGGCTGCGTGCCATGGCCGGCAGCTTGGGCGCGGCAAAGAGAAGCAAAGCGACGATGATGATAATGACGATGGGCCAGGGGCCATCAAAGAGTCTTCCCATGGGAAATCCTTTCCTCTAAATACATCCTACTTCTATGTGAAGTCGAGATCCCCGAGTGCCTGCGGCTGGCCCCGGTCCGCTTTGCGCTGGACCCTCCGGCGGCGGCGTTCTTCCCGCCGCGCTGATGTGGATGCCTCGTAATCATGTCGCATGCGCGCGGGTGAGGCAAAAACCGCGGAGCCGGGCAGCGGATTCCCGGGTTCCAGTGGATCAGCGTGCTCCTGGAAAGGCCCCAGCTGTCCCAGCCTTTCGCCCGCCGCTCCGAGGTCCTTGACCGTTGCCATGAACTGGCGGAAGAGGCGGATGCCCAGGAGGACGTAGAACAGCAGGGACAGGGAGACGAGCGCCACCCACAACAGGATCCAGGACCACCAAGGCATGCTGAGAAGTCTAACCGCCGTACCGGTCCAGTGCCTTGTCGAGCCAGGTCCGTGCCTGTTCCGCCAGGCCGGCGGGGGTGATGATCCGGGCGGCGCCGCCGTGCTGGGCCACGAACATCGGCAGCCAGGCCGTGTTACCGAACCGGATCTCGGCGACGAGGCCGCCGTCGGGGAGCTCAGCTGTCCGCTCGGCATAGTAGTCATCCGCGAGTCCCCGGCCCTGGCGGGTGAGCTGGACGAGGATGGTGGTGTCGTCGTCGTTCGCTGTGAAGAGCTTGGCCGGCACTCCCCCGGCGGGCGTGCTCCCCTCGGCTGCGGGCTTGCCGTTTGCATGGACTGCCTGGACGCGGTCCAGGCGGAAGTTCCGGAGTCCGGCAACGAGGTGGCAGTACGCCTCGAAATACCAGGTGTTGTCCAGCGAATAGAGCCGCAACGGGTCGACGTCCCGTTCGGTCACGGCATCCCGCTGCGGGGACAGGTACGCCAGGTGGAGCTGCGAACGCGATTGGATGGCTTCCCGGACCGTGGCGTGGACGGCGTCGTCCGACGGTTCCATGTGCGGCCCTGCGAGGGAGGCGGCGCGCAGCCCTTCTTCGCCCGCCGCGGCCAGGAGCTTCAGGGTCACCGATTCCAGTGCACCTCCCTCGGCGAGGCCCGGCAGTCCGTTCAAGGTCTCCAGGCCCGTCAGCAGGGCGCAGGCTTCCTCGACCGTGAACCGGACGGGCCTGTTGAGGTCCAGGTCCTGGGTGATGAAGACGTGGTCGTTCTCCCACTGGATGTCCAGGAGGTCGTCGGGATAGCCCTCGGGCAGGCCGGAGCAGATGAGGATGCGCAGGTCGTCCTCAAGCTCGCCCCTGGTCACTCCGAAACGGTCAGCGACGTCCTGGATGTGCAGGCCCTGGTTGTGGACGAGGAAGGGAACCAGCTGGAGCATCCGCTTGAGCTGCTCCTCGGAGGTCTTGGGACGGGCCGGCCGGGTCTTGGCGGGGGCGAAGGCGTAGTCCGGTACCGGGGCGCCGCTGAATTCGGCGGCGGCGCGAAGCCGCCGCGCAACGGCGGCAACCAGCCCGTCCGGCGCGACGGCGAGGGCATGAGGACCGTAGGAGGCCAGTTCTTCGGCCAGGATTTCCGGGTCCCGGTAATGCACCCTGATCCGGTCGTCTCCGGCATCCAGTGCCGCCGGTGGATCCTGGGCGTCCGCGGCGGCCTGGATAGCGCGCCGCCGCAGGGCGAGCAGGCGGCCCTTCCGGACATCCACGACGGCGGTGCGGAGCGGCAGTTCGGGGAGGCGGGCCAGTTCCTGGCGGATGTTGAAGTCCGCCGGGGGCGTGTACTGCTGCTTGTCCAAGGTGGCCACCGCACTTGTGATGCGGGAGAGGCGGAAATGCCGGGGTGCCTGGCGCGCCTTGTCGTAGCCCACCAGGTACCACTGGCCGAACCTGCTGCCCAGGCCCCAGGGTTCCACGGTGCGTTGTTCTTCCTTGCCGGTGCTGCCGGCAAGGTACGAGAACGTGACCGGATGCCGGGAGTGCATGGCTGCCACCAGGTCGTCGAAGGCCTGTCCCGCCGGTTTGATCCGGGGCTGGAGGCCGGCCGGGAGTTCGACCTCGGCCATCCGTCCGGACGCCTGCAGCTTCCGAAGGGCGCTCTGGGCTGCCGTGCCCAGGGCGGCGCGCTCCCACAGTTGCGACGCCAACAGCAGCACCGTCCACTCTTCCGGATCGAGGTGGACATCGGGCAGGCGGTTGGACTCCTTGCCGATCCGGTAGCGGGTGGTGGCGGGGTCGTCCTCGCTCCAGCCCAGGTCGGTCAGGGTTTCCACCTCGAAGCCAAAGTTGCGGAGGTCGTTCTTGTCACGTTCGAACATCCGGCCGAAGGCGACATCATTGCCGGAACTGTCGTGATAGACCTTCTCCCGCAATTCGCTGCGGCGCAGTCCATACCGGGTGTTCAGGAGCGCGATCAGCAGATTGAGGAGTCGTTCAGTGCGGGATGCGGACACTCTGGTTACGTTACTAAATTCCGCGCCGAACGCAGAAAGCGCGGCAACAACCGGAACGGACGTCCGTATGTTGCCGCGCTTGCCGCTGTGGCGCCATCGCTGTGGCGCCATGGGTTGCCGATGGCGCCCTATCGAAGGGTCTAGCGGATGCCCACGAGGTCGACGACGAAGATCAGGGCCTCATTCGGCTTGATGGCCCCGCCCGCGCCACGGGAGCCGTAGGCAAGCTCGGAGGGAATTTCCAGGCGGCGGCGGCCGCCGACCTTCATGCCGAGGAGGCCCTGGTCCCAGCCCTGGATGACCTGGCCCACCCCCACGCGGAAGTCCAGGGGCGCCCCGCGGCCCCAGGAGGCGTCGAACTCTTCACCCGTGGACCATGCGACACCGACGTAGTGGGTGGAAACGGTGTCGCCGGCCTTGGCTTCGCGGCCATCACCGTCGATGAGGTCCTTGATGACCAGCTCGGTGGGCACATCGCCTTCCGGGAAGTCGATTTCGGGCTTCTGGCGGTCGAATTCACGCTGTCCAAATGACATGGTTGCTCCTTTATGGGGGTGCTGCTGTGGGTACCGCGGAGGCCGCGGCCTGGATGTAAGTCTGGCTACTTGGCGCCGAGGATGTCCACTACGAAGACCAGGTCGCCCTTGGCTTCGCCCTGGCCGGCTTCACCGTAGGCCAGATCCTTGGGGATCACCAGCAGGACGCGGGAGCCGACAGTCTTGCCGGCCAGGCCCTGCGTCCAGCCCTTGATGACGCCTGTCAGGGGGAAGCTGGCCGGTTCGCCGCGGTCGAAGCTGGAGTCAAACTTGGTTCCGCCCACAAGGTTCACGCCAACGTAGTTGACGGTCAGCGTGTCGGATTCCTTGACGGTGGCGCCGGTGCCCTTGATGAGGTCCTGGGACACGAGTCCGGTGGGAGCGGCCACGCCTTCGACGTTGATCTCGGGGACACCGTCCTTCTCGGTCACGGTTGGCAGACCGGCCGGCGGGGTTACGGTTTCGCCCTCGGGCTTCTCGAGCGCCGGGGTAACGTCCGTGGCGGACAGCACCTTGATCACCAGCAGCTGGGTGGGCTGGGCTTCGGCGCCTTCGGCGGCGGCCTGTCCCGGAACCGCGAGGGCCAGGCTTGACCCCACTTTGGCGCCCACGAACGCGTTATAGATGACCTCGCTGCTGGTCTTCAATTCTTCGTTGAGTTCAAGGGGTTCCGGTTCGTTCGGGTACGTATCCTCGAGGGTGGACCCGTCAGTACCGTTCAGCGCCAGGACCGAGATGTTGGCGATCTGGTTCGCCTTGACAGTCTCGCCGCTGCCCTCACTGACAACCTTGATGGTTGGTTCGGCCACTTCCAGCGGCTTGGTGAACTCAACGCCGGGAGCCTTCTTGTCCCCGTTGTCGGTCAGTTTTAGGGAGTCGAACTTTGCAGTCTCACCGGCGGACTGGCTGGTCGGTTCCGGCGCGGCGGTGGAACCCCCGCAGGCGGTGAGCAGCAGCAGACCGGGAAGAAGGATTGCTAGTAGTCGGCGCACGTAGAAGAAACTTTCGTCGGGGCAGGATGGATGCGATGGTCCGCACGACGGCGGCCGGAATCGCGGCAGGCCCGTAAAAGGGCCTCATCCAGAATAGCCCCTGAAGCTGGGAGTCAGCCCATAGAGTCCAGCAGCGCATCCACGCGGTCGTCGACGCTGCGGAACGGGTCCTTGCACAGGATGGTCTGGTGGGCCCGGTCGTTGAGCTTGAGGTGCACCCAGTCCACCGTGTAGTCCCGGCCGAGTTCCTGCGCCCGCCTGACGAAGTCTCCGCGGAGTTTTGCACGGGTGGTCTGCGGCGGGGCGTCGACGGCGTCCTTGATGACGGTGTCGTCGACGATCCGCCGGACGGCGCCGCGCGACTGCAGGAGGTAGTACAGGCCGCGGCTGCGCGAAATGTCGTGGTAGGTCAGGTCCAGCTGCGCGATCCGTGGCGCGTCCAGGCCGAGGCCGTGGCGTTCACGGTAATTGTCCATGAGCTTTTTCTTGATCGCCCAGTCAATCTCGGTGTCGATTCCCCGCGAGTCGCCGCTTTCGATGGCTTTGAGGGTCCGCTCCCAAAGGTCCAGGATCAGCGGGACGTGCTGGTTGTGCGCTCCGTTCTCTTTGACGAAGGCCGTGACTTTGGTCAGGTACTCCTGCTGGATCTCCAAGGCGGTGAGCTGCCGCCCGTTTGCGAGGCGGACAAGGGCCCTGCCGCTGAGGTCGTGCGAGATTTCCCTAATGCTGCGGATTGGGTTTTCCATCCGCATGTCGCGCATGATGACGCCCGCCTCGATCATGCGCAGCACAAGATCCACAGTGCCCACCTTCATCAGGGCGGTGGCCTCGGACATGTTGGAATCGCCCACGATGACGTGAAGCCGGCGGTAGAACTCCGCGTCGGCGTGCGGTTCATCCCGGGTATTGATGATGGGGCGGGACCGGGTGGTGGCGGAGGAGACACCTTCCCAAATGTGGTCTGCACGCTGGGAGAAGGCGTACGTCGCGCCGTGCGGGGTCTTGAGGATCTTCCCTGCTCCGGCGATCAGCTGCCGGGTGACCAGGAAGGGAATCAGGATCTCGGCCAGTCGGGAGAATTCACCCCGGCGCGGAATGAGGTAGTTTTCGTGGCTGCCGTAGGAGTTTCCGGCGGAGTCAGTGTTGTTCTTGAACAGGTACACCGTGCCGTTGAACCCTTCGGCGGCCAGCCTTGCCTGCGCCTCGTCAACGAGGTCGTCCAGGATGAGCTCGCCGGCGCGGTCGTGGGCGATGAGCTGGGCGAGGTCGTCACACTCGGCGGTGGCGTACTCGGGGTGGGACCCCACGTCCAGGTACAGCCGGGAGCCGTTGGTGAGGAAAACATTGGACGAGCGGCCCCAGCTGACAACCTTGCGGAACAGGTACCGGGCGACCTCTTCCGGTGCAAGGGGCCTCGAGTCGGGGCTCGAATACGAGATTCCGAACTCGGTCTCAATGCCGAAGATTCTCTTGTCCATCTCTCCTCCTAGGCCAGCAGTGCGGTGATGTCCGCGTCATTCAGCCGGCGAAAGGCACGCCTCGTACCGCGTGCACTTTCGGACATCCTGTCCAGGACTGCAACTTCCAGCGCCCTTGCCGGCAATGCCTTGGCCTCTTCTTCTGATCCGGGTGCCGGCGCCAGGCCTGTCAGTGCCAGCCGGACGGCCTCGGAGAAGCTGAGCGTGCTCCGCCAGCCTCCCTCAATGGCGGAAGAAACCTTTTCCGCCTGCCCGCCCATAACCACAAAGCTGTGCTCGTCGGCGATGGAGCCGTCGAAGGTCAGGCGGTAGAGGTGGTCCTCTTCCTGGGTGGCACCCACCTCTGCCACCGCCAGTTCCACTTCGAAGGGTTTCTGTTCCGCCGTGAACACGGCTCCCAGGCTCTGGGCGTAGACGCTGGCCAGGCCCCGGGCGGTGACATCCTCCCGGTCGTACGAGTAGCCCCGGACGTCGGCGTACCTGACTCCTGCCTGGCGCAGGCTTTCGAACTCGTTGTATTTGCCGACGGCGGCGAAGGCGATCTTGTCATAGATCTCCCCGATTTTGTGGAGCGACGGTGAGGGGTTTTCCGCGACGAGGGCGATGCCGTCGGCGCAGCTGATGACAACGACCGACCGGCCGCGGGCGATGCCTTTCCGTGCGAAGTCCGCACGGTCCTTCATCAGCTGCTCGGGCGATACGTAGAACTGCTGTGTCATCTCAGGCCTCCCGTCCGGCGATGGTGCGGGCTTCGATGACGTTCCGGGCCGCGGCCGCGAGTTCGGGCTCGGGAACCCGGCGGGCACCGGAGCTGTCCACCGTGTAGACAACAGGCCACAACTGCCGGACGGTGTCGGGACCGCCGGTGGCTGAATCGTCGTCGGCTGCGTCGTACAGGGATTCGACGGCGACAGCCAGCGCCTCGGCTGCGCTCAAGTTGGGGCGCCAAAGTTTCTTGAGGGCTCCGCGGGCGAAGACGGAACCGGATCCCACCGTGTGGTGCTCGTGTTCCTCGTACCTGCCGCCGGTCACATCGTAGGAGAAGAGCCTGCCCACGCCGGCGCTGGTGTCGAACCCGGCGAAGAGGGGGACGACCGCCAGTCCCTGCAGGGCCAGCGGAAGGTTTCCGCGGATCATCGCGCCGAGCCGGTTGGCCTTGCCTTCAAGGCTGAGGAGCGTGCCCTCAATTTTTTCGTAGTGCTCAAGCTCAACCTGGAACAACCGCGTCAGGTCAATGGCAATGCCGGCGGTACCCGCGATGCCCAGCACCGAGAACCGGTCGGCCGGGAACACCTTTTCGATGTGCCTGCTGGCGATGACGTTGCCCATGGTGGCGCGCCGGTCCCCTGCCATCAGCACGCCGCCGTCGTAGCTCATTGCGACGATCGTGGTGGCATGCGGGACCTGTAGCGGGGCGGCGGCTGACGCGCCGCCCTGGGGGGACCGGTTGAACGGCAGAAGTTCGGGCCGGTCCCGCTGCAGGTGTTCAGTAAAGGACGAGGTGGCGTTGGCGGCTACCTGGTTGGCGGTTGCTTCCTGCACTCATGCACTCCTTGGATGTAGAACTTCAACATCGGCACAGATCCGGCCGTCCGGGGCTTCCGCCACCCTTCGGCCCGGGTTACTGGCCGCCTTTTTGGACGAATGCACGGACGAACTCTTCGGCGTTTGATTCAAGGACGCCGTCGATTTCATCGAGGAGATCGTCCACGCCTTCTGTCGACGCCGAAGCCTGCGCTTCGGGCGGTGCGGGCGGCGCCTCAGGAATGTCCTCGTCGACCTGGCTGTCGCGTGAATGCGGCTGCTGCTGCTCCTGGCCTGCCATTGTTATCCCTCCCTTGATCAGTCATTGGATCCGGCGGATCCTCCGATATGCCAATCCTGCCACGGCAGCGGCCTTCCGGGGCGGTTTACGCCGCAGGCGGAGCGGTGTTGTGTCCCAGGAGCTCCCCGAGGAAGGGGCCGGCTTCCCGATAGCGTTCAAACAACGGGCCGGTCAGGGCTTTCGTTCCCCTCAGGGGCTCGCGGGTGGGCACGCGCTGCAGCCGGCCGTACCCGGGCACGTCGAAGATGACCGAGTCCCAGCTTGCCCCCACCACGTCCTTGCCGAAGCTGCTGATGCACTTGCCGCGGAAGAACGCACGCGTGTCCGACGGCGGTTCGCCCACCGCGGCGGCGATAGCGCCGTCGTCGACGATCCGCTGCATCCTGTCCCTGGCGAGCAGGCGGTAGTACAGGCCTTTTTCCGGCCGGATGTCCGCCCATTGCAGGTCCACCAGTCCCAGGCGGGCATCGTTCCAGTCGAGGTTGTCGCGCTGGCGGTAACCGTCCAGCAGCGAGAGCTTGGCAAGCCATTCAACGGAGCCGGCGGCAGCGGCCCGGTTGCTGTCGAGCTGGGTGAGGACGGTTGCCCAGCGTTCCAGGACATCGTGCGTGTGGCCGTCGCCGTCCACGGCGTCGCCCACACCCGTATCCTGGGCGAGCTTCGCCGCGGCCTCATGGTACATCCACTGCAGGTCCAGCGCCGTGACCCGCCGGCCGTCCAGCAGCCGCAGTTTTGCGGTGAGCGACGTGTCGTGGCTTACGGCCTGGAGGGCGTGGACGGGTTCGTAGACCTCCACCTTGGGCGCCAGGCCCGCCTCGATCAGGCTCAGCACCATCGCCGTGGTCCCGAACTTCAGGTAGTTGGACACCTGACTGAGGTTGGCATCGCCGATGATGACGTGCAGGCGCCGGTACTTGTCCGCGGTCGCGTGGGGTTCGTCCCTGGTGTTGATAATGGGCCGGCGGATCGTGGTTTCCAGCCCCACCTCGGCCTCGAAGAAATCAGCGCGCTGGCTGACCTGGTAGCCAGGGGTGGAGCTGTCCTGCCCGATCCCCAGCCTCCCCGCCCCGCAAAAGATCTGGCGCGTGACGAAAAACGGGGTCAGGCCACGCACGATGTCCGCGAACGGGACGGAGCGCGGCATGAGGTAATTTTCGTGCGACCCGTAGGAGACGGACTTGTTGTCTGTGTTGTTCTTGTAGAGGTTCACCGGGGGAAGGTCCGGGTCCGCCCCGAGCCGCCGCACCGCCGCAAGGGCCACGAGGTCGCCTGCGGCGTCCCAGACCACAGCGTCCCGGGGATTGGTCACCTCGGGGCTCGAGTATTCCGGGTGGGCGTGGTCAACGTACAGGCGGGCCCCGTTTCCGAGGACCATGTTCATCAGGAGCGTCCCCGACTCGTCCTGCCCGTCGAGCTCAAGTTCCTCCCGGCCATACGCCAGGGCAACGGCTTCGGCGTCCAGCACCGGGGGCTGGTCGGTCAGCTGGCTGGGATGGGCCGCGGCACGGTCCAGGGTCCAGCCTCGGGCGTCGTGCAGCGGCTCCTCATCCGTGTAGTCCCAACGCGTTTCAGCGCCGCCGGCAGCACGCTGCCGGGTGACCTGGGCGTAGGCCTGCACCACCCTGGCACTCATCATCGTGGCGTTGGCGGAGGGCGCGGTCGGGGCGTGGATGCCGTATTCGGTTTCCGCGCCCATGACCCGCATGGCCCCGCCAACCGGGAGCGCGCCCCCGGCGGCGGGCTCCGGTGCAGCCGTCATAGATACTGTCCCGTGGTGGGCATGGTTTCGATCGACTTGCCCGGCTCCTGCCCGGCCTTGCCCTGGACAATGGTGCGGATGTACGTGATGCGTTCACCCTTCTTGCCGGAGATGCGTGCCCAGTCGTCCGGGTTGGTGGTGTTGGGCATGTCCTCGTGTTCGCGGAATTCGTCCACCACGGCGCGCAGCAGGTGCTCGATCCGGAGCCCCTTCTGGTTGGTGGTCAGGAGGTCCTTGATGGCGTACTTCTTGGCCCGGTCCACAACGTTCTGGACCACGGCACCGGAGTTAAAGTCCTTGAAGTACAGCATCTCGGTATCACCGTTGGCGTAGGTGACCTCAAGGAACTCGTTTGATTTGTCGGTGGAGTACATGGCTTCCACCGTGCGCTGGACCATCGCATCCACGGTGGCCTGGACGTCACCGTTGTGCTCGGCGAGGTCGGACTCGTGGAACGGCAGGTCCGTGGTGATGTACTTGTTAAAAATGTCGGCCGCGGCTTCGGCATCCGGACGGTGGATCTTGACTTTCACGTCAAGGCGGCCCGGGCGAAGGATGGCGGGGTCAATCATGTCTTCACGGTTGGACGCGCCGATGACGATGACGTTGTCCAGCCGCTCCACGCCGTCGATCTCGCTGAGCAGCTGGGGCACGATGGTGGTCTCGACGTCGGAAGAGATGCCGGTGCCGCGCGTACGGAACAGCGAGTCCATCTCGTCAAAGAAGACCACGACCGGGCTGCCGTCCGACGCCTTTTCGCGGGCCCGCGAGAAGATCAGCCGGATATGCCGCTCGGTCTCGCCGACATACTTGTCCAGCAGTTCTGGACCTTTGATGTTAAGGAAGTAGCTTTTCAGGTCCACGTTGCCGGAACGCTCGGCGGCGCGGGCGGCCAGCGAATTGGCCACCGCCTTGGCGATCAGGGTCTTGCCGCAGCCCGGCGGGCCGTAGAGCAGGATGCCCTTGGGTGCCTTGAGGCCGTGCTCCCGATACAGGTCAGGGTGCAGGAACGGCAGTTCGACGGCGTCGCGGATCTGTTCGATCTGGGGGCCCAGGCCGCCGATATCCTCATAGGTGATGTCCGGAACTTCTTCCAGGACCAGGTTCTCCACCTCGGAACGCGGAACCTTTTCCAGGGCGTACCCGGTCCGGGAATCGATGGACAGCGCGTCGCCCACCCGGAGTTTCTCTTCGAGGAGGGCGCCGGAGAGCCGGACCACGCGCTCCTCGTCAGCGCGGCCGACTACCAGGGCGCGGTCCGCGCCCAGCATCTCCTTCAGCGTGGCCAGTTCACCCGCCCGCTCATAGCCAAGGCCTGCCACGATCAGGAGGGCCTCATTGAGGAGTACTTCCTGGCCGACTGCGAGCTGGTTGATGTTTACCAGCGGGCTGATGCCCACGCGCATTTTCCGGCCGGCGTTGAAGATGTCTGCCGATTCTTCCGTGGCCGCCTGGCCGCTGCTGCCGGGAGCCGGGAGCCGTTTGGGGTTCAGCTGGAGGATGGTGCCGAAGCTGTACGGCGGCTGCCCTTCCTGGTCCAACGCGTTCTTCAGCCGGAGGATTTCGGCTTTCGCGGTCTCAAGCATGGTGACCAGCTTGGTGTTGTTCTGCGTGGCCGCAGCCAACTGGCGGTCGATGTGCCTGAGTTTGTCCCGGAGGATGTTGACCTGGCGGTCGGCAACCGAGAGGTCATTGGCGGCAGACTGCTCTGCCGGTGTACGTCCGGAGTCCTGGTTTGGGTTCTCCATGAGTATCAGCCCCTTCCTGCGCTTCTATTAAGACATTAGTCCCAAGAGGGCAGGTAGGGACGGAGACTCCCGAAATGTGGACTAGTTCGTGATCTCCGGGCTGTCCTTGACATTTGTGCCGGCGATTGCGTCACGGGCGGCGCGGCGGAGCTTCTTGTCGGACACCGGCCGCTCCCCCACTGCCCCGGGCGTCCACGCGTTGACGTCCTCTTCGTTGAATTCCGTCTTCGATGGCCGGCGCTTGACGGAGATGCCGGTGACGCCGTCTGCGAGCCGGCGGGTGACCAGCAGGAACCCGGTGTGGGCCACCATCCGGTGGTCGGGACGGACAGCAAGCCCCTCCAGGTGCCAGCCGCGGACCATGGACTCCCAGGCGTCCGGTTCGGTGAACCGGCCGTCCGCCCGGATGGCTTCGGCCGTGCGGGAAAGCTGCGTGACCGTGGCAACGTAATTGATCCAGACACCGCCCGGTGCCAGGACTGTCGCGACGGCGTCCAGGCATTCCCAGGGTGCCAGCATGTCCAGCACCACGCGGTCCACGGAACCGGGCGCCTCGCTGCGGACCACTTCTTCCTGGAAGTCGCCCAGCGACACCTGCCACGCCGGGTGCGGGCCGCCAAAGATGGTCTCCACGTTGCCGCGGGCGATGTCCGCGAACTCCTGGCGCCGCTCGAAGGAGTGCAGGTAGCCCTGGTCGCCGACCGCGCGGAGAAGCGAGATGGAGAGGGCACCGGAGCCAACACCGGCTTCGACGACGCGCGCGCCGGGGAAAATGTCCGCCATGGTCACGATCTGGCCGGCGTCCTTGGGATAGACGACGGCGGCGCCGCGCGGCATGGACAGCACGAAGTCGGACAGCAGGGGCCTCAGGGTCTGGTATTGCTGGCCCACGTTGTTGACCACCACGGAGCCGTCGACCTTGCCGATAATGTCGTCGTGGTTCAGGAAACCGCGGTGGGTGTGGAACGCCCCGCCCTTTTCGAGGGTGATGGTGTTCATGCGCCCGCGTTCGTCAGTGAGCTGGACGCGTTCCCCTTCCCGGAAGGGGCCGCGGCGACGGGCCGCGCCTACCGGCTGCGAGCTGCCCGCGGCGGCACCGGCCTGGGCTGCCGTGGCTTCGTTGACGGCAGTTTCGCTGCTCATGATGTTCCTCGCTCCTGTAAACCTGTGGTGCGCCACGCATGGATGTCAGTTGATGACGCGCTTGGGCGGCGGCAATGCACACCGGCAGGTAACTCTACCGGTTTTGGCCCTGGGGGCGCCCATCGGGGCGCTGCCGCTTTCCCGTGATGGCAGCAAGCACCGCTTCCTGGGTCAGGAGCCCGGTGACGCGGCCGTTGTGGTCGACCACCGCGAAGTGGCGTCCTTCCACCTGCGACAGGAAGGTGATGAGCTCCTGGCCTTTTGCCCATTCGGGGACGTAGGCGCCTGGAGACAGCGCAAACGCGATGGCTGTGACGGAGGTGGAGTCCGCGGCGGCGGGGGGCACTTCGGCCAGCGCTGCGGGATCCACCACGGCCTGTGGCCGGCCGTCCGGGCCCTGCACCACGACGTCGGCTGGTCCTCCTGCGCCCAGGCGCAGCGCATCACGGACCGAAGCCGTTGCCGGCAGCCCGACGGCGGGCGTCGCCAGGGCGGAGGCGCTGATCAAAGGCAGCCGGCCGCGCAGTGTCCCCTGCTGGATGGAGGCGGAGGCACCCATCCACAGGAAGCTGCTGACGAGCACGGTGATCATCAGTAGGGTGAAGTCGGGGGCTTCCCCTGCGAGGACGGGCCGGAGGACGAACCACGCCACGATGGCGACGACGATGATCCTGCCGCCCCATCCGGCGGCCACCGTCCCCTTGGCCTGGCTGCCGGTGGCTTTCCAGACCGCGGACTCCACCAGCCTGCCGCCGTCGAGCGGCAGCCCGGGAAGCACGTTGAAGACGGCGATCAGGAAGTTGGCCCACATAAAGATATTGGTGAGAATCTCTGCCACACTGCCCATCGGGAGCGCGTAGAGTGCCAGCCAGGCGCCGCCGGCAAGGAGGAAGTTCGCTGCGGGACCGGCCAGTGCAACCAGCACCGACCTTCCCGGGGACGCGGTAAAACTTTCGAACTGCGTGTGGCCGCCCCAAAGATTGAGGACGATCTTCTGTGTGGGCCATCCATAGATGCGGGCCGTGAGGGCGTGCGCCAGCTCGTGGACCAGCACGGAGACCAGCAGCAGCACCGCATAGGCAAAGGCGATGACGTACGCGCTGGCCCCGAGCGCGGGGTTGTTGCCGGCCAGGACGGGCCCGTAAACGATCACCGTGAATGCGGCGATGATGAACCACGAGTACGCCAGCACCACGGGAACGCCGGCGATGCGGCCCAGCGGGATACCTTCGCGGCGGACGGGCGTCTGGACGTCAGTCACGGGCAGGCCCGGCCGCGGCAGCAGGCTCCCCGGCGGATTCGCCGGCGTATACGGAACGTCCTGCCAGCAGCGCTTCGAGGTCGGGCAGCGACCGGCCGGACAGGGAATCCCACAGGGTGTAGCGGTCATCCTCCGGCAGCGGGACGATGTGGGGAACTGCCACGGTTGCGACGCCGGAGGCTACGGCGGCGGCCACCCCGGGAGCTGAGTCCTCGAGCGCCACGCAGTGTTCGATGCCGAGTTCGGGGTCGCCGTCCTGCAGCCGTTCCACGGCGGTGAGATAGGCCTCCGGGTGGGGTTTCCCACGGGAAACAGTGTCCCCGGTAACCAGGAATTCGAAGTATGGGCGGGGCAGGCTGTCCACTACCTGCTGCGCCAGGGGTCCCTCGGACATGGTGACCAGGGCGCACCGGACCCCGGACAGGTGGAGTTCTTCCAGCAGTTCCCGCGCGCCGGGACGCCAGGGAACCTGCTGCTGCACACTGCTGATGACTGTGGCGGTGAGGGTGTCGATGATTTCCCGGATCTCCATGCGGACCCCGGCCTGCTGGAGGAGCCCGGCCGAAAACGTCAGCGACTGGCCAACAAGTTGCAGGGCCTGCTGGTGCGTCCACGTTCCGCCATGGGCTTCGACCAAAGACCGTTCGGCGGCGATCCAGTAGGGCTCCGTATCCACGATTGTGCCGTCCATATCCCACAGGACGGCTTTGAGCGGGGAAGTGGAGGACGGCGATCGCATGGTCCAAGTCTACGGGGGCCGGCTGGACAGACCCTGTGCGCTTACGCCGTGGGCGAATTGTCCGTCCGCCGCCCGGTTGCACCGATCTTCCTGCGCTTCATTTCATGCACGGCAGGGAGCTTGGACGTAGGGTGAAGAAATGAATAGCTTCGAGGGAGACACCGACGCACCGGGTGCCCGGCCAGAGCGGGAGCGGTTCCTGCTGCCCGTTCCCGAAGGCCAGCGCGTAACCGTGATGCTTGCCGCCTTTGAAGGCTGGAACGACGCCGGGGAAGCGGCCAGTGATTCGCTCCGGTACCTGAACAAATTGTGGGGCGGCAAGAAGGTGGCGTCCATCGACGCCGATGAGTACTACGACTTCCAGTTCACCCGGCCCACCATCCGCAGGAATGCGGCCGGTGAACGCAAGATCAAGTGGCCATCCACCCGGATCTACAAGGCCAGCGCCCCGAATTCCAACGTGGACGTTATCTTTGTGCAGGGCACGGAGCCGTCCTACAAGTGGCGGGCGTACACCGCGGAACTGCTGGTGCACGCCGAGGCGCTCAACGTGGACTACGTGGTGCTTGTGGGTGCGTTGCTTGCGGACGTCCCGCACAGCCGGCCCATCCCGGTCAGTACATCGTCGGATGACGCCCCGCTGCGGGAGCGAATGAACCTGGAAGCCTCGCAGTACGAGGGTCCGGTGGGGATCGTTGGTGTCCTGGCCGAAGTTGCGCAATTGGCAGGCATTCCGGCGGTGTCGCTGTGGGCCGCGGTTCCGCATTACGTGGCGCAGGCGCCCTCGCCGAAGGCCCAGCTTGCGCTGCTGCACCGTATCGAGGAATTGCTCCAGGTGCCGCTTGACACCCATGAGCTGGCCGAGGAGGCGGACGCCTGGGAACGGGGCGTGGACGAACTGGCAACCGAGGATCCCGAAATCGCCGCCTATGTCCGCCAGCTCGAAGAAGCAAAGGACACGGCGGACCTTCCCGAAGCCACCGGTGAATCCATTGCCCGGGAGTTTGAGCGCTACCTCAAACGGCGCGGCCAGGACCGTCCCTAGGCCTAAACGTCGCACACGAATGGGGCCTGCCGGGACAATTCCCGGCCAGACCCCATTCCTGTGTCGGCGTTCGCCGGACGGTCAGAGGCGGATGCCCAGCAGGGCGTCCACGGCGTCCTTCACGAGGTCCCGGTCGGCGGCGCTGGCGGCAGCACCGCCGTCGTTCGCCTGACGCGCCCAGCGCGAAACCGCAGCCACCGCTGCGGGGGCATCCAGGTCGGCGGACAGTGCCGCACGCATCTCCTCGAGGAGCGCGGCGGCGGAGCCTTCTGGAGCATGGTCGAGCGCGCTGCGCCAGGCGGCAAGGTCCGCCTTGGCTGCCGTGAAGCCTTCCTCCGTCCACGACCAGTCGGAGCGGTAGTGGTGGGCGAGGATGGCGAGCCGGATGGCGGCGGGGTCCTCCCCCGCTGCGCGCAGCTTCGACACCAGAACAAGGTTGCCCTTGGACTTGCTCATCTTTTCGCCGTCGAGACCCACCATGCCGGCGTGTGCGAAGTGCTTTGCCAGCGGCACCCCGGCCAGGGAATATGCGTGGCCGGCGCCCATTTCGTGGTGCGGGAAGATCAGGTCGGAGCCGCCGCCCTGCACGGTGAAAGGCGAAGGCAGGTACTTCTGGGCGATGACTGTGCATTCGATGTGCCAGCCCGGACGGCCGTCACCAAGGCTGCCGCCCGGCCAGCTGGGCTCGCCGTCGCGCGCTACGCGCCACAGCAGGGGGTCGAGGGCCTGGCGCTTGCCCGACCGGCCGGGATCACCGCCGCGTTCCGCAAACAACTCCAGCATCTCGCTTTCGCTGAGCCCGGAAATACTTCCCAGGTACCAGGCATCCGGCGCCACGGACTGCTTGCCGGCCGCTTCGACGTCGTAATAGACATCCCCGTCCGGTTCCCCGTTGCCGCCCTCAACTCTGTAGGCCAGCCCCATGCTGACCAGGCGCTCCACTTCGGGAACGATCAGGTTGATGGATTCCACGGCGCCGATGTAGTGGTCCGGGGACAGCACGTTCAAAGCCACCATGTCCGTCTGGAACAGTTCAATCTGGCTGGCTGCGAGTTCCTGCCAGTCAACACCGGTGGCGGTGGCGCGCTCGAGCAGGGGGTCGTCCACGTCCGTGACGTTCTGCACGTAGGACACGTCCTTGCCGGCGTCACGCCATGCCCTGTTGAGCAGGTCGAAGGCCACATAGCTTGCCGCGTGGCCCATGTGGGTGGCGTCGTACGGCGTGATGCCGCAGACGTACATCGAGGGCCGGGATTCGGACTCGAGTTCCACCTCGCGGCCTGCTGCGGTGTCGAACAACCGGATGGCAGGCATGCTTCCGGGCAGGGCAGGTACGGGGCGGGAAGACCAGGATTTCACACACCAAGCCTAGTGCTAGGCGCTGATGACACCGAAACCGAGAAGCAGGTACAGGGCGAGGCCGAGGAAGATGCGGTACCAGACGAACAGGCGGTAGCTGCGGGTGGAGACGAACTTCAGGAACCAGCCGATGATGATGTACCCCACCACGAACGCAATAGCTGTGGCCAGCGCCGTCTCGGGGAGGCCGTACGGTCCGGTGATGCCTTCCTTGGAGACCACTTTGTAAAGCTGGTAGAAGCCGCTGCCGAACACGGCGGGAATGGCCAGGAGGAAGGAGTAGCGCGCGGCCGCCTCACGGGTGTATCCCATCAGCAGGCCGGCGGTGATGGTGCCGCCCGAGCGGGACACTCCGGGGATCAGGGCCATGGCCTGGGCAAAGCCGTAGAGGATGCCGTGCTTGTAGGTCAGGCAGCTCAAGTCCCGTTCCTGCTTGCCGACCGCGTCAGCGACAGCAAGGAGGAGGCCAAAAACGATCAGCATGGTGGCCACGATCCACATGCTGCGGAGGACCGATTCAATCTGGTCCTGGAAAAGAAGGCCCAGGACGATGATGGGGAGGCTGCCCAGGATCACCAGCCAGCCCATCCGGGCATCCGGATCCTGCCGGGACACCTTGCCGCGCAGGGACCCGGCCCACGCCTTGACAATGCGGACGATGTCGCGCCAGAAGTACACCAGGACGGCGGTCTCCGTGCCCAGTTGGGTGATGGCGGTGAAAGCGGCGCCCGGGTCCTCGGCATTGGGCAGGAATTGCCCAAGGATCCGCAGGTGCGCACTTGAAGAAATCGGTAGAAATTCGGTCAGTCCCTGCACAAGGCCCAGCAGGGCCGCCTCAAACCAGTTCACGCTAAGACCCTACGGCATGGGTAGAGGTGGTTCTGCCCGTAAGCTTGCTGCTATGCAGCAGCGTTACGTCGGCAACAGTGGATTGCGTGTTTCGGCCCTCTCGCTTGGCACCATGGACTGGGCCGGCGAAACGGACGAACAGGACGCCTCCGAACTGCTGCGCACCTTCCTGAACGCCGGCGGCCGGCACGTGGACACTGCGGCCTCCTACGCGGACGGCCGCGCCGAGGCGATGCTCGGTTCGCTGCTGGGCGACGTCGTCTCCCGCACCGAGGTGACCATTTCCACCAAGGCCGGAATGACGACGTCGGACGGCCGGCGCGCCGTCGACACCTCGCGCAACGCGATGCTTAGCGGCCTTGAGGCAAGCCTCGCGAGGCTGGGTACCGACTACGTGGACATCTGGTTCGTGCAGGCGTGGGACGGCAACGTACCGCTGGAGGAGACGTTGTCTGCCTTGGAGTTCGCTGTCCGGACGGGCCGTGCCCGGTATGCGGGCGTGTCCAACTACAACGGCTGGCAGGCGGCGAAGGCGGCAGCGGTGGCGGG
Source organism: Arthrobacter sp. AD-310 (assembly GCF_054656615.1). Classification (NCBI taxonomy): domain Bacteria; kingdom Bacillati; phylum Actinomycetota; class Actinomycetes; order Micrococcales; family Micrococcaceae; genus Arthrobacter; species Arthrobacter sp. AD-310. The sequence continues at coordinate 29,550 of NZ_BAAHNO010000030.1, read as the reverse complement.
CTTCCCGCTGGTGGCTGTACAGGCGGAGTATTCGTTCCTCCAGCGCAAACCTGAAGCCGAACTGATCCCGGCGGTGGAGGATGCCGGGCTGGGGCTGATGGCCTGGGCTCCCCTGGGTCGTGGAGTGCTCACAGGGAAGTACCGCGGCAGCATCCCCTCCGGATCCCGCGGTGCCACAGCGGCGGGGGCAGCCTACGTTGAGCCTTATTTGGCGGAGAAGCCGTCCCGGACGGTGGAAGCGGTGTGCATGGCGGCCAAAGGGCTGGGCCGGACGCCGCAGGACGTGGCACTGAGCTGGCTGCTGTCGCAGCAGGGCGTAGCCACGGCGATCGTGGGTGCCCGGACGCCGGTGCAGCTCAAGGAGATTCTGGAATCCCAGCTCGCTCCGCTGCCACCCGAGATTGCCCTCGCCCTGGAAGACGTGTCCGCCGCCAGGTAGGCGGCCGCTGCGCCGGGACCCCTACTCCTCGACGATCTCGAGGTCTTCGTCGTCCGCGTCGGCTTCTTCGTCCTCTTCATCCTCGTCGTCAAAGACCTGCAGCGGGGTTACCTCGTTGTAGGACTCGTAGAGGGCGTCCTCGTAAACCTCGAACGCGTCTGCCACTGCGAAAAAAGCTGCTTCCACACTGGGGTCACCGTCTCCGCGGCGATTGGATGCTGCTATAAGGTGTTCTTCCAAAGCGGTGGTCAGGGACGAAAGCGCGACACGCGGATCGATGCTCATGACTTCACGTTAGCCGGAAAAGGACGAAAATGGAGAGCAATGAAGGAACAATTTCTCACCAGCTCGGTCCAGCGCGAACGGGACTATTTGAGGCAGTACGAGTACCTTGTGCTGACGGTGAGCCCCGACGATTCCTTGCATGAAGCACGCCGCCGGCTGGTGGAACACTCCGAGTACGGCAAGTGGGAACTGGAACGCAGCAAACTGTACGTCGGCGGGGGCCGGCGGTTCTGGCTCCGCCGCCGCGTGCTCCAGGTCCAAAGGACCGTTTAGTCCTCCAACGGGCCCAGCCACGCGTTCGCCACGGTGTTGTGGGCGGACTCGTCGTCAGAGGGGTGGAACATCCCGGCCAGGACATCCCGGTAGAGGCGCTCAAGTTCGGAGCCCCGGAAATAGCTTGATCCTCCGCTGACCCGGATGGCCAGGTCCACCACCCGGCGTGCGGTTTCCGTTGCGTTGACTTTGAGTCCGACGAGTTTGGGGAACCACTGGGCGCCATGCTCCGCCAGCGCATCGACGTCGGCAGCCACCACGTGCAGCTGCGGGTACAGGTTGTCCATGGCCATGGCGGCCTCGGCAACCTTCCACCGGATGTCCGGATCCTGTGCGTAGCTGCGCCCGCCGTTCTTGAATGACGTGCGGCGCTTTACTGTCTCGACGGCGACGGCCAGGGCGCGCTCCCCCAAGCCTGTGTAGACGGCGGCGAGCAGGGTCTCGAAGCAGGCAAAGATCGCAAAAATCAGCGGGTCCGGGTTTGGACCGACCGGCAGCTTGCGGAAGATCCGGTCGGCCGGCACCCGTACGCCGTCGAGGACGGTGGTGGCGGATTGGCTGGCACGCATCCCCAGTGTGTCCCAATCGTCCAGGATCCGGTAGCCGGTTGTGTCGCGGGTGATGAAGCCGTGCACAAGTTCGCCACTCCCGTCCCTGGCGTCCGGGTCCTTCCCGAAAATCCCCAGGCGGGTCCATGCCGGCGTGAGGCTGGTGAAGATTTTGGTTCCCGCGAACGTGTAGCTGCCGTCGGCCTGCGGGACCGCGACTGTCCGGGAATCGAACAGCACGGAGTCGTTGCCTGCTTCCGAATTGCCGAACGCGAATACTTCCCCCCGGGCAGCCTCCTGAAGGACGAAGCCGAGCGAATCGTCGCCCCGGGCCTGCAGGACATGCGCGACGCCAGTCCACACCAGATGCATGTTCACGGCAAGGGCCGTGGCCGGCGCGGCCGTCGCCAGACGCCGCTGGCACTGCGCTGCCGCTTCGAGGCCAAAGCCCATGCCGCCGTCGGACGTGGGGACGAACAGTTTCAGGTAACCCGCTTCTGCCAGCTCCCGCAGGTCCTCGTGGAAGAAGGTGTTGTCCCTGTCATAGCCGGCCGCGCGGCTCCGGATCCGTTCGAGGAGCGGATCCGGGAGGACGTCCTGGGGTGTCATGGACGGCCTGCCTCAGTAGTTGGTGAGCAGCGTGTTGAGAACGCGCGCGCCGAATTTGAGGGAGTCCGCGGGGACGCGTTCGTCAACGCCGTGGAACATGCCGGTGAAGTCCAGCTCGTCCGGCAGCATCAGGGGCGCGAACCCGTAGCCGGTGATGCCGAGGCGGCTGAGCGACTTGTTGTCCGTCCCGCCGGAGAGCGTGTAGGGCAGTACCTTGGCGTCCGGGTCTTCGGAGCGGAGGGCGTCGATCATGGAGTCGACAAGGTTGCCGGCGAACGGCACCTCCAGTGAGACGTCCTTGTGGACGTAGCTGACGTCGACGCCGGTTCCTGCGAGTTCGCGGACGATCTCAAGGACGTGCTCCTGCTGGCCGGGGAGGGTGCGGCAGTCGATGAGCGCCTCGGCGGACTCGGGAATCACGTTGTGTTTGTAACCGCCCTTGAGCAGCGTGGGGTTGGTGGTGTTCTGCAGCGTTGCCCCGACGAAACGGGACACTGTGCCCAGCTGGTCCAGCAGGCGGTCCGGATTGCCGGCGTCGAACTCCACGCCCGTGAGTTCCGTCACGCCGTCCAGGAACTGGCGGGTGGTGGGCGTCAGTTCGATGGGCCATTTGTACTCGCCGATCCGTGTCACTGCTGCGGCGAGGCGGGTGACGGCGTTGTCCGTGCTGATCTGCGACCCGTGGCCCGCTCTGCCGTGCGCCACCAGGCGCAGCCAGGAGATGCCCTTCTCGGCGGTCTGCAGGAGGTAGGTCCGCTGCCCGCCGATCGTGGCGGAGAAGCCACCCACTTCGGAGATGGCCTCGGTGGCGCCTTCAAAGAGCTCCGGGCGGTGGTCGACGGCGTAGCGGGCTCCCAGCGCCCCGCCCGCTTCCTCATCGGCGAAGAAGGCGAAGATGATGTCACGCTTGGGCTTTTTGCCGGACCGGGCGAAGCTTCGCAGGACGGACAGGATCATCGCGTCCATGTCCTTCATGTCCACGGCACCGCGCCCCCAGATGAGCCCGTCCTTCAGTTCCGCGCCGAACGGGTCCACGGACCACTGGTCCTTGAGGGCGGGGACGACGTCCAGGTGGCCGTGAACCACCAGGGCGCTTGCGGACGGATCCTCGCCCGCCATGCGGGTCACCACGTTGGCCCGCCCCGGGGCGGACTCGAAGATCTCGGCGTCCAGGCCCACTTCCTCGATCAGCCCGGCGGCATACTCCGCAGCAGCCCGCTCCCCCGGCCCTGAACCGTCACCGTAGTTGGAGGTGTCGATGCGGATAAGTTCCTGGCAGATCCGGACAACTTCATCCTCGGGCAGGACGTCAGGCATTGGGAACTCCTTGGTAGCTAATGACTGGCTGGAACACGCGAAAACGCTGCCCCCAGCCTACCCACAGGGCCCGATTCGTTGTTCGCGAAAAGTCGTGTTAGAGTTTTTCTCGCTGCTTCGGAGAGGCGCGAAACACTGAAAGGTGTGGACGGCTCCGAAATACCACCTGCGCGGGTGGCGGAATGGCAGACGCGCTAGCTTGAGGTGCTAGTCCTCGAAAGGGGGTGGGGGTTCAAGTCCCCCTCCGCGCACAAAGGGAAGCCCCGGAAGATCATTGATTTTCCGGGGCTTCTTTCGTGTATCCACCGTCGGGCCTGTACTTGTTGCCGGGTGTGAATCCGGTCACTCCAGGCCAGTGGTGCGCCCAATGCGCCCAGGACGCTGGAACGGTGCGGGGACGCCGTGGCGCTACAGCGTCCCCGCAC
>NZ_BAAHNO010000030.1:0-25554 GCF_054656615.1 Arthrobacter sp. AD-310 | reverse complement strand
CGCCGTAGCGCTACAGCGTCCCCGCACCGTTCCAGCGTCCCCGAGGCCGGGGGAAGCGACGCGTGGGTCAGGATCAGTGCGGTCGCAGCCTGCCGGGACGGTGGCGTCTGCCGGCATTCTCCGGCCGTGTACCGGCGGCGACGGGACGATACTCCACGCGGCGGTTTCCGGCGCGGTTTGCCCGCTTCTCCTGCCGGCGGGCTTTCCGTTCGGAGCGGTCAATGGCTGACAAAATACTAAGCGTCACCACCACCCAGAGGAACGCGGCCAAAAAAACCAAGGCAATTTCCAACTCAGTGCCCATGTGCCTATTTTAGGCTTCCCGGTCCGCCCTGCAGAGTCCCTAAACACTCGAAGATTCCCGGAAGAGCCGGTTAAATACCCAACTCCCGCACCGCTGCCAGGACGTCCTGCACACTGACCGCCAGCAGGGCCGGGTCCGGCCGGTCGGCAAATGTCTCGCCCAGACGGAGTTCGGCCTTCGTCAAGACGACGTGCGGACCCGGAGGCGGGCCCCAAATTTCAGGCGGCGCCGGGCCAAAAAGCACCACCGACGGCGTTCCATACGCAGACGCCAGATGCGCCGCCCCCGTATCGGCCGACACAACAAGCCTCGCTGCGGCGATCGTTGCAGCGAATTCCCCCAGGCCCAGCCGCGAGGCGAGCACGGCTTCATCCGCAAGGCCCGCCAAGCGGCACACCTCCGCTGCCCGGTCCTTCTCTGACGCGCCGCCGGTAAAGACCACGTGATGCCCGGCCTGGTCCAAAGCCGCCGCCACCGCCGCGAACCGGTCCGCCGGCCAGAGCCGGCTGCCATACGCCGCTCCAACATGCAGGACCGTGGCACCCGGCACCGGGCTGGGAACATGCGGCCGGTCCAGATGCAGGTCCAGCGGGTCGGCGTCGATCCCGTGCCACTCCAGGAGCCGGACCCACCGTTCCCGTTCGTGCAGTTCCGGCCGCCACGGCGGCCCCTCGCGGTAGTCGCTTTTGTGCCCGATGGTGCGCCGCGCCTGCAAGGCTTCGATCCGCCCGGCGCTCTCCGGCCCGCTGCCGTGCAGGTTCACCGCCACGTCCACGACGCCTGCTTCCATGGCAATGGGCTCGTCCAGGCCGTGGGTGGGCAGCAGTTCGTAGCCGCCCACGAGGCCCAGCGCGTCCGACAGCCAGCCCTGGGCGGCATACCGCAGCCGGTGCTCCGGGAACGCGCGGCGCAGCGCCTTCAATGCCGGAACAGCAACCAGCAGGTCCCCCAGCTTGAGCGCGCGGAGGACCAACAGTTCGGGCTTCCCGTCCATCACAGCACGGTTCTCCACGCTTGCGCCGTCCCTCACTCACCCTCCCTCAACGCGGCCGTCGACAACAGGCTCCGGACGTCCTCGTACACCTCGCGTACCGCAACCCCCGCGACCATTGACTCGTCGTGCGGGCAGCGGGGCGCCGTCCAGCCGACCTGCGTGACATCCACCCCGCACGTGGGGCAAACCGTCACCCAGGATGCGTGGATCCGGTGCAGGGTCCGGCCGAGGGCCCCGGCATTGATGACGTTGCCGATCCAGAAAATCCCCACAGTAGGCACGCCGAGGGCCTGGGCAAGGTGGCGCGGGCCGCTGTCGTTGCCTACTACAACGGCGGCACGCGACATCAGCGATACCAGACCAGGCAAGTCCAGTACCCCCGCCGCGGACGTGACTGCCGCCGAGGCCGCGAGCTCCGCAATGCGTTCCGCCAGGTCCTGCTCGCTCTTGTCTCCGACCACCACCACACTGCAGCCGTCGGCCGCGCAGGCGTCCGCCAGCTCCGCGAACCTCTCAACAGGCCAACGACGGCGGGGGTCGGTTGCGCCGGGATGGATCACCACAAGTGGCTGGCCGCCGTCGTCCTCCACAGCGGCAGCCGCCCGCACGTGTTCTGCAGGGCGAAGCCGCGCTTCCAGGTCAACCGGCGGCGCGCCGGCCAGGCCGGCCACTTCGACGGCACGGAGGGGTTCGTGCTGGTAATAGAGGTACGGGATGGTCCGCTCCAGGCTTGCGGCGTCCGCCGTGCGGGTCCCGACAGTATGCCGTGCACCCAGGCGCGACAGGAACGGGTTGGAATACCGGCCGCCGCCATGGACCTGCACCGCAAGATCGAACCTGCGCGAGCGCATATCCCGGAAGAACGCCTCCAACCCGGCCGGATCCTCATCCCCTGGCCGCACACCCTCGGAAAACGGCAGGACGCAAACCTCGTCCACCGGGCTTTCCACAGCATCCAGCAGGGTCTTATGGATGGGAGTGCCCAGGAGGGTCAGCGTGGAGCCGGGATACGCGGCTTTCAGTGCAGCCATGGCAGGGACGGCGAAAATCAGGTCACCCAGGCCTCCGCCCCGGAGCACAACGATGCGGGACACGTTGTCGAACTTCTCCAGTACGGGCCCTACCCCGATACTTACCTGCCCGGCACCACCAAATTCTGCAGTGAGCTGCTCCACATACGCCCCTTCGGTTCGGGCGGAGGCCGCGCCGACAGCCGCGCCCTCCGCTGCTCGTGCGGCCCGCATGGCTGACTGTGCCCGCCGGCCGCCTACCCTGAACCAGTACCCAGGCGGCGGCAAATATACTCCGCCTATTGGGGAATACCCGCCGAATGCTGTACGTTTCATACGCGACAGGCGAACCAAAGAAAAGAGAAGCACCCAAAGTGGCAACCGATTACGACGAACTGCGCTCCGACGTCAAGGAATCGCAGGACAACTCACTCGAGCAGCTCCAGTCAGCCAACGCTCCCGACGCCCGCAGCGTCGTCCTTGAGCTGGATGAGGCTGACGGGCTCGACGGCGCCGGCGTCCCCGGCGGCGAATTCGTCGCCGAGGAGCTCGTGGTACAGGTCATCCCGCAGGCTGACGACGAGTTCACCTGCTACTCCTGCTTCCTGGTCCGTCACCGGTCGCAGATTGCCCGCCAGAAGGACGGGCACAGCTACTGCACCGAGTGCGAGGGCTAGGAACCACGGCTGGCGTGGTGCCGCGGAGCAGTCCGCGCATCACCCGATCCGAAGGCACGCTGTACTCCGGCGTGCCTTTCCCTTTTAACAACCTCTTCGCCAGGCAGCAGCGTCAAGCCGGCACCCAGCTGCCACCGGTACTGTTGGCAGCTATGGCCCTGACAGATCGTGCGCCTTCCCGGAGCCCTGGATGAACAACGCAACCGGTGATTTTTGGCACCTCCTTACTGACTCCTTCCGCCGCACGGAACTGCCGGCCATCGCGGTCACGGAGCTTCTGGTTGCCGTGCTGGCGGCAACTGCCCTTTCCATCCCCCGACGCTCGTGGCGCTACTTCGGCCTTCTGGCCACGGTAGTCCACGAACTCGGCCATGCCTTCGCCGCCCTCACCAGCGGTCAGCGGCTGTCCGGCATACGCCTGCGCCTGGACCACTCCGGAACCACCACAACCTACAGCCGCAGCCGGGCGGCCACGGCCTGGTCCTGTTTCTGGGGTTACCCCGTGCCGGGCGTCGTCGGGGCAGCCCTGGTAATCTGCGGTTTCAGCGGGTGGGGACCTGCCCTGTTTTCCGGCGGCGTCATGGTCCTCGCGGCGTCACTGCTGTTCATCCGGAATCTGGCGGGATTCGCCATCACCACCGGTGCCATCGCCGGCACCACGGCCCTCATTCTTGTGGTCCCGGACGCGTTTGCGGGGCACACCGCCGTCGTACTTGGCCTGGCAATGCTGGTGGGTGCCGTGCGCGACCTCTTCAAACTCGCCAACGTCCACCTCCGGCGCAGGGACCGGCTGGCCTCGTCCGACGCATACCTTCTTTACCGCGCGACGGCGGTGCCTTCCGTCGTCTGGATCATGCTGTTTGCGGTCCTCGTGACCGGCTCCTGGCTGGCCGCCTGGCAACCGATCGCCAGCATCCTGACCCGCGCGGCATAGGCTAGGCCCATGAGCCAGGAAACCGAAAACCTTCAGGAAGCTGCCGGCGATACCACGGCCCGGCACAGCACCCGCGGCGCGTACGTCACGGACGGTGCCGAATTCAACCGCGACACCAACTACATTGAGGACCGGATCACCCGCGACGGCAGGTCCGGCGACAACGGCGAGCCTGGCTGGCCGGCTGAGGCGGGACGGTACCGGCTCATCGCGGCACGGGCATGTCCGTGGGCCAACAGGGCAGTCATCGTCCGCCGGCTGCTCGGCCTGGAGGATGCCATTTCCCTGGGGCAGCCCGGTCCCACTCATGATGCCCGCTCCTGGACATTCGACCTCGATCCCGGGGGTGTGGATCCGGTCCTGGGAATCGAACGCCTTCAGGAGGCCTACTTCACGCGTTTTCCCGGCTACCCGCGCGGCATCACCGTGCCGGCCATGGTTGACGTACCCAGCGGCGCGGTAGTGACAAACAACTTTCCGCAGATCACCCTCGACTTCTCGACCGAATGGGTTGACTTCCACCGGCCCGGCGCGCCCCGTCTGTATCCCGAGGACCTGCGCGAAGAGATCGACCAGGTCAATAAGAGGGTGTTCACCGAGGTGAACAACGGTGTGTACCGGTGTGGTTTCGCCGGTTCGCAGGAGGCCTACGACGCCGCCTACGACCGGCTGTGGGCGGCGCTGGACTGGCTGGAAGACCGGCTCTCCCGCCAGCGATACCTGGTGGGAGACACCATCACGGAGGCGGACGTCAGGCTTTTCACGACCTTGGCCCGGTTCGACGCCGTCTATCACGGCCACTTCAAATGCAACCGGCAGAAGCTCAGTGAGATGCCTGTCCTCTGGGCCTACGCCAGGGACCTCTTCCAGACTCCGGGATTTGGCGACACAACGGACTTCGTCCAGATCAAGCAGCACTATTACATCGTCCACGAGGACATCAACCCCACTGGCATCGTTCCCGCGGGGCCGGACCTGCGCGGATGGCTCACCGGGCACGGGCGGGAATCGCTGGGCGGACGCCCCTTCGGGGAAGGAACACCGCCCGGGCCCGTGAAGCAGGGTGAGGAAGTGGCGCCGGGACACAATCCGCTCGGCTAAGCCGCAGCGCGGAAAGCGCTTTCTAGGTAGGATGGCCGGATGCAGACGATACATGGGCAGGTGGCCCCCGGATTCGAAAATGTGCTGGATCTTTTTGCCGGCTTCCTGGCTCAGGATCCGGACTACAGCGCCCAGCTTGCCGCCTACCACCGCGGGGAACGGGTTGTTGCCCTTACGGGCGGCCCGGGGATGAACCCGGACACGCTGACGGGCGCATACTCCTGTTCAAAGGGTGTAGCGGCCATGGTGGTCGCACTGCTGGTGCAGGACGGCGTGCTTGACCTCGACAGCACCGTCGCCCACTACTGGCCCGAATTTGCCACGCATGGGAAGGGGCGGCTGCTGGTAAGGGAGGCCCTCTCCCACCAGGCCGGCCTTCTGGGCGTGGAAGGCGGGTTCGGGCTGGACGAATTCACCACACCGGCCGCCGCAGCCCGCCTTGCCGGCGTCCGCCCCGCCTGGCGGCCGGGCACGCAGTTCGGGTATCACGCCCTGACGATCGGAATCATCATGGAGGAACTGTGCCGCCGCACTGCAGGTGAGTCGCTGCAGAGCCTCTACGACCGGCGCATCCGTAAACCGGAAGGCATTGACTTCTTCCTCGGCCTGCCTGATGACCAGGAAGCCCGCTACCGGGATGTCCTTTTCCAGACTGACCCGGACCAGCCCTGGGTCGATCCGCTCAGTTTGGAGGGCCTGAACAGCAATGCCCCGGTCAGCACCATCATGGACCTGCCGAACATTGCCGAGGTCCGTGCTGCCGGGATGTCGGCAGCCGGGGGCGTGGGCTCAGCGGACGGGCTGGCCAGGCTGTACGCTGCCGCCACCACCGGCGTCAGCGGCGAAAGCCCGTTCCTGACGCCCGCAACGGTTGAGCTAATGGCGCAGGAACAGGTGTGGGGGCTGGACCGTTCCTCCGGGCTGGACAATGCCTTCGCCGTGGTCTTCATGAAGCCCCACCCCTCCAGGAATTTCGGCAGCCACCGTGCCTTCGGCCATGAGGGTGCAAACGCCGCCCTCGGTTTCGCCGATCCCGCATACTCCATGTCCTTCGGCTATGTCCCCCGCCGGGCGGAAGAGGGGCGAACACCCGGCAGGGCGCACCGCCTCGCGGCCGAGGTACGGCGTTCCGCAGCCGCCCTGACGTAGCCCCTCCGGAACCCGCCGGCGGCCTGACCTGCACCTTTTGGGATTAGGCGGAGAAGCGCCCTAAGGTTGGGCGGATGAGCAAGCCGCAAGCGCGAACGCATGTCCGATGGGCCCGGGGAACCCAGTTCCTCAAGAAGGCCATCGCCGGGCTCGCAGCGGCGTTTGCAGCCCAGCGCCTGCAACTCGCAGCCAAAGCTGCGGTGGCCGCAGGCCTGGCATTCCTCATAGCGCCACTGATGCCCGGTGCCGCAGCCAATTATCCGTACTATGCCCCGCTTGGCGCGCTGGTGGCGATGTACCACAACGTCGCCGGGTCCGTCCGGCAGGGACTGGAGGCGCTCGCTGGCCTGGCCGTGGGTATCGGCATTGCGATCGTGCTCGTGACGGTTGCCGATCCTTCGCCGCTCACGGTGGCAGTCTTCATGGGCATCGGGGTTCTGCTGGGCGGCCTGCCGGGCATTGGCAAGGGCAGCGATTGGATTCCGACGGCGGCACTGCTGGTTCTGCTCGTCGGCAACAGCCAGCCGGACGACTTTTCGTTCGGCTACCTGGTGCAGATGGGCGTTGGCGTGGTGGTGGGCATCGGCGTCAACTTCCTGCTGTTCCCGCCGTTGCACTTCACCGCGGCGGCGGCGAGCCTGGACGATCTCCGGCGTGCCCTCGGCACACAGTTGGTGGATATGGGCGCCGCCCTCACAGAGAAGTGGCCGCCTGAACATGAGGACTGGTCCCGCCGCTCCGATGAACTTGCTGCGGCGGCGCGGTCCGTGCGGCACCTGGTCAAGGAGGCCGACGCAAGCCGGCGGGCGAATCCGCGGCGCAAACTGCATCCCCGCGATCTGGACCAGGACTACCGGAACCTGCGCGAGCTGGAACGGGTGACCTTCCACATTCAGGACATGACAGATGTTTTGTCCGACGTCATCTGGGTCAGCGACGTCCCTTACGCCGTGCCGGTCCAGGACAGCGGCCCGCTGGCCGATGCCATGACCGCCACCGGCCGGCTGCTCCATGCCTACAGCGATGAGGACGGGGCAACCCAGCAGGAACGGTTCGATGCGGCCCGCGCGGCGGTGGAAGCCTGTATGGCCGCCACCGCCGGGCGGCCGGTCGAACAGGGCACGGTTCCGGCGTCGGAATCCATCCTGCTCAGCCTGCACCGCATCCTGCGTGCCGTCCGCCCCGCCACCTAAAGGGCGGTTACCGCGCCGCTGAAATAGCGGCGCCCGGACCTGGGATTCCACGCCACAAAACCGGAACGTTCCCAGGCGCCCGACCGGCCTTGCTCACTGCCGATTTCCAGGGCCACGCGGCAGGGCAGGAACACCGGCGCATCAAACAGCACATCCCAGATGAATGAGTCACCGCGTACTGAGCCGACGTCGGCGAGCGCACGGGACGCGAGGTACATGCCGTGGGCAATGGAACGCCGCATCCCCAGGGCTTTGGCCGACAGGACGCTGAGGTGGATCGGGTTGAAATCTCCCGACACCGCCGCGTAGGCCCTGCCTGCGTCAACGCCCAGCTGCCACACCGCCGTCGGATCGGGTGCCTTGAAGTCGGGCCGCGCCGGAGGCGGGGACGGTTTGTCGATCCCGGGCAGGAACACACCCTTGGCCAGGTACGTCGAGACACCACGCCAGGAAATGTCTTCCTTCCCTGACAGCCGCACCTCGGCCACAACGTCCACCTGCGTCCCGGAACGGTGCCCGCGGAGGTTTTCCACCCAGGCGGCGACGTCCAGGGCGTCCGTGAACAATACGGGCGAGTGTTGCTCCACCGTGTTGCGCAGGTGGATCATGCCAAGCAGCGGCAGGGGGAAGTCGTCCCTGTTCATCACGCTCATGGCAAGCGGAAACGCCAGTGCGTGGATGAAACCCGCCGGGAGGACGTCGCTGGCCGACTCCCCCAGCAGGTGCTGGTAGGCGGTGAGGTTACCCACGTCCACCGTCACGCCGCGCACTTCGTGGCTCTCCTCCGGCAGGACGGCGGGCTCGTGCGTGCCGAGCAGCCTGCGCCGGGCGGCCTGGGCGGCCGCGTTGACGTAGAGCTTGGACAGGGACGGCATCTCCCCCAGGATCACGGGCTGCGGGGACATCATGCGCCCATCACATACTGTCCGCAGACCCTCAGGACCTCGCCGTTGATGCCGCCAGCCGCGTCGCTGGCGAGGAAAGCGATGGTTTCAGCGACATCCACGGGCTGCCCGCCCTGCTGCAATGAGTTCAGGCGGCGGCCCATCTCGCGCACGACCAGCGGAATCCGTGCCGTCATCTCCGTCTCGATAAACCCTGGCGCCACCGCATTGATGGTTCCCCCGTGCACGGCGAGCAGCGGAGCGGTGGCACGCACCATGCCCATGACCCCTCCCTTGGAGGCGGCATAGTTGGTCTGGCCCCGGTTCCCGGCTATGCCGCTTGTGGAGGCAACGGAGACAATCCGCGGGGAGTTGCGGAAATGCGGTGAAGCCAGGAGGGCGTCGTTGATGCGAAGCTGGGCGGCGATGTTGATGTCAATCACCGAGCCCCACCGCGCGGCATCCATATTCGCCAGGAGCTTGTCCCTGGTAATGCCGGCGTTGTGGACCATGATGTCCAGCCGGCCGTGTCGCTGGACCGCGTGGTCGAGGATACGCTGCCCCGCATCCTCCCGGGAGATGTCCAGCTGCAGGGCAGTTGCCCTGGTGTCGTTGGCCACGGCGGCCAGGGCGTCCCCGGCAGCCGGGATGTCCACCAGCACCAGCGTCGCGCCGTCCCGGTGCAGCGTCCTGGCGATGGCGGCGCCGATGCCCCGTGCAGCCCCGGTCACCACGGCGACCCTGCCCGCCAGCGGTTTCCCGAAGTCGTCGGGAAGGACGCCGCCCGTTCCTGTAACGGCCAGGAACTGGCCGTCGACGAATGCTGACCGGCCGGACAGAAAGAAGCGGACCGCAGCGAGCGCCGACGGGCTGGTGGTCTGCACCCCGTCGGCGAGGAGGATGCCGTTGCCGGTAGCCCCTGCCCGCAGCTCCTTGGCGAGGGAACGGACGAACCCGTCCACGCCCTGCCGGGCAGCAGCCTCGGCGGGGCTGTCCGCTTCCGACGCCGGGCGGGACAGGACGATGACCCGTGCACCCGGCCCCAGGTCACGAAGGGAGGCAGCTGCGGCAAGGACGGGCTTTTCCAGGTCCTCGGGCCGGGCCACCTCGTCGAGCACCAGGATGATGGCCCCGAGCTTCTCCCGGGGGACGGCGTGGCGGCGGACATCGAGGTCCCAGGAGAGCAGCTCGGCGGCGAGCTTGTCGGCTCCGGCGGATTGGCCCTGGACCACAACGGGGCCTGTGGCCAGGGGCTGTCCCGGCTGGTATCGGCGCAGGACCGCCGGCTGGGGCAGTCCCAGCTTTTTCGCCACGTTCCGGCCGAGGCCCTGGTTGACGAGTTGGGCGTACTTGTCGGTCATCGGTCCCCCTTACAGCGATTCCAGGATGGCGACGACGCCCTGGCCGCCGGCGGCGCAGACAGAAACGAGTCCGCGGGCGGGACGGCCGTCGCTGCTGCCCTTTTCATGCAGCAGCTTTGCCAGCGACGCTACAATCCTTCCGCCGGTGGCTGCGAACGGGTGGCCGGCGGCCAGCGAGGATCCGTTGACGTTCAGGCGCGCCCGGTCAATCTTGCCGAAGGCTCCGTCCAGGCCCAGGCGGGTACGGCCGAATTCCTCGTCTTCCCAGGCGGCCAGGGTGCTCAGGACGGTAGCAGCGAAGGCTTCATGGATCTCGAAGAAATCGAAGTCTGCAAGGGTGAGGTTGTGCCGGGCCAGAAGCCGGGGCACCGCGAAGACCGGTGCCATCAACAGGCCGTCCTTGCCGTGGACGAAGTCGACCGCTGCCGCTTCGGCGTCCACCACGGCGGCGAGCTTGGGCAGGTCCCGGGCGTCGGCCCAGTCATCCGAGGCGAGCAGGACGGTGGAGGCACCATCGGTCAGGGGGGTCGAATTGCCGGCGGTCATGGTTGCATCGGCACCCAGGCCCCTGCCGAATACGGGCTTGAGGGATGCCAGCTTCTCCATCGAGGTGTCCGCCCGGAGGTTCCCGTCGCGGGCCAGCCCCCGGTACGGGGTGATGAGGTCGTCGAAGAACCCGGAGTCATAGGCCGCGGCGAGGTTCCGGTGGCTGTTCAGGGCAACCTCGTCCTGGGCTTCCCGGGAAATCTTCCACTGCGCGGTGGTGAGTGCCTGGTGCTCACCCATGGACAGGCCGGTCCGCGGTTCGGCGGTACCCGGTGCCAGGGGTGCCAGGTCCTTGGGCCGCAGGCGGCTGAGGATCTGCAGCCGCTGCGGCAGGGTCTTGGCCCGGTTGAGGTCCAGGATCACTTCACGGAGGCCTTCGCTGACCACCACGGGGGCGTCGGAAGCTGAGTCGACGCCGGCGGCGATCCCGCAGTCGATCTGGCCAAGCTTGATCTTGTTTGCCAGGCCCACCACGGTCTCCAGCCCCGTGGCACATGCCTGCTGGAGGTCGTACGCGGGAGTCTCCGGTGACAGCGCCGATCCCAGTACGGCCTCCCGGGTGAGGTTGAAGTCGCGCGAGTGTTTAAGGACTGCGCCGGCGGCGACCTCGCCCAGCCGCTCATCCTGCAGCCCAAAACGCGCCACCAGGCCGTCGAGGGCCGCTGTCAGCATGTCCTGGTTGGAGGACTTGGCGTAGGAGCCGCCCGCGCGGGCAAACGGAATCCTGTTGCCTCCCACCACGACGGCCCTCCGGGTGGCGGGGACGGAAGCGGCGCCCGGTGTTCCGGTGCCGGGAATGGACTGTCCGTCAATGGACATGGTGTCTCCTCTGGTCGCAAGCGGTTACCGATACCCAGCGTACCTGATACGCTGGGTATCGTGAATATTTCCGACGATGCCCTTGACGAACCCGCCGCAGCCGCGAGTCCTGACGGCAGGTCCTCACGCTGGCAGAGCCACCGGGAAGAGCGCCGCCGCGAACTGATCAAGCAGGCCCGCCGGGCCGTCCACCAGCTGGGAAGCGATGCGTCCATGGAGGACATCGCCGCCGCCGCCAATACGTCGAAATCCGTGTTCTACCGCTATTTCCGTGACAAGGCGGGCCTGCAGCAGGCGGTTGGCGAGGTGGTCCTGAACCAGATGCAGCGCCGGATCCAGGAAGCCGTGCAGGGCGCGCAGACGCCCCGCGAGGGGCTGCTGGCCATGGTGTCCGCCTACCTGCAGATGGCCGAAACGAGCCCCAACGTCTACACCTTCGTCACCCGGTCGGCAGCTGCCGACGGCGCCGACGCCTCTGCCTCCGGACCCGTGTCCGGCGCCTTGGGCCACTTCTTCGACGCCGTGGCGGAAATGATCGCCACTCCGATGCGCGCGCACCTGGGCGATGGCAAGGAAGCCGTGATCGGTTACTGGCCCAAAGCAGCCATCGGGCTGGTGCGGAACGCGGGGGAACAGTGGCTGAGCACGCCGGACTCCCCCGCCAAGCCCGGCCAGGAGGCCATGGCCGGCCAGATCACCGCCTGGCTGTGCGTGGGCATCGCACCCGAACTTTCACTTTCCTCCCAACCCACCAAGCTATCTGCCAACGAAGGACATTGATATGACTGAAGTAGTGGACCGCCCCGCCGGAACAGGAAGCACCGTCCGTGTCGACGTCGAACAGCTGGGACAGCAGCTCCTCGGAAGGTGGGCTGCCGTCCGGCGGGAGGCGCGGGCGCTGGCCGCCCGTCCTGAACTCCACAAGATCGAAGGGCAGGGCCACACCGAGCACCGGGCACGGGTGTCCGGTCAGCTGAAGTACCTGGTGGCCAACGGCGCCGTCCACCGCGCTTTTCCCGCAGCTCTAGGCGGATCCGACGACCATGGCGGCAACATCGCCGGCTTCGAGGAACTTGTGGTGGCCGACCCGTCGCTGCAGATCAAGGCCGGCGTCCAATGGGGACTCTTCGGCTCGGCAGTCCTGCACCTGGGCACGGAAGAACACCACGCAAAGTGGCTGCCCGGAATCATGGCCCTGGAAATCCCCGGGTGCTTTGCCATGACTGAGACCGGGCACGGCTCCGACGTGGCCAGTATCGCCACCACGGCAACGTACGAGCCGGACAGCGAAGAATTCGTCATACACACGCCGTTCCGGGCAGCGTGGAAGGACTACATCGGCAACGCAGCCATCGACGGACTCGGCGCTGTAGTGTTCGCCCAGCTGATCACCCGCGGCGTGAACCACGGTGTCCACGCCTTCTACGTGGACCTCCGCGACCCGCGTACCAGGGAGTTCCTGCCGGGAATCGGCGGGGAGGACGACGGCATCAAAGGCGGCCTGAACGGCATCGATAACGGCCGGCTGCACTTCAGCAACGTCCGTATCCCCCGGACCAACCTGCTGAACCGCTACGGCGACGTGGCCCCCGACGGCACCTACTCGTCTCCCATCGCAAGCCCGGGCCGCCGGTTCTTCACCATGCTCGGCACCCTGGTCCAGGGGCGCGTTTCCCTTGACGGGGCAGCGGTGGCCGCCTCCAAGGTGGCGCTGACCGCGGCTATCCGCTACGCCACGGAACGGCGCCAGTTCAACGCCTCCTCCCATACCGACGAGGAGGTCCTCCTCGACTACCAGCGCCACCAGCGCCGCCTCTTCACCCGGCTGGCGGCCACCTATGCGTCCGGGTTCGCCCACGAACAGCTCCTGCAGAAGTTCGACGATGTGTTCTCCGGAGCCGCCGATACGGACGCCGACCGCCAGGACCTCGAGACACTGGCCGCGGCCCTCAAACCGCTGAGCACCTGGCACGCGCTGGACACCCTGCAGGAATGCCGCGAGGCCTGCGGCGGCGCGGGGTTCCTGATCGAAAACCGGTTCGCCTCACTCCGCGCGGACCTTGACGTGTACGCCACCTTCGAAGGTGACAACACCGTCCTGCTGCAACTGGTCGCCAAGCGCCTGCTGGCGGACTATGCCAAGGAATTCAGGAACGTCGACTTCGGCGTGCTGGCCCGTTACGTGGTGGGGCAGGCAACCGGAGCGGCCATCCACCGCACCGGCCTGCGCCAGGTGGCCCAGTTCATGGCGGACAGCGGGTCGGTGCAGAAGGCTGCCATTGCGCTCCGGCACGAGGAGGGCCAGCGCGCGCTGCTGACCGACCGCGTGCAAACGATGGTGGCCGAGGCAGGCGCAGCGCTCAAGGGCAGCAACAGGCTGCCGCAGGACAAGGGCGCCGCCCTGTTCAACCAGCACCAGAACGAGCTTATCGATGCGGCCCAGGCGCACGCCGAGCTGCTGCAGTGGGAGGCCTTTACGGAGGCGCTGCGGGACGTCGCGGACCCCGGCACCAAGATCGTGCTGACATGGCTCCGCGACCTCTTCGGACTCTCGCTGATCGAAAAGAACCTGTCCTGGTACCTCATGAACGGACGCCTTTCCATGCAGCGCGGGCGCACCGTCGGTGAATACATCAACCGGCTGCTGGTCAAGATCCGCCCCCATGCACTGGACCTCGTGGACGCCTTCGGCTACGGCAACGAACACATCAGGGCGGCCATCGCCACCGGCGCGGAAAAGACCCGCCAGGACGAGGCCAGGGCGCACTTCCGGAGCCAGCGCGCCAGCGGCCAGGCAGCAATCGACGAGAAGGTGCTGCTGGCCAGGACATCCGCAGGCCGGGGCGCCTGAGCCGGCGTCCGCCCGCCGATTAACGCACGACGGCGCCGCTCCCCTCCCCGGGGCGCGGCGCCGTCGTCGTACTGCTTCTAGGACTGCCGGCTGCCTGCGGGCAGCACCGAACGGTACAC
The DNA here is from genome assembly GCF_054656615.1 of Arthrobacter sp. AD-310. NCBI lineage: Bacteria > Bacillati > Actinomycetota > Actinomycetes > Micrococcales > Micrococcaceae > Arthrobacter > Arthrobacter sp. AD-310. The sequence goes on along the minus strand of NZ_BAAHNO010000030.1, from coordinate 11,612 downwards.
CTCAAGCGTGGTTTCGGTGATGGACTCCCAGGAGAAGTGCTTCTCAGCGCGCTCGCGGCCGGCCGTGCCCATGGCGCGGGCCCGTTCCGGATCGGACACCACCTCGGTCAGTGCGGCGGCGAACTCGCTGACAAACTTCTCCGGATCCAGCGGCGTGCCGGTGCCGTCGGTGACCTGTTCGAGGTCAACGAGCAGGCCGGTCTGTCCGTGCTCAACAACCTCGGGGATCCCGCCGGTGGCGCTCGCCACCACGGCAGCGCCGCAGGCCATGGCTTCAAGGTTCACAATGCCCAGTGGCTCGTAGATGGACGGGCAGGCGAAAGCGGTGGCGTGGCTGAGCACCTGGATCAGCTCGTGGCGGGGCAGCATGCGTTCAATCAGCACGACGCCGGTCCGCCTGCTTTGCAGGTCCTCGATCAGCCGCGCGGTCTCGGCGGCCAGTTCGGGGGTGTCCGCCGCGCCGAGGCACAGGACCACCTGCACGTCGTCGGGAAGCTGGGATGCGGCGCGCAGGAGGTAGGGAACCCCCTTCTGCCGCGTGTTCCTGCCCACAAACACAACGCTTGGCTTGGCGGGATCTATGCCCAGGGCGCGGACGGCGTCGTCATTTTCGTCACGCTTCCACAGCTCGACGTCGATGCCGTTGTGGACCACCCGGACCTTTGCGGGATCCACGTTGGGGTAGCTGCGGAGGATGTCCTGCCGCATACCTTCCGAGACAGCAATGATGGCAGCCGCCGCCTCATAGGCGGTCTTCTCAACCCACGATGACAGCGCGTAGCCGCCGCCGAGCTGCTCGGCCTTCCACGGGCGGAGCGGTTCGAGGCTGTGGGCGCTGAGCACGTGCGGGATTCCGTGCAGCAGCGAGGCCAGGTGGCCGGCCATGTTGGCGTACCAGGTGTGCGAGTGGACCAGGTCCGCGCCCTCAACGTCGGGGACGATCCTCAGGTCCACACCGAGCGTCTGCACAGCCGCGTTGGCGGTACCGAGATCTTCCGGCACAGAGTAGGACGTCACCGTGGCGCCGTGGTAGTCGGCGTCGCGCGGAGCCCCGAAAGCACGAACCTGCAGGTCAACGTGCTTACTAAGCACCCTGCTCAATTCGGCTACGTGCACCCCGGCGCCCCCATAGATCTCCGGCGGGAACTCTTTAGTCACAATGTCTATTCGCACAAGACCCAAGGTAGTCCTTCACGCTTAACTGTTCTAGTGTGAAGGAGTCCGGGCGATCCGGACTGTTTTGGGGAGTTACGAGGGCGTACAGGAGCGACCATTATGCCGTTGACGAAAAAAGTCCTGGCCATTGTCCTCGCCGGCGGCGAGGGAAACCGATTGATGCCACTGACGGCAGACCGCGCGAAACCGGCGGTGCCCTTCGCGGGAAGCTACCGGCTGATTGACTTTGCACTGTCCAACCTGGTGAATTCCCGCTATTTGCAGATCGTTGTGCTTACCCAGTACAAATCCCACAGCCTCGACCGGCACATCTCCGAGACGTGGCGCATGTCCACCCAGCTGGGCAACTACGTGGCCTCCGTCCCGGCCCAGCAGCGCGTGGGCAAGAGCTGGTTCCTGGGCAGCGCCAATGCCATCTACCAGTCCCTGAACCTCATCCACGACGCGAACCCGGACATTGTGGTGGTGGTCGGCGCCGACCACGTTTACCGGATGGACTTCGCCCAAATGGTCGCCCAGCACGTGCACAGCGGCGCCAAGGCCACAGTGGCCGCGGTACGCCAGCCCCTCAACATGGCGAACCAGTTCGGCGTCATCGAAGTCGACCAGAACGATCCGCAGAAGATCGCCGCGTTCGTGGAAAAGCCCGCGTCCACACCGGGCCTGGCCGCGGATCCCTCCCAGTTCCTGGCGTCCATGGGCAACTACGTGTTCGACGCCGACGCACTGGTGGAGGCGCTGCACGTGGACGCCGAACGGCTCGACACCAAGCACGACATGGGCGGCGACATCATCCCGTACTTCGTCAACAAGGGCGAGGCGGGCGTCTACGACTTCACGCTCAACGACATCCCCGGCTCCACGGAGCGGGACCGCACCTACTGGCGCGACGTCGGCACCATCGACTCGTTCTACGACGCCCACATGGACCTGATCTCCCCGCTTCCAGTGTTCAACCTGTACAACTCCGAGTGGCCCATCTACACCCGGCAGAGCATCTCCCCGCCGGCCAAGTTCGTCCGCGGGCAGAACAACACCGTGGGCACGGCCCTGGACTCGATCGTCTCCAGCGGCGTCGTGATCTCCGGCGGCGTGGTGGAAGGTTCCGTTCTGTCCAACGACGTCTTTGTGGGAACCAGCAGCCGGGTTATCGATTCGGTCCTGATGGACAAGGTTTACGTCGGTGAAGGCGCCGTGATCAACCGTGCCATCATCGACAAGAACGTCAGGGTTCCCGCCGGAGCCGCAATCGGCCTCGACGCCGACCTGGACCGTGCGCGTGGCTTCAAAGTCACAGAATCCGGCATCACCGTGCTCTCCAAGTACCAGGAGGTTCCGGAGCCGGGCGAGGAGGAACGGCAGCTGGCCGCCAAGAACCTGCACCTGGTGCCCAACGCCGTCAAGGCTGCCGCCGAGCAGTACCCCGACGTCCGGGAATCGGTGGACAAGGTGGCACAGACGCATGCGGCCGCGGCCGGGAACCCGGCCCCCGGTGCGAGAGTCTCCTGACCTGCACCCGTCCTGCGCCTGCCGGCGGCACCCACAAGGTACCACCGGCAGGCGTTTAAGGGCGGACCGCAGGCTGTAAAATTGGCCTAATGAGCTCCCCCGATCTGACCCCTGAGGAAATCCAGGCCTGCCTCAAGGTACTGAACACGATCCACGCCTACGACGAGGAGCACCCGGACTACATCTCGGTGCGCCGCGCCACCGGGAAAATGTTCAAGGCCGTCAAGCGGCACCGCAGGGTCACCAAGCGCGACCTTATCGCCGAAGCCGACCGGGCCGTCATCGCCCTGACCGCGACCGCCGCGCCCGACCGCATCGACGACGAGACCCGGGGCAACAAGCTCGCCCCCTCCGCCACCGGACAAGTGGCAGGGCACCTGATCCGGTCCCGCCCGTGCTACATCTGCAAACAGCACTACACGCAGGTGGACGCCTTCTACCACCAGCTCTGCCCTGAATGCGCTGCCTTCAGCCACAGCAAGCGTGACGCACGCACCGACCTCACGGGCCGGCGCGCCCTGCTGACCGGCGGCCGCGCCAAGATCGGCATGTACATCGCCCTGCGGCTGCTGCGCGACGGCGCGCACACCACCATCACCACCCGCTTCCCCAAGGACGCCGCCCGCCGGTTCGCCGCGATGGAGGACAGCGGCGAGTGGCTGCACCGGCTCCGGATCGTGGGCATCGACCTGCGTGATCCGGCGCAGGTCATGGCGCTGACCGACTCGCTGAACGAGGCGGGGCCGCTGGACATCATCATCAACAACGCAGCCCAGACGGTCCGCCGGTCGGGCAACGCCTACAAGCCCCTGGTGGACGCCGAGGACGAGCCCCTGCCGGCAGCCCTTGAGCGGTCCAACGGCGGGCCCGAGCTGCTGACCTTCGGGCACGCCCATGACAAGCACCCGCTGGCACTGGCCGGCAGCGTCACGGAACATCCTGTGCTCGCAGGTGATGCGATTACGTCCCTGGCATTGTCCACCGGTTCCGCGTCGCTGGAGCGGATCGCGTCCGGGACAGCCATCGACGCCGGCGGTCTGGTTCCCGACCTCGCCACCATCAACAGCTGGACCCAGGTGGTCGACCAGGTGGACCCGCTGGAAATGCTCGAAGTGCAGCTCTGCAACGTGACGGCGCCCTTCCTGCTGGTGAGCCGGCTCAGGGAAGCGATGAGGCGCTCCACGGCGCGCCGCAAGTACATCGTCAACGTCTCAGCGATGGAAGGCCAGTTCTCCCGGGCCTACAAGGGCCCCGGGCACCCGCACACGAACATGGCGAAAGCCGCGCTGAACATGATGACGCGCACCAGCGCGCAGGAGATGCTTGAGACCGATGGCATCCTGATGACCGCTGTCGACACCGGTTGGATCACGGACGAACGCCCGCACTACACCAAGATCCGCTTGATGGAGGAAGGCTTCCACGCCCCCCTTGACCTGGTGGACGGCGCAGCCCGCGTCTACGATCCGATCGTCATGGGCGAGAAGGGCGAGGACCAGTACGGCGTGTTCCTCAAGGACTACAAACCCAGCCCCTGGTAGCGGTAGGCTCGGCGGCATGAACGCCGAACCTACCCCCAACGTCCAAAGCCTCGAACACCACGAATGCTGGGCACTGCTGCGGACCGTGTCCGTGGGCCGGCTCGCGGTCCTCGCGGACGGGCGCCCCGACATCTTCCCCATCAACTACACCGTGGACGGCGGCACGCTGGTGTTCCGCACCGCCGAAGGAACCAAGCTGACCGGCGCGTCGAAGGACGCCCCGGTGGCGCTGGAGGCCGACGGGGTGGACCAGGACACCGGCATGGCCTGGAGCGTGGTGGCCAAAGGCACCGCCGCAGTGGTGCGGGGCACCGAGGAAGTCCTGGACACCTCCCGCCTGTACCTCTTCCCGTGGCAGGCCGGCCGCAAGGACGCCTTCGTCCGCATCACCCCGGACTCGATCACCGGCAGGCGGTTCCAGGTCACCGATCCGATGACCTGGTGGACCCAGATCAGCAACGTCCGGCGGACATCCCCGGAATAGGATCCGCGGGCAGGCAGCTCCCGGCCGTGCCGCCGGGAACTGCCGCCCTGATCATGCCAGCTGGGTGATCTCCACGCTGACGCTCAGGGCGGATCCGCCGCCGCCGGACAGGATGCCCTTTAACGGGGACACATCCCGGTAGTCGCGGCCGCGGGCCACTGTGACGTGGAAGTCCCCGGCAGGCTTGTGGTTGGTAGGGTCCCAGCTCCGCCACTCGCCGTCCCACCATTCCAGCCAGGCGTGCGACTGCCCGGCCACGGTCTCGCCGATGCCTGCGCTGGACCGCGGGTGCAGGTAGCCGGAAACGTAACGGGCGGGAATGCCGCAGCTGCGGAGGGCGCCGATGGCCAGGTGGGCCAGGTCCTGGCAGACGCCCTGCCGCTGCCCCCAAGCTTCCTCGGCGTTGGTGGTGACGCCGGTGGAACCCGACATGTAGGTCATCTCCCCGCGCATCCAGTCGAAGATCGCCATGGCGGCCTCGTGCGGGTTCTTCCCGGCAACCACCTGCGGGATGATTCCCAGGACCTCGTCACCCGGTCCGCTGAGCCGGGACTGCGGCAGCCAGTCGCTGAACGTGTTAAGGGTCTCCGGTGACGCCAGGACGTCCCAGCCCACGATGTCCGCCTCCGACGGAATTTTCCCGGCCCGGTGCACCTCCACGGTGATGTTGGAAACCACCTCCAGGTGGTCGTGCGGCATCTGCATGTCGAACGCCGTGACCCTGGTCCCCCAGTAATCGCGGTAGGTGCTCACGGCTGCCTGCGGCGGCGAAACCTTCACCACGGATTCCAGGACCACCTGCTGGGAGTCCGTCAGCGGCGTCATCCGCGCCTCGTTGTAGGACAGGGTGACGCGCTTGTTGTACTTGTACGCGGTCTTGTGCGCGATGCTCAGCCGGGTCATGAAACTTCTCCCACCCAGGCCAGTTCATCCGCCTGATTGAAGTACTTACGGGAAATGGCGTCCGACGCCTGGGACACGGCCTTCTGCACGCGCTCCATGTGCTCGGGCAGCTCGGACATGAGGTCGTCCGTGCGGTGGAACTCCAGGAATGTCCGGGCCTGGCCGACAATGCGGCGGGCGTCGTTGATGAAGCCCACCCGCTGCGCGGACGGATCCAGTTTCGCCAGGCATTCGTCCGCGTCGCGCAGCGCGTAGACGATGGACCGCGGGAACAGCCGGTCCAGCAGCAGGAACTCGGCGGCGTGCTGGTCGCCGAAGGCCGCCCGGCGGGTCCGGAGGAAGGATTCGTAGGCGCCGGCGCAGCGGAGCATGTTCACCCAGGACATGCCGGCAGAGAGGACGTCCCGGGTGGAGAGCATCCGTGCCGTCATGTCGGCCCGTTCCAGGGAACGGCCCAGCACCAGGAACAGCCAGCTTTCGTCGTGGCTGACGGTGGTGTCCGCCAGGCCGCTGACCATGGCGGTCCGCTCCAGAGTCCAGTTGCAGAACCGGTACGTGCCCACCACGTCCTTGCGGTGCTGGCTCAGCCCGTAGTACGTGGTGTTGAGGCTTTCCCAAAGGCCGGACGAGACGGTTTCGCGGGCGCGGCGGGCGTTTTCGCGGGCGGCACCGAGGGACCCCGCTATGGACGTGGCGCTGGTCTTGTCATAGGCCAGGGCGTGCAGGAGTTCGGGAAGCCCGAAGTCCTCGTTCTGCGGGCGTGCGCCCATCACGGCCAGGAGTTCCTGGGCGACGCTTTTCCGCTCCTCCATGGGAAGGTGGTTGAGGCGTTCCAGGTGGACGTCGAGGATGCGGGCGGTGCCATCGGCCCGCTCCACATAACGTCCGATCCAGAACAGGGACTCGGCGATACGGCTAAGCATGTGCGGCTACCTCCTGCGGGGCCGGAACGGCAAAAGACAAATGTTCGACGGCGGACACGTGTTGAGGTGCGCCGCTCACTGCTGCTGCTCCGACTGCCGGTCGCGCCAGTTGCTTTCCACCGGCCACACGGACACCCGTTCGCGGACTGTGACGGACTGCCGCGGCACCGACTCCACGGGCACCTGCGGCGAACCGGCCAGCACCCAGGTGTCCTTGGACCCGCCGCCCTGGCTGGAATTGACGATCAGGGATCCTTCCTTCAACGCCACCCGCGTCAGGCCACCGGGCAGCACCCAGACGTTGTCGCCGTCGTTCACCGCGAACGGGCGCAGGTCGACGTGGCGGGGCCCGAACTTATCCCCGCTGAGGGTGGGCACCGTGGACAGCTGCAGGACGGGCTGGGCGATCCAGCCGCGGGGATCGGCGGTGATCCGCTGGCGGAGCGCTTCCAGCTCATCGTTGGACGCGTCGGGGCCGATGACCAGGCCCTTGCCGCCGGAGCCGTCCACCGGCTTGACCACGAGCTCGGCGAGGTTGTCCAGGGTGTACTCCCGGGCCTCCTTCTCCTCGAGGCGGAACGTGTCAACGTTCGCGATGACGGGCTCCTCGCCAAGGTAGTAGCGGATCAGGTCAGGAACGTAACTGTAGACCAGTTTGTCGTCCGCGACGCCGTTGCCGACGGCGTTGGCGATGGTGACGCCGCCGGCGCGGGCAGCGTTGACCAGGCCCGGGCAGCCCAGCATCGAATCGGCGCGGAACTGGAGCGGATCGAGGAAGTCGTCGTCGATGCGCTTGTAGATGACGTCCACGCGCTGCTCCCCGGCGGTGGTGCGCATGTAGACGCGGTTGCCGCGGCAAATCAGGTCGCGGCCCTCCACCAGCTCCACGCCCATCAGGCCCGCCAGCAGGGTGTGCTCGAAGTAGGCGCTGTTGAAGACACCAGGGGTCAGAACGACGACGGTGGGGTCGTCCACGCCTGCCGGTGCGGTTTTGCGCAGGGCTGAGAGCAGCCGGCGCGGGTATTCCTCGACGGGCCGGATCAGTTGCTGGCCGAAGGCCTCGGGCAGGCCCTTGGCCATGGCCCGCCGGTTCTCCAGGACGTAGCTGACGCCGGAGGGGACACGCACGTTGTCCTCGAGGACGCGGAACGTTCCGGCGGCGTCGCGGACCACATCGATGCCGGAAATGTGCACCCGGACGCCGCCCGCGGGTTCGAATCCGTGGACCTGCCGGTGGAAGTGCGCGCTGGTGGTGACCAGCTGGCGGGGAATCACGCCGTCCGCGACCACGGTCATCTTGTCGTAGACGTCGTTGAGGAATGCCTCGAGCGCACGGACGCGCTGCGCCACACCCCGTTCCAGGACGTCCCATTCAGCGGCGGGAATGACGCGCGGAACGATGTCCAGCGGGAAGGGGCGTTCCTCGCCGGCGAAGTCGAAGGTCACGCCTCGGTCCAGGAACGTGCGGGCCATTGAATCGGCGCGGGCGCTGACGTCCGCCAGCGACAGCTTGCGGAGGGCCTCCGCCACTTCCCCGTAGGCGTCTCTGGCCTGCTGCCCGGGGGCGAACATCTCGTCGTAGGCTCCGGTCCGGCCCGCGGCCTCGGAGTACTCCTGGAATAGGTCTGACATGCCCAATAGCCAACCATCTTTTTGTTTCGAACTCATAAACCGCCTTTCATTGTGGCGTGTTGGGCGGAGCCTTCCAGTTCGGTGATTGCGGCCCTTATCCGGCACAGTAGGTGAGTGCCAGTCAGCAGAAGCCACCCAGCGCCCGGCGCGCGCCCGCCGGGAAGCCCGGGCAGGCTGCTTCCCGGCCTCGCTACTGCCGCCGTGGCGCTGGTGGCGGCCTTCCTGGTCCACCGGCTCTTTCCCGTCCTGCCCGCGATGACACTTGCCGTGGTGCTGGGCGTCCTGGCCGCCAATCTCCCGGGCGCCGGCGCCTGGACAGCAGGGCGTGCAAGGCCGGGGCTGGACTTTGCCGGCAAGCACCTCATGCGCGGCGGTGTTGTCCTGCTCGGGCTGAAAGTCAGCATTGTCGACGTACTGGGGCTCGGCTGGTTCGCCCTTGTCCTCGTCACCGGGGTTGTGGCGGCCAGTTTCGGCGGCACCTACCTGATCGCACGCCTCTTCCGGCTGGCACCCGTGACGGCGCTCCTGGTGGCAACGGGCTTCTCGATCTGCGGAGCCTCCGCCATCGGCGCCATCGCCGCCGTCCGGCGCATCCGGCACGTGGACACCGTGCTGCCTGTGGCCCTGGTGACGCTGTGCGGCACGCTTGCCATCGGGGTGCTGCCCCTGCTGGCGCACCCCCTGCAGCTGAGTGTCCCGGTGTTTGGCGCCTGGATCGGTGCCTCCGTGCATGACGTCGGACAAGTGGTGGCCACGGCGCAAACCGCAGGGACGGCGGCACTGGGCATCGCCGTCGTCGTCAAGCTCACGCGCGTCCTGCTGCTGGCGCCGGTCGCGGCCCTCGCGGGCACGCACCACCGGCTCACGGCCCGGACCGAGCAGGACGCGGCCGGGCAGGCGGCGCTGCCACCCGTCGTGCCGCTCTTCGTCATCGGATTCGTGGCGATGGTCGGCCTGCGTTCCACCGGCTGGCTGGCAGTGGATGTGCTTGAGGCGGGGGCCGTGCTGCAGGACGTCCTGCTGGGGGCTGCACTGTTCGGGCTGGGGTCGGCGGTGCGGATGCGGGCGCTGCTGCTGACCGGCGGCCGGGCGCTCCTGGCCGCGCTTGCGTCGTGGCTGCTGATCGCCGTCCTGGGACTGGCCGCGGCCCTGCTGATCGCCGGCTGAAGGCGGCCCGTCCGCACCGTGATTAGATAGCGGAGTGTCGAATCAGAATCTGCGGCGTGATGAAGCCGCCGCACGGTCCGCCCTGGTCACCACCGCAAGCTACGACGTCTCGCTTGACGTCCGCGAGGCCGCCGATCCCGGGGTGGCCGGCTACACCACCCGCAGCGTCATCAACTTCACGGCCGCTGAGCCCGGCACCTCGACATTCCTCGATTTCATCGGCAGCGACGTCCACAGCGTCTTCCTCAACGGCAAGGGACTGCCGGTCGAGGACGTGGTGGACGGTTCCCGGATCCGCCTGGACAACCTGCGGCAGGACAACCAGGTCACTGTCACCGGCACCGCCCTGTACAGCCGGTCCGGGGAAGGGATGCACCGGTTCGTGGACCCCGCAGACGGCCAGTGCTACCTGTACACGCAGTACGAGCCGGCCGACGCCCGCCGGGTCTTCGCCAACTTCGAGCAGCCGGACCTCAAGGCGTCGTTCACCTTCCACGTGATGGCGCCGGCAGGATGGCAGGTGGCCTCCAATGGTGTGGAAACGGCCCGGACCCTGCTGACCAGCGACCCCGCCACCGCCCGTTGGGATTTCGCCGCAACCGAAGCGATGTCCACGTACGTCACCACCGTCCTGGCCGGGCCCTACTTCAAGGCCGGGGACCGCTGGCAGGCAACGCTCGACGACGGCACCCGCCTGGACGTCCCGCTGGCCCTGTACTGCCGCGCGTCCATGGCGGACTCCTTCGACACCAAAGAGCTCTTCCGGCTCACCAAGGCCGGCCTGGACTTCTTCAACCGGCTGTTCGCCTACCCCTACCCCTGGGGAAAGTACGACCAGGCCTTCGTCCCCGAATACAACCTGGGCGCCATGGAAAACCCCGGACTGGTGACGTTCACGGAAAGCTACGTGTTCACATCCCGCGCCACCGACGCCCAGTACCAGGCGCGCGCCAACACCCTGATGCACGAGATGGCACACATGTGGTTCGGCGACCTGGTGACCATGCAGTGGTGGGACGACCTGTGGCTCAAGGAGTCCTTCGCGGACTACATGGGCAGCCTGGGCGTGGACCGCGCCACCGACTGGGAATCGGCCTGGGTCAGCTTCGCCAACAAACGCAAGGCCTGGGCCTACGTCCAGGACCAGCTGCCCACCACCCACCCCATCGTCGCGGACATCCCGGACCTGGAGGCCGCCAAGCAGAACTTCGACGGCATCACCTACGCCAAGGGCGCTTCGGTCCTGAAGCAGCTGGTGGCTTACGCGGGCTTCGAGGCGTTCATCGCCGGCTCCCGGGCGTACTTTCGCAAGCACGCCTACGCCAACACCACGTTGTCCGACCTGCTGGCGGCCCTGAGCGAGTCCTCGGGGCGGGACCTCACCGGATGGGCCGGGGCGTGGCTGCAGACGTCCGGCATTTCCACACTTTCGCTGGACATGGGAGAAGGAAACGACGACGACGTCCTGGGCGCTGTGCGCATCGTCCAGGACGCCACGGACCCGGTTACGGGACAGAAGGTGCTGCGGCCGCACCGGCTCCGCGTTGGGCTGTACGACTTCGATGACACCGGTGCCCTGGTCCGTACGGGCAGCGTGGAAACCGACGTTTCCGGCGCCTCAACCCCCGTACCGGAATTCACGGGCAAGCGGCGCCCCGCGCTGCTGCTGCCCAATGACGACGACCTCACATACGCCAAGGTGCGGCTGGACCCCGTATCCCTCGCCACGGTCCGCGCATCCCTGGGCAGGATCACCGACCCCATGGCCCGCGCCCTGTGCTGGACGGCGCTGTGGAACGCTGCCCGTGACGGCGAAAGCCCCGCCACGCTCTATGTGGAGGCCGTGGCCGCCTTCGGTCCGGCAGAAACCCAAATCGGTGTCCTGCTGAACATCCTCGACAACGCGGTAACCGCCATCGAACGCTATACCCACGTCCAGGCCAGGGACGCCCTCAGGTCATCCTTCCTGGCCGCCGTAGCAGGCGAACTCGACCTGGCAGTTCCGGGATCCGACCACCAGCTCGCCTGGGCCCGTGCCCTTGGCACGCTCAGCAGGCAGGACCCGGCACTGCTCCCCCGGCTGCGCGGCCTGCTGGACGGCACTGCGCGGGTGGACGGGCTGGCCATTGACGCGCAGCTGCGCTGGCACTTCTGGCACGCCCTCGCCGCCCACGGCCAGGCCACCCTCGCCGAACTCGACGCCGAGCTGGCCCGGGACACCACGGCCTCCGGCCGCGCAGGGCACGCCACAGCCGCGACAGCGCGCCCGGACCCGGC
>NZ_BAAHNO010000029.1:0-113539 GCF_054656615.1 Arthrobacter sp. AD-310 | reverse complement strand
GGCGCCGGCTTCGTTGATGCCGGGGTGGATCAGCTGCCCGGCGGGGGATTCCTTGTAGGCCAGGACGAGGTCCCGGTCCACGGAGAGGTAGTTCTGGCCGCCCGGGTTGTAGATCTTCGCGGTCGGGAAGAACGCGTCCATGCCGAAGGTGCGGGACTCATCCGGCACGATGGGCACAATCCTGTTCCCGAACTTCTTGTCGCGGAGCAGGTCCTTCAGGAGCCTGACGAAGGCCATGGTGGTGGCGGCCTGCTGCTTGCCGGACCCGCGCTTGGCCACCTCGTAGGACTTGGCTTCCGGCAGCTCGACAGTTTCATGGCGGGACCGTCGCTCGGGGACGGCTCCGCCCAGTGCCCGGCGCCGCTCAAGGAGGTAGGCGATCTCGGGTGCGTCGAATCCGGGGTGGTAATACGGCGGACGGTAGGGATCGGCGTCGAGCTGCTCGTCGGTGACCGGGATCCGCAGGTGGTCGCGGAACTTCTTCAGGTCATCCAGAGTCAGTTTCTTCATCTGGTGCGTGGCATTGCGGCCTTCGAAGTGGGGTCCGAGTCCGTAGCCTTTGACGGTTTTGGCGAGGATGACGGTGGGTTTGCCCTTGAATTCGGTGGCGGCTTTGTAGGCGGCGTAGACCTTGCGGTAGTCGTGGCCGCCGCGTTTGAGGTTCCAGATCTGGTCATCGCTGAGGTCCGCGACGAGGTCCTTGGTGGCGGGGTCCTTGCCGAAGAAGTGCTCGCGGACGAACCCGCCGGATTCGGCCTTGTAGGTCTGGTAGTCCCCGTCGGGGGTTTCGTTCATGATTTTCACGAGCGCGCCGTGGGTGTCGCGGGTGAGCAGGTCGTCCCACTCCCGGCCCCAGACGACCTTGATCACGTTCCAGCCCGCGCCGCGGAAGAACGCTTCGAGTTCCTGCATGATCTTGCCGTTGCCGCGCACCGGCCCGTCCAGGCGCTGCAGGTTGCAGTTGATCACGAAGTTCAGGTTGTCCAGGTTCTCGTTCGCGGCGAGCTGGAGCAGGCCGCGGGATTCGGGCTCGTCCATTTCGCCGTCGCCCAGGAACGCCCAGACCTGCTGGTCGGAGGTGTCTTTCAGGCCGCGGTTGTGCAGGTACCGGTTGGACTGGGCCTGGTAGATCGCGTTCATCGGACCGATGCCCATGGACACGGTGGGGAATTCCCAGAAGTCCGGCATCAGGCGCGGGTGCGGGTAGGAGGACAGGGCGTGGCCCTCGCGGGACTTTTCCTGCCGGAACCCGTCCAGGTCCTCCTCGGACAGGCGGCCTTCCATGAACGCGCGGGCGTACATGCCCGGGGAGGCGTGGCCCTGGAAGAAGACCTGGTCCCCGCCGCCGGGGTGGTCCTTGCCGCGGAAGAAGTGGTTGAACCCGACCTCGTACAGGGTCGCGGCCCCGGCGTAGGTGGAGATGTGCCCGCCGACACCGATCTCGGGCCGCTGGGCCCGGTGGACCATCACGGCCGCGTTCCAGCGCATGTAGGCCCGGTAGCGGCGTTCGTATTCCTCGTTGCCCGGGAACGGTGCTTCCTGGTCCACCGGGATGGTATTCACGTAATCGGTGGTGGTCACCATCGGCACCCCGACGCTCTGCGCGCCCGCGCGCTGCAGCAGGCTCCGCATGATGTATTGGGCACGCTCGGTGCCCTGTTCCCTGATCAACGCATCCAGGGACTCAACCCACTCGGCAGTCTCTTCCGGATCACGATCAGGCAGCTGGTTAGTCAACCCGCTGAGGATATGGGAGGTATCTTCTCCTGCAGCCACGGGAGCCTCATTTCATCGTCGGATGGCCCATGTTTTCGTATTGTGGGAAAACATTCTTGCTTAGCGAGATTAGCGAGCGTCGGCCGCGCGGGTCAACGTCCACTGCGATGCGAACGGCGCCCTTCCCTTGCCAACCAATTGTGACCACCGCCAGGTTTGGCGGATCTTGACCGGGCGTGATGCAAGTCATAGTCTTGTTTTCATTATTCAATATCTTGATTCCGCAATGTGGAATAACAGAAACGGCGTGACCGCTGGCCTCACCACACACGGAATCCATCCAGAATTGAGAACCTTATGCAGACCCCTCCTCCGGTGGGCGTTGACGCGGCACCCGATCTGACAGCGCCGTCAGTTGCCCACACCCACCCATCCATCAGCGCCGATGAGCTGTGCGCGGCAGCCACCGCCGCATCAGGCACCACCATCAGCCCTTCCCTCTACAACCCGGACCTCGCCCCCACGAAACGGGCCGGCCGGAGCTGGTCCGGCTACAGCATCTTCACCCTCTGGGCCAACGACGTGCACAGCCTCGGCAACTACGCCTTCGCCATCGGACTCTTCGCGCTCGGCCTGGGCGGCTGGCAGATCCTGCTGGCACTCGGCATCGGGGCTGCACTGCTCTTCGGCCTCCTCAACCTCTCCGGCTTCATGGGCGTCAAGACTGGTGTGCCGTTCCCGGTGATGAGCCGGATCAGCTTCGGCATCAGGGGAGCGCAGATCGCCGCCCTCCTCCGCGGCGCCGTTGCCGTGGCCTGGTTCGGCATCCAGACCTACCTGGCCTCCGTCGTCTTCCGCGTCATGCTCGTGGCCATGTTCCCGTCCCTGGCAGACCTGGACAAAAACTCCGTTCTCGGCCTTTCCACCCTCGGCTGGGCCGCCTTCCTCATCCTGTGGGTTGTCCAGTTGGTCATTGTCAGTTTCGGCATGGAGATGATCCGCAAATACGAGGCTTTCGCCGGTCCGGTCATCCTGGTCACCATGGCGGCCATCGCCGTCTGGATCTTCATCGAGGCCGGCGGCGCCATCGCGTGGTCCTCCAGCAACGCCCTCGAAGGCCCCGAAATGTGGCTCACCATCTTCGCGGGCGGCGCGCTCTGGGTTTCCATCTACGGCACCTTCGTCCTGAACTTCTGCGACTTCACCCGCTCCGCCGTCTCAAAGAAAGCTGTGGTCCGCGGCAATTTCTGGGGCATCCCCATCAACATGCTGGTCTTCGGGGCCATCGTGGTTGTGATGGCCGGCGGCCAGTTCAAGATCAACGGGACCATCATCGAAAGCCCTTCGGACATCGTCCAGACCATTCCCAACACGCTTTTCCTGGTGCTGGCCTGCCTGGCCCTGCTGATCCTCACCATCGCGGTGAACCTCATGGCCAACTTCGTGGCACCCGTCTACGCCCTGACCAACCTGTTCCCCAAGCACCTGAACTTCCGCCGGGCCGCCATCGTCAGCGCCGTCATCGGTTTGGTCATCCTTCCGTGGAACCTCTACAACAACCCCTTGGTCATCGTGTACTTCCTCGGTGGGCTCGGTGCCCTGCTCGGTCCGCTGTTCGGCGTGGTCATGGCTGACTACTGGCTGATCCGCCGCGGCAAGGTCAACGTGCCCGAGCTGTATACGGCATCTCCGGAGGGCGCCTACTTCTACAAAAACGGGGTCAACCCGCGGGCGATCATAGCCATGGTGCCGGCCGCCGTCGTCGCGCTTCTCATCGCCTTCGTTCCGGCACTGGCTTCGGCAGCTCCGTTCGCCTGGTTCTTCGCGGCGGGCATCGCCGCGGCGGTGTACTACTTTGTCGCCGACCGGAACCAAAAGCTGGAAGACCGCGACGGCGAAGCCATCGCCGTCGCAAGCAAGCACTAAGTGCCCCGAACCGCAAAAGGACCACCATGCGCATCCTCGTCGCCAACGTCAATACCACCGCCACCATGACCGAGTCCATCGCCGCGTCCGCTCGCAGCGTAGCGGCTCCCGGCACCGAAATCGTAGGGATCACACCACGCTTCGGCGCCGACTCCTGCGAGGGAAACTTCGAAAGCTACCTCGCCGCCATTGCCGTCATGGACGCCGTCACCTCCTATCCCGAACCGTTCGACGCCGTCATCCAGGCCGGGTACGGCGAGCACGGCCGGGAGGGGCTGCAGGAGCTCCTGGACGTTCCGGTGGTGGACATCACCGAAGCCGCCGCCAGCACCGCCATGTTCCTCGGCCACAAGTACTCCGTGGTCACCACCCTCGACCGCACCGTCCCGCTGATCGAGGACCGGCTCAAGCTTGCCGGGCTGGACGCCAGGTGCGCGTCCATTCGGGCAAGCGGCATGGCTGTCCTGGAACTGGAAGAGGAACCGGACCGGGCAGTTGAAGCCATCATCAACCAGGCACTGGAAGCGGTCAGCCGGGACAAAGCCGAGGTGATTGTCCTCGGCTGCGGCGGCATGGCCGGACTGGATGAGCAGATCCGGCAGCGCGCCGGCGTCCCCGTGGTGGATGGCGTGGCCTCTGCCGTGACCATCGCCGAATCGCTGGTCCGGATGGGCCTGACCACCTCCAAGGTGCGGACCTATGCTGCGCCGCGGCCCAAGACCGTCGTAGGCTGGCCGCTGAACAGCGCGTCAGTGCCGGCAGCGCTCTAGCAGCAGACCCAGGAGAACAGCGTGAACAATCCCCCTTCCGCCGGACGCGTGGCCGTGGTCACCGGGGCAGGCTCCGGCATCGGGCGGGAGGTGGCCCGGCAGATGCTCGCCGCCGGCTACCGGGTGGCGCTGGCCGGACGCCGCGAGGCGCAATTGAAGGAGACGGCGGACGGCCACCCGGACGCGCTGGTGGTGCCGTGCGACGTCACCCGGACCGACGACGTCGGGCGGCTTTTTGAAGCCGCCCGGCAGCGCTGGGGCCGGGTGGACGTCCTGTTCAACAACGCCGGTGTGTTCGGCCCCGCCGCAAGCGTGGACGAGATTAGCTTTGACGACTGGAACGATACGGTGGCCGTGAACCTCACCGGGTCCATGCTGTGCGCCGCCGAGGCGGTCCGGACCATGAAGGCGCAGGAGCCCCAGGGCGGGCGCATCATCAACAACGGCTCCATCTCCGCGCACTCGCCCCGGCCCCGGACCGTCGCCTACACCGTCACTAAGCATGCGATGACAGGGCTGACCAAGAGCATCGAGCTGGACGGGCGCGGCTTTGGCATCACCTGCGGCCAGATCGACATCGGCAACACGGCCACGGACATCATGGACACCATCGGCGTGGGCTCGGGAGCGCTCCAGGCGGACGGCAGCCGCCGTGTGGAACCGATGTTCCCGGTGGCCGATGCCGCCCGCGCCGTGCTGATGATGGCCGACATGCCGGCCACGGCCAGCGTCGGCTCCGTGGTGGTCACCGCCGCGGGCATGCCCTTCATCGGCCGCGGCTGAGGCGCGGCGGGCCAGAGGCGGCTAGAGGGGCAGCAGCCCGGAGAGGTCCGCTCGCAGGCCGGAGGCGGCCACCTTGCCGGCGGCGGCGGCGTCCGCCCAGCTCAGCTGTCCGGTCACCATCGCGAGCCAGGTGGCGGCGTCGCACTCTATGACGTTGGGCGGCGTGCCGCGCCTGTGCCGCGGCCCCTCCACGCACTGGGTGACGCCAAACGGTGGCACGCGCACCTCCACGGAGTTGCCCGGCGCCCGCGCGGTGACTTCCTCAAGCGAGTAGCGCACGGCGGTGGCGAGGACGTTCCGGGGGAGGGCGGCGTTCAACGGAGACGCGGCGGCCTGGCGCCAGGCCTCCAGTGCCGCTGCGCCTTCCTGAACATTGATCCGGCGGCGTGCTACGGGCATATTAACAAGATCTTTCCGGTGGACTTTCTCAGTAGTCACGCCCGCAAGGGGCGCGTAGTGGTTGCCCGCAAAGACGGGTAGCCACAAAGGCAATTAGAGTACCTCGGGCACTGGCGGAGCATAAACCCGGTCCACCATGCTCATTAACAAGGCTCAGCGAAGAGCCGGCAGCAGAGCCCGACCCCCATGAAAACGGGGCAGTCAGGGCACACCACCCCGCCGGCTGCCCAGCCCGGCATCCCTCACTGATTTTCCGCCCAGCGAAGGACTGCCCATGATCCCCCTTGTGCTCGACGACGCCCTCACCGGCCTCACCAGAAGCAACCTCAGCGAACTGTACGCCGAGTTTTCACCCTACTTTCCGCTCGCCGTGGCCGGCGTGATCGTCTGGGGCCTGTGGCTGTACCGCTTTATCCTTTCCCACCGGGCCAGGCCTATCGTCACGGACTACAGGACATCCACGTCCGTGATCGTGCCGTCGTTCCACGAGGACCCCGACATCCTGATGAGCGCGCTGGAGTCCTGGCGGCAGCAGAAGCCCGATGAAATCATCATCGTCCTCGACGTAGAGGACCTGGACGCCTACCAACGGATCACCGCCCTTGGCGACGACTCCCTCCGCCCCGTCCTTTTCCACCACATGGGCAAACGGTCCGCCTTGGGGGCAGGCATGCGGATGGCGCGGAACGACATCCTGGTCCTCACCGACTCCGACACCTGGTGGCAGCCAGGCCTCCTGGCCAACGTCCAGATGCCCTTCAAGGATCCGCTGGTGGGAGCAGTCGGCACCCACCAAAACGTGTACCAGCGGGACACCAGCATCTGGCGCCGCATCGCGGACTGGCTGGTCAACGTCAGGTACCTGGACTACGTTCCTGCTATGGGCAGGGCAGGCGCGGTGCCCTGCGTTTCGGGCCGGACAGCTGTCTACCGGCGTAGTGCCGTCATGGGGGTCATCGAGCACCTTGAGAACGAATATTTCATGGGCAAGCGCTGTATCTCCGGCGACGACGGCCGGCTCACCTGGCTGGTCCTGGCCTCCGGCTACAAAACCGTCCACCAGTCGTCCGCCCGGGCGTTGTCCATGTTTCCCTCCAGCTTCCGCGCCTTCATGAAGCAGCGCATCCGCTGGAGCCGGAACTCCTACCGCTGCTACCTCACGGCCGTTGCCAAGGGGTGGCTGTGGAAGGTCCCGTTCGTCACCAAGGTGACGGTCCTGCAGATCCTGCTTACCCCGGTCACCATGGGCCTCACGCTGGTGTACCTGGTGTTCCACCGCCTCGACCCCACGCCGTTCGGGGTGGGTGCGGCTGTTTGCTGGCTCCTCCTGGGCCGCGGCATCCGCGGCGCCTCGCACCTCCGCCGGCACCCGAAGGATCTCCTGATCCTTCCGGTCCTCGCCGTGACTGTGATCCTCGTGGCCCTGCCCATCAAGATGTACGCCTTTGCCACCATGAACAAGCAGGGCTGGCTGACGCGGCACGCCCACCAGACCGGCGGCGACGGCCAGGACGCCGCCACCCTCACACCGGGGGAGGTGGCGGCATGAGGGCCGCCAGGGCAATCGCCGCCGCGTGCCTCACCGCCGTCCTTGGCACTGTGGGATTCATCTACGCCGGCAGCATCCAGAACGGTTCCGAGGTGGACGCCCGTGGCAGGAACGAGATCGCCGCCAACGGCAAGGTGCAGGGCGTCCTCTACCCCGGCAATCCAGCCAGCGAGGCACGGCTTGTGGAGCAGGAGGATGAACGGCTCGTGTACGTCCGCACCGTCGCCTCCGCCGCCCGCTGGCGGGTGGAAGGTTTGGAAGGGCCATACTGGGTCCGGGCAGGATCAAGCTACACGCTGGTCCTGCCCGCCCGGCCGGAGGCATACACCGTGGCAGACCTGCTGGCCCTGGCCCCCAACGCCTTCCGCCAGCAGCCGGACGGTGCCTACCTGCTCTCCGAAAGCGTCGCGGTCCTGGCCGGCGCCACGCTGTCCCTGGCCTCACCGGACCCGGCCAGGAAGCTCGACCTGCGCCTGGAAAGCGGGGCCCAAACCTTCATCTCCCTCGTTGCCCTGGGCGGCTCGCTCACACTGGAGGGAACGGAGACGGCGCGGGTCAGCGTCAGCAGCTGGGACAGCACCAAAGGCGGCCCGGACAAGAACACCGTCGACGGGCGGGCCTACGTGAGGGTGATAGGAGGCCACGCCTCCTTCTCTTTCTCCGACGTTTCCAACCTGGGCTTCTGGAGCGGCAACACGGGCGGGCTCTCACTCACCGGAACCGACGCCGTGGGCACGTTCAGCGATGAACCGCCGACGCCGGGGGAGACACAGGCGGCCAGTGGCGGTGCGCAACTGCTGCCGGAGGCTGAACTTGCAACCCTCACGCAGGAGTCGGCACAGGACTACAGCGTGGTCACAGCGGGAATCGACAACCTGCGGATCAGCAACAACGCCTTCGGACTGTTCGTGACCAACGCCCGGGACATCGTCATCAGGGATACCGTCATCTCCGGCAGCCTCGTGGACGGCCTGGTCCTGCACCGCTTCGTATCCGACGCCAGCATCACCGCAACGGTTTCCTCGGACAACGCCGTCGACGGGTTCAGCGTAGGGCGTTCCACAGCCGGCGTCAGCTTCGAACGCATCCAGGCCAGGAACAATGGCCGGAACGGTATCTCAATGGACGGCAGGCCCTTGGCTGACGGTCCCAACGCAGTGGGAACCGCGGTCGACTCCTACGGCGGCAACCAGGTCACGGCCGGGGCCTTCGAGGACAACACCCGCTACGGCATAGAAGTCCTGGGCGGGACGTCGGTGGCGGTCAGCGACAACCGGGTGGCGGGCAACGAGATGGGAATCGTCGCGGCCGACGGCACCAAGGGCGTCACCATCACCGGCAATACGCTGCTGGACAATGCCCGCCAGTCGGTCGCGGTCCGCGACGGCGGTGCGACCGCCGAAGTGAAAGCGAACATCATCGCCGGTGGAGACACCGGCATCTACATCCGCGACGCAACCGCCGACGTCACGGGCAACACCCTCGAGCGGATCTCCAACCACGGGATCACCCTGCTGGGCCCGGTCCCACAGACCACGGTCACCGGAAACACCGTGGCCGGGAACGGCTCCACCGCCATCTGGAGCGAGGCGTCAGCAGGGGCCACCCTGGGCGAAAACGATGTCCTGGCCTGGGCACCTGCCTACACCGTGGACAGCATGGTCAAGTCGGTGTTCCAGCCCCTCACCTTCATCTGGTTCGTGCTCGCCGCGCTGCTCCTGGTCACCGCCGTGGCCCGCGGCAAGAACGCCGAACGCATCATCCGCAGCCCCTACGCCGACCACGTCCCGCTGACGTCCCTGGGCAGGGGAGTAGTGGCGTACGACGACGTCAGGCAGCCAAGATGACCGGCGGCAGTGTCCGGCGGGGCACCTGGGCCGTTGCCGCCGTCGTGCTTGTCGCCTTCCTGACAGGAGTTTTTGCCGTGGTGGCCCTCCAGGAAACGCCGCCCCTGGGCGGGCCGCCGCCCTCCGCAGCCACTGGTGCGTCCCAAGGCGCCCCGCTGCCTGCGCCCGATGGCAGCCGGGTCCCGGCACAGTGCCCGCCTGCCGCGGTGGCAGTGGCCACGGCAGCGGAACTCACGGAAGCGCTCGCGGCACCGGCGCCCGGAACCGTCGTCACGCTGGCTGACGGCGTGTACCAGGGAAACTTCCGGGCCACCGGTGCCGGGACTCCAGGGCAACCCATTACCTTGTGCGGCGGATCGGCCGCCGTCCTGGACGGAGGCGGCACCGAGGACGGCTATGTGCTCCACCTTGACCAGGCCTCCTACTGGACCGTCCAGGGTCTCACTGTCCGGAACGGCCAAAAGGGCGTGATGGTGGATGAGGGAACGCACATCCTCCTCCAGGGCCTGACGGTCGAAAACACGGGGGACGAAGCCATCCACTTGCGCCGGTTCAGCTCCGACAACAAGGTCACCGGGAACACCATCCGCGGCGCCGGGCTCAGGAAACCCAAGTTCGGCGAAGGGATCTACATCGGCACCGCCGAAAGCAACTGGTGCGACGTCACCGCCTGCGAACCGGACAGAAGCGACCGCAACGAAATTCGCGGCAACACCGTCTCGGGAACCACGGCGGAGAGCGTCGACATCAAGGAAGGGACCTCGGACGGCTTCCTGGCCGGCAACACCTTCGACGGCTCGGCCATGACGGAAGCCGACTCCTGGGTGGACGTTAAAGGCAAGGGCTGGCGCATCGAAGGGAATACGGGAAGAAACTCCCCGCAGGACGGATTCCAGACGCACGAGATCATTGACGGCTGGGGCACGGAGAATGTCTTCCACAACAATGTGGCGGAGGTCAACGGGCCCGGGCTCGGCTATTCACTCAAGCCCGCGCGCGACAATGTGGTCGACTGCAGCAACACGGCCTCGCAGGCTGGGCAGGGACTGTCCAACATCACCTGTACCAGCTAGGGGAAACGCCGGCCATCCGGCACATGCTCAATCCTCCATTTGAGACGGAAGCGAGAAACCAATGAACAACCTTCCTCCCTTCAGCGCGCCCAAAATCACGGTTGTCGGCACCGGCTACCTGGGCGCCACGCACGCGATCTGCATGGCCGTCATGGGCTTCGACGTCCTCGGATTCGACATCGACAAGCACAAGACCGCGCAGCTCTCCGCAGGCGAGGTGCCGTTCTATGAGCCGGGCCTGCCGGAGAAACTGGACGAAGCGCTCGCCTCCGGCCGGTTGCGGTTCAGCACGGACCTGGACGAGGTGGCGCAGTTCGGCGACGTGCACTTCATCTGCGTAGGAACCCCGCAGGCGCCCAATTCATCCGCGGCCAACCTGACCTTCGTGGATGAGGCCTTTGCCGGGCTGGCAGCCCGGATCACCCGCAAAGCGCTCCTGGTAGGGAAGTCCACGGTGCCGATCGGAACCGCAGCCCGCCTCGCAGGCATGGTGGCGGACATTTCGCCGCTGGGGCACGAGCTGGAGGTCGCGTGGAACCCGGAGTTCCTCCGTGAGGGGTTTGCCGTGCAGGACACGCTGCACCCGGACCGCCTGGTGTTCGGTGTGGCGTCCGAGTGGTCCGAGGCCATGCTGCGCCTGGCATTCGAACCGTTGCTGGCCGCCGGCACTCCGCTGATTGTGGCGGACATGCCCACGGCGGAACTGGTCAAGGTCGCTGCCAATTCCTTCCTCGCCACCAAAATCTCCTTCATCAATGCGATGGCCGAAGTCTGCGAGGCGACCTCCGCCGACGTCAGGATGCTCGCACAGGCGCTCAGCCTGGATGACCGGATTGGCGGCAGGTTCCTCAAACCCGGCCTTGGCTTTGGCGGCGGCTGCCTGCCCAAGGACATTCGCGCGTTCAAGCACCGGGCAGAGCAGTTGGGGGTCGGCCAGGCGGTCAGCTTCCTCGCGGAAGTGGATTCCATCAACAACCGGCGGCGGGTGCGAACCGTGGACCTGGTGCGGGAACTCGCCGGCGGCGACCTGGCCGGGGTCCGGGTGGCGGCCCTGGGTGCGGCCTTCAAGCCGAACTCCGACGACGTCAGGGATGCTCCCGCGCTGGACGTGGCCCGCATGCTGTACCTGGAAGGAGCCGTTGTGACGGTGTACGATCCCGAGGCGAACGCCAATGCACACCGGGCCTACCCGGACCTCAACTATGTGGATTCCCTGGAGGCGGCGGTGTCCGGGACCGACGTGGTCGCGTTGTTAACGGAGTGGGACGAGTTCCGGTTCGCAGACCCGGAAGGCCTGGGCATGCTGGTGCGGCACCGCCGGGTTGTGGACGGCAGGCATGCCCTTGACGCAGGGAAGTACCTGGCGTGCGGCTGGGAGTACAGGGCGCTGGGCCGGCCATACCAGGCTGCGCCGGCGCGGGCCGACATGGTGGCCCCGGACTTGCCCCGTAACGCCGGATCGATACCGGGCCGTTCCGCCTAAAAGGGGTTCAGTCCAGTAGCGCGGAGACGGCCGGGCCCAGGCGGATCTTTCCTACCGGGCGGCCGCCGCCCATGACCGGCTCCACCACCCGCTCCAGGACACTGGCCACGCCGGGGATATCCACGGCGCCGGCAGCGGCAAGCAACGTCAGGGCCACCAGCGAGGTGGCCCTGATGTTGCCGTCCAGGATCTTCACAGCCACGGACACGCCCTGGGCGGTGGCCATGGCCAGGACGCCTTCCGCCCCGATCTTCGCAATGATGCCCAGCTCATCCATCACCAAGGTGTTGGCCTCGCCAACGCCCTGGACGGCCCACGGGTAATCCAGCATGGACGTGGCGATGGTGGCGGTACGGGCATTGAAGCTTTGGTCGCCCGGGGCCTTGGCCAGCTGCGAGTATCCCCTGGCCAGGCCTGCCAGTGAAACGGCAGCGACGGGGGCGCCGCAGCCGTCGACGCCAAGGTGGGCGATCCTTTCGCCCGTGTACTCTTCGATCACTGTGCGGACCCGCTGCTGCAACGGGTGGTTGGGCTCCAGATAGCTGTGCGTGTCCCAGCCGTTTTCGGTGCATGCCCACAGGAAGGCCGCGTGCTTGCCGGAGCAGTTGAAGGCCAGCCGGGACTTCCCCCGCTCGGAACGCACCAGCCAGTTGCGGGCTGTCTCGTCCTGCGGCCACGCCTCGGGGCACTGCAGCTGGTCTTCACGGACCCCCGCCGCCTTCAGCATGCCTTCCACCACGTCCATATGGTCCAGGGAACCGGTGTGGCTTCCGCAGGCCACGGCCACCTGGGCCCCGCGCAGCGGGACGCCGGACTGCATGGCGGCCAGCGCCTGGAACGGCTTCATCGCGGAGCGCGCGTATATGGGTGTGTTAATGTCGCCGAGTTCTGTGACCACGGAACCGTCCGCGGACAGGAGGACAGCCGAGCCGATGTGCCTCGACTCCACAAAGCCGCTGCGTTCGATCACGGCCAGTTCGACGGCGGAGTCCACGGTAAAGGTGGCGTGCGGATTGTGCGGCATGCTGCCAGTCTAGGGGCCGGGCAGCCTTGACACAGCTTAGGAGCGTGCAGGGTCCACAAAGTACCCTTGGAGACTGTGAAGGTACTTGTCATAGGCCCTGGAGGCCGCGAACACGCCATTGTCCGCTCCCTGCTTGCAGACCCCAACGTGTCCGAGGTCCACGCTGCGCCCGGCAACGCGGGCATCAGCAAGCTGGTCCCCACGCACAACATCAACGGCAACGATCCCGAAGCGGTGGCCGCGCTCGCCACCAGGCTTGCCGTGGACCTCGTGGTGGTCGGACCCGAAGCTCCGCTCGCGGCGGGCGTGTCGGACGCCGTCCGCGAAGCCGGCATCCCGGTGTTCGGACCCAGCAAGGCCGCCGCACAGCTGGAAGCCTCCAAGGCGTTCGCCAAGGAAATCATGGCCGAGGCCGGCGTGCCGACGGCGATGGCCATGGTCGCCTCCAACGCCGAGGAAGCCGCCTCGGCCCTCGACACCTTCGGCGCCCCCTACGTCGTGAAGGACGACGGGCTCGCCGCCGGAAAGGGCGTGGTGGTCACCCGCAACCGCGACGAAGCCCTCGCCCACGCCCAGTCGTGCTTCGACGCCGGCGGGTCCGTGGTCATCGAGGAATTCCTCGACGGTCCGGAGGTCTCCCTCTTTGTGCTCTGCGACGGGCGCAACACCGTCGCGCTCTCCCCGGCGCAGGACTTCAAGCGCATCTTCGACAACGACGAAGGCCCCAACACCGGCGGGATGGGAGCCTACACACCGCTGGAATGGGCGCCTGTTGGTCTCGTCCAGGAGGTCATCGACCGGGTGGCCCAGCCCACCGTCAACGAGATGGCACGCCGCGGCACACCCTTCGTGGGCGTCCTCTTCGTGGGCCTTGCCCTGACCTCCCGCGGCACCCGCGTCATCGAATTCAATGTCCGCTTCGGTGACCCCGAGACGCAGGCGGTCCTCGCCCGGCTCAAGACGCCCCTCGGATCCCTGCTCATGGCAGCCGCCAAGGGCGAACTGGACAAGGCCGAAGAGCTGCGCTGGGCGAAGGAGACAGCGGTCGCCGTCGTCGTCGCCGCCGAGAACTACCCCGACAAGCCGCGCACCGGTGACCGCATCCGCGGGCTGAAGAAAGCTGAAGCCCTGGAGGGTGTGCACGTCATCCACGCAGGGACTGCCCTGGACGACGACGGCAAGGTGGTCTCCGCCGGCGGCCGCGTGCTCGCCGTCGTCGCGCTCGGCAGCGACTTGGTGGAGGCCCGCGAACGCGCTTACGACGGCGTGGAGCTGGTCCAGCTGGAAGGCTCGCAGTTCCGCAGCGATATTGCGGGCAAAGCCGCGCGCGGCGAGATCAAGGTTCCGTACGGCGCGACAGGATCGCTGCCGGTGGTCAAGGGAAAGGCCTGAGATGAGCGAGAACCCCGCACCCCGCGGCTTCAACACCACAACACTCGACCTGCCGGGCTGGAGGCACGTCTACTCCGGCAAGGTACGGGACCTGTACGAGCCGGCCGACGATGCCATGCGGCAGCGCGTGGGCCAGGAATGCGTGCTGGTGGTCGCCAGCGACAGGATCAGCGCCTACGACCATGTGCTGTCGAGCGAGATCCCGGACAAGGGCCGCATCCTTACCCAGCTGAGCCTGTGGTGGTTCGACCAGCTGGGCGTGGAGCACCATGTGCTGGCCTCAACCGTGGAAGACGGAGTGCCCGCCGAGGTTGAGGGCCGCGCCATGATCTGCAAGAAGCTGGACATGTTCCCGGTCGAGTGCATTGCCCGCGGGTACCTCACAGGTTCCGGCCTGCAGGAATACCGCGCGCACGGCACGGTCTGCAACATTCCGCTGCCCGAGGGCCTGGTGGACGGTTCCCGGCTGGAGAAGGCCATTTTCACCCCGTCGGCCAAGGCCGAGGTGGGCGAGCACGACGAGAACATCACCTACGACGCCGTGGTGGCCCTGGTGGGGGACGACATTGCGGCCCGCCTTAGCGAGCTCACCTTGAAGATCTACACGACGGCGGAGCGCATCGCGCGTGAGCGGGGCATCATCCTGGCCGACACCAAGGTGGAGTTCGGCTACGACGCCGTCTCCGGGTCGATCACGCTGGGCGACGAAGTCCTCACCCCGGATTCGTCCCGCTTCTGGGACGCCGCCACGTACCAGCCGGGCCAGGCGCAGCCGTCCTACGACAAGCAGTACGTCCGGGACTGGCTGACCTCCGCTGAGTCAGGCTGGGACAAGTCCTCTGATACGCCGCCGCCGGCGCTGCCTGCAGAGGTTGTTGAGCGAACCCGCAGCCGCTATGTCGAGGCCTACGAGAAGATCACCGGGAAAACCTTCGCCTGACGGAGCCCCAGCAGCTCCGCGGCAACGGTACGTATGGCCTAGCCTGCCTGCTTGGCCGGCTTCGCCTGGGCCCGCTTCTGGGCGAGCCTGATTTCCAGGATCGCGTCCAGCGCCTGCTGGACGCGGTCACCGGCACCTGCTGCGCTGAATGCTTTCTGCGCTTCTTCCAGGTGCACCAGGGCTTCATCGGGTTCGCCGGCTGCCTTCAAGGACTTCCCCAAGAGCAGTGAAACCTCTCCGGCGGTGTGCTTGGCAAGAGCGCTGCGCTCTGCGTGGATTTCGCGCAGCTTTTCGACGGCGCCAACGATGTCACCTGTGAGGTAGAGCCAGCGGGCACGGATGAACGCGACCTCCAGGGCGTCGCCCTTGGTGCCGCTGACGATGGAAAACGCCAGCTCTGCCCGCTCAATGGCGGACAGGGTTTCCGGTTCCACGATGCCTGCCGACAACCGGACCGTTGCCGACGCCTTGTTGAAACGGGCCCACAGTTCGATGTCGTTGGCAGGTGAAAGAAGCCGCGCTGCACGCTCGTGGTGCTTGACGCCCTCCTCGTAGTCGTGCCGCATGAACGCGACATTGCCGACCACCCAGGCCACTTCTCCCGCGAGCTGGGTCATGGAGTCTTCGTCCACCTTGGCCACCATGATCTGGCAGTAGCGCCAGGCATCATCCAACCGGCCGCTCTCAGCGAGGGCAGCGATCAGTGCCCGGTAGGCGCCGATAATGATTGTCGAATTCCTGGGCAGCTGGTCGGACAAGGCCACCGCTTCAAGGGCGTGGTCAACAGCCCGGGAAAGCTGCCCCTGCCGGTGGAAGACCGTCGCCAGCATCTGGCGGGCACGGACACCCAGGCCGGCGGATTCCCTGGCCATGGGATGCTCCACCAGGCGCTCGATGATCTGCTGGCACTCCTTCAGCTCATCATTTTTCAGGAGGCATTCGGCCTGCATGTAGGTCATGTTCCACCAGGCGCTGGTGTTTTTGCCTTCCAGCGCTATCCGGGCTGCGGTAGCCGCGTGGCTCGCAGCCAGGGAGTAATCCCGGAGGTCCCATGCCTGCCGTGCATACAGCCCTGCCAGTACATACTCGGCATCGCTCACCGTAATGGGCTGGCTCCACGCCTCCAAAGCCTTGGGCGCCAGGTCCAGGCGCCGCGCCAGTTCCTCAATGACTTCTGCCGTAGGTTCCCGGCGGCCGGTCTCAAGTAGCGAGATGTAACTGGGGGAGTACAGGTCCTTCCCCAGTTCTGCTTGGGTCATGCCACGTTCAAGCCGCTCAGCCCGCAGCTTCTCCCCGAATCCATTGCCCATGAGACTCCCTCCTCTTCTGGACAGACTAGGTACAGGGGCTTGACAGCCCCTGTGGAAAACATTTTACAATGTGTGTCAACAAGGACTGTGCTGGCTTTGTAACGAATCCGACTCGTATTGAGGAACTTTTATGTTGAAGAAGATTGCTGCGGCAGCAGCCCTTGCGGGGGCGCTGGCGTTTTCTGCGGTCGCTCCGGCCGTTGTGTCTGCAGGTTCCATTGATGGCGGAACGGACCGGGTAGTCGAAGCCAAGACCGGTATTTGGCCTGATCCTATGTCCACAAAGGGCAAGAAGGACACGTCAACGACTACGGACGACACTACCTACACGACGTACTCCACGGGAATCTGGCCCGACCCGATGTAAATTGCTTCCTCACCCAGGAGGCGGGGAACTGCCCCGGAGCAATGCTCCGGGGCAGTTCCTTTTAAGCGTCTTATCCGCTTTTCACCTGGAAGGGGGCCCGTCTCGTGTGACTTGCGCCAAGGGCCTGCCGTGATATAAGTGCAACAAAAAGAGGGCCTCCGGCAGGAGACCCTCTTTCGTTATGGTCGGGATGACAGGATTTGAACCTGCGACCTCTTCGTCCCGAACGAAGCGCGCTACCAAGCTGCGCTACATCCCGATCCGCTGCAAAAGCAACTTTACAAGGATAGCCGATCCCTGGTCTGGATGTGAAATCGGCCCGGGTTTGGGATCGGGCCACGGCGGCTTAGACCAGCGATTCCTTCCATGCGCCGTGCAGGTCCGCGAACTGTCCACCGCCGCCGATGAGGTCGGCAGGACTGCCGTCCTCCACAATGCGGCCGTCCTGGACCACCAGGACCCGGTCAGCGGTCTCAACGGTAGAGAGGCGGTGGGCGATGATCAGGGCCGTCCGGCCGGCTGAGCCGGTACCGGCCAGCAGCCGGGCAAGGCCGTTCTGGACCAGCCGTTCCGAGGGGATGTCCAGGGATGACGTTGCCTCGTCCAGGATCAAGACCGCCGGCCGGGCCAGGAAAGCCCGGGCGAAGCTGATGAGTTGGCGCTGGCCGGAGGACACCCGCCCGCCGCGCTTGTTGACGTCGGTGTCGTAGCCCTCCGGCAGTTCCAGGATGAAGTCGTGAGCGCCCACAGCCTTTGCCGCGTCCTCGATTTCCGCCCGCGAGGCTTCAGGGCGGCCGAGGGCGATATTGTCCGCCACGGAACCGCTGAACAGGAAGGCCTCCTGGGTGACCATCACGATGTTCCGGCGCAGGTCGGAGGTGCTGAGGTCCCGCAGGTCGACCCCGTCAAGGGCGAGCGAACCGGCTGTCACGTCGTAGAAGCGTGCGATCAGCTTGGCCAGGGTGGACTTGCCGGCACCCGTCTGTCCGACCAGGGCCACGGTCTGCCCGGCAGGGATGTGCAGGTCCAAAGTCGGGACCACCACGGGTCCGTCACCGTAACGGAATTCCACGCCCCGGAAATCGATGCGGCCCCGGGCCTCCTGCAGGGGGACGGGGTTCTTGGGTGGCCGGACGGTGGGGACCTCTTCGAGAAGTCCCGAAACTTTCTCCAGGGCCGCCTGCGCGTTCTGGAAGGAGTTGTAGAACATCGCCATCTGGTCCACCGGCTGGAAGAAGCGCTTCGTGGACAGGATCAGGGCCAGCAGCACACCCACGGCCAGGTCGCCGGCCAGCACGCGGAACCCGCCAAAAAGCAGGACCACCGCTACGCAGACGTTGCCGATCAGCACCAGCCCGGGCTGGAAGATTCCGTTGAGGTTGATGGAGCGGACGGTCACCTTGCGGTAGTCATCGGCCAGCTGGCCGTAGGTTTCCGCGTTTTCGCGCTCCTTGCGGAAGGCCTTCACGGCCCGGATGCCGGTCATGGTTTCCACGAAGTGCACGATCAGCCGGGCAGAGACGACCCGGGATTCCCGGAAGGCGATCTGTGAATGCTTCTGGTACCAGCGGGCCAGGAAAAACATGGGCACACCGGCGGCAAGCACCAGCAGCCCGCTGCGCCAGTCCAGCGCGAAGACCGTGACGGCGGTGAAGACCATGAACAGCAGGCCCGAGGCCAGCGAGCTCACCCCCGAATCGAGGAGCTCGCGGAGGGCCTCGAGGTCCGAGGTCTGCCGGGCGATGATGCGCCCGGACGTGTACTTTTCGTGGAATTCGAGGCTGAGCCGCTGGGTGTGGCGGAACACCCGGACCCGCAGGTCCAGCAGCATGGACTGGCTGAGCCTGGCGGTGGAGGTGACGTACAGGGCCGTGAGCCCCGCCGTCGCGACGGCGGCCAGCAGGTAGGCGACGCCGGTGAGGACCAGGGGGAGGTTGTCCCCGGCGCGCAGTGCGGGAAGGGCGTGGTCGATGCCGAAGGCGATCAATGCCGGTCCCGCCACCCGCGCCGCCTGGGAGAGGACGACCATGGAGATGGTCAGCCAGAACCGTACCCGCACGGGCCGGATGAGGGAGCGCAGCAAGGCGAGCGACCGCCGTCGTACTGCCCTGCTGTCGCTTTTGCTGAGGTGGGGGTTGTCTTCGTTGGCCGTGCCGAATGTTGCAGTGCTCATCGGGTCACTTCCTCGGCGTGGTCTTCAAGCGCTGACAGTTCGGAGTCCAGGTCGCGGGGTTCCGGGTCCAGGCTGGCAATGACGTAACGGTAGTGGTGGTTGCCGGCCAGCAGTTCGGTGTGGGTCCCGACAGCGGTGATGCGGCCGTCCTCGAGCAGCGCCACCCGGTCCGCAAGGGCCACCGTGGAGGGCCGGTGGGCGACGATCAGCGTCGTGGTGTCGCTGAGGACTTCCCGCAGGCGGGTTTCCACGAGTTCCTCGGTATGGACGTCGAGCGCTGACAGCGGGTCATCCAGGACCAGGATCCGGGGGCGTGCCGCGATGGCCCTCGCCAGCGCGATCCGCTGCCGCTGGCCACCGGACAGGCTGAGCCCTTCCTCACCAATCAGGGTGTCCACGCCTTCCGGAAGCGAATACGCGAAGTGCGCCTGCGCCACGTCGAGGGCCTCGTCGAGGACGGCGTCCGTCCGGTCCCTTGCGCCGAGCAGGACGTTGTCCCGGACGGAGCTGGAGAACAGGGTGGTGTCCTCGAAGGCCACTCCAACGATGCGGCGGAGTTCCTCCACATCGAAGTCGCGCAGGTCGATGCCATCAATGGTGATGGCGCCGTCCGTGACGTCGTACAGGCGGGGAACCAGCTGGATTAGGGCGCTCTTGCCGCTGCCCGTGATACCAACCAGGGCCATGGTTTCCCCGGGCCGTATGTCCAGGCTGATGTCCTTCAGAATCGGCTTGTCCGGGGCGTCGACAAAGGCGAAGGACGCATTGGCGAAACGGAGGGCGCCGGCCAGCGGGTCGGGCCGCCGGGGCCGCGGCGGACTGGTGATGGTGTTGCGGGTATCCATCACCTCGTAGTGGCGGTCGACGGCGGTCTTGGCGGTCAGTGCCATGGCCAGCAGCATCCCGGAGAACTCCACGGGGGAGGCGATGACGGCTGCGGTGGCGAAGAAGGCAACCAGCGAACCGATGCTCAGCTGCCCGCCGGCGCACAGCATGATCCCGACGACGAGCCCGGCGCCCAGGGCGAGCTCGGGCAGGAGCGTGACCGCCATAGTGAACATCGCCTGGTGGCGGGCCTTCTGGATTTCCGTCTGGCGGAGTTCCTCGGCCTGCTCGTTGAAATTTTCCAGCGCCTCCCGGCTGCGGCCGAACGCCTTCAGGACCCGGATGCCATGGACCGATTCCTCCACGGTGGTGGCGAGGTCCCCGGCCTGGTCCTGGCTGCGGCGGGCAACCTTGCTGAAGCGGGTGCGGAACCGGAAGCTGTACGCCATGATGGGGACGGCTGCGGCGAGGAAGATGAGGGCCAGCTGCCAGCTCATCACAAACATCACCGAAATGCCGATGATGACCGTCAGGGTGGTCACCACCAGCATGATGGCACCGAATGCCATCCAGCGGCGCAGGAAGTTCAGGTCCGTCATGGCACGCGAGAGCAGTTGCCCGGAGCCCCACCGGTCGTGGAAGGACACGGCCAGGTCCTGCAGGTGCCCGTACAGGGAAACCCGCATCCGGGTCTCCACCGTGGTGGCCGGGTTGATGACGAATTGGCGGCGGAGAGCCACCAGGCCTGCTTCGGCCACCCCCAGGAGCAGGATCACCCCGGCGGAGATCCAGACCGCATCCGTGGTGCCGCCAGGCCTCAGTGCTTCATTGACCAGGACGCGGAGCACCTGAGGGATGGCCAGGGCCACAACACTGGCCATGAGCGCGCAAAGGAGCCCCAGCAGCAGCCGGGGGATGATGGGGCGGACATGGGGATAGAGACGGCTGATGGATCGAAAAAATGGAGTTTGCCTGGCCATGCCCGCTTCTCAAGCTCTAAATCGAATGTAGTTTCCCGTAGCAACTACCTTATGCCATGGGGTGAGACGATTCACAGGGATGCGGCCCAGCAAGCAAGCTTGCTGATTTATACCGTTATGTAATCCACTTGCCCTAGCTGGGGGAAGTCAGCGTCAGCAGGACCGCTTCCGGTTTGCAGGCGATCCTGACCGGGGCGAAGCGCGAGGTGCCGATACCGCCCGAGACGTTGACCGGCGTCGTGCTGCCGTTGCTGGACCAGTCGTTCAAACCCTTGGCCCGCCAGGTGGGGAGGTCGCAGTTGGAGACGAGCGCTCCGTAGCCGGGGATGCAGAGCTGCCCGCCGTGGGTGTGGCCGGCGAGCAGGAGGTCCGCGCCGTCCTCCGTGAAGTGGTCCAGCACCCGCTGGTAGGGCGCATGGATCACGGCGACCCGCAGGTGGTCGTTGGCGTCCTGGTTGGTGGTTCCGCGGGGCCAGCCGGCATACCGTTCACGGTTCAGGTGCGGGTCGTCCACGCCCGAGAAATCGAAACGCATCCCATTGAGGACCACGGACTGGTGGCGGTTGGTCAGGTCGATCCAGCCGGCCATTCCGAACCCGGAGCGAAGCCGGGGCCAGTCCAGCGCCACGGGCTTGGGTTTCACCCGTGACGGGCCCAGCAGGTAGGACGCAGGGTTTTTGGGACTCGGCGCGAAGTAGTCGTTGGAGCCGGGAACAAAGACGCCGGGGAACTCCATCAGCGGGCGCAGCGCAGCCAACAGCGGGTCCACGGCTTTCGCGTGGCTGAGGTTGTCCCCGGTGTTCACCACCAGGTCAGGTTCCAAATCCGCCAGTGACCGGAGCCAGGCGGCTTTCTTCTGCTGCCCGGGGACAAAGTGGATATCGCTGATGTGGAGGATGCGGAACGGACGGCGGCCGGCCGGCAGGATTTCCAGCGTCTCCTCACGGAGGACGAACTGGTCCTTTTCCCAAAGCCCGTAGCCGATGGCGGCCACTCCGGCCGCCGCCCCCGCCCCGGCAGTGACGGCAAAGCCGCGCCCGATGCTTCGGGCGCGGCCTGCAAGGTTGGTCAGGTCCATCCGAGGCTAGCCGTTTCCGTTGCCGTTGTTGTTCCCGTTGCCGCCGGTGGTCGCTTCGGGCGCGGGTGCGGGCTGCTGGGTGGCCGGAGCGCTCGGGGCCGGCGCTTGAGTGGCCTGAGGGGCGGTGGTGGCCGGGGTACGTGTGGCGGTCCCCCCGCCGCCGTTCAGCAGGTTGCTGGGCGGTGCGGGGAACGCCTCGGTGCCGTAGCCGGGGGCGATCTGCGCCATGTACCGGGAGAACATCGGGCCGGCGATCATGTAACCGTCGATGCCCTGGTAGAACTTGCCGTTCACGGTGATGTTCTGGCCGGGTCGGCCCTGGTCGTCCAACGCGTCACCAAACCATGCGGCGGTGGCCAGGCCGGTGGTGTGGCCAACAACCCAGGTGGACCCGTTGTTGTTGGAGGTACCGGTCTTGGCGCCGATGGGGAAGTTGGTCCGGGTGGAAATCCGGGGCTGGATCAGCGAGCCGGAGCCGCGGTTCAGGACTTCCTGCAGCGCATAATTCACACCGCGTGCCACTTCCGGTTTGATGGCGTCACGGCAGTTGCTGGACTGCGCAGGCAACTGCTTGCCCGTCGCATCCGTGACTGAGGTGATGGCGATGGCCTCGCAGTACTTGCCGTCGTTCGCGAAGGTGGCGAACGCGCTGGCCATGGTCAGCGGGGAGGTCTGCGTGGAGCCGAGCAGGTTGCCCAGCAGGGACATGTTGATCTTCGGGTTTGGCTCGGAACCGTCCGCGGACGGCAGGCCGCTGTGGAGTCCGACGGCGTCAACCACCTTCTGGATGCCGCAGAAGTCCAGCTGGGCGGCCGACGCAAACGTGACCGTGTTGATGGAGTTGTACAGGCCCTCAAGTACCGACAGCGGGCGGTACCACTGCGGCTCCGCGTTCTGCAGGTCGTCAGCAGTGCCGAGTCCCTGGTTCTTCTGCGCGGTGCTGTAGCCGCCGGTGACCTTGCCGCAGGTGTGGCGCCAGTTGAAGCCCAGCGGGTACACACGCTGGGCCGAGTTGACCACGGTGTTCATCGACTTGCCCTCATTGAGCCACTCGGCGAATGTGAATGGCTTCATCGTGGAGCCAGGCTGGAATCCACCGATGCCGTTGAGGTCGCTGCCGTTCTTGTCCATCTGGTCCACGTTGAAGTTCAGCTGCGAATCGAAGCCCTGGCCCGGCAGGAACGTGGTGTTCTGCGCCATCGAAATGATCTTGCCGGAGTTCGGCTGGACGGACACCATAGCGGCGCCCCACTTGTCCGGGTTTTCGCCCGCAGAAGCATTGACCTGCTCCTGCGCTACAGCCTGGGCCTTCGGGTCAAGTGTGGTGGTGATGGTCAGGCCGCCGCCGTAGATCAGGCGCTTCCGCTGATCAAGCTCCGCACCGTAGGCCGGGTTGTTCTCCAGCAGGTGCAGGACGTAATCACAGAAGTACGGGGCGCTGGCGGCGTAGGCACAGCCCTGCTTCGGCTGGGTCACCTTCGTCTCCACCGGCGTGGCCACCGCAGCGTCGTGTTCCTCCTGGGTGATCTTCTTTTGGTTCAGCATGAGACCGAGCACCAGGTCCCGGCGCTGCTTGGCGTTGTCCGGGTTGTTGATGGGGTCGAACGCGGACGGGCTGTTCACCAGGCCCGCGAGCAGGGCGGCCTGGGGGAGCGTGAGGTCCTTGGCGCTGGTGCTGAAGAAGAACCGGGAGGCGGCTTCAATGCCGTAGGCGTCACGGTTGAAGAAGACGATGTTCAGGTAGCCCTCAAGGATCTGTTCCTTGCTGAACTCCTTTTCGAGGGCGATGGCGAGCTTCATTTCGCGGAGCTTGTCGCCCACGCCCTTGTTGACGCCGTTGAGCTTGATCTGGTCCTCGTTGCCCTCGGCCGCGAGGTTGGCGTTGAGGACGTTGTTCACGTACTGCTGCGTAATGGTGGAGGCGCCCTGCCGGTTGCCGCGGGCCGTGCTCACCAGGGCGCGGAGGATACCGGTGGTGTCCACGCCGCCGTGCTCATAAAAACGGCTGTCCTCGACGGCGATGACAGCCTCTTTGACGTAGGGCGAGATCTGGTCCAGGGCGACCTTGGTGCGGTTCTCGGTGTAGACGCTGGCGATCTCGCTGCCGTCCGCTGCCAGGATCCTGGTGGTCTGGTTGGGCGGGTCAACCTTCAACTCCGCCGGAAGTGTGTCGAAGAACTCGATGGAACCGCTCGCCGCGCTGCCCGAAACAGCGGCCGCCGGGACCAGCAGGCCGGCCACCAGGACACCGCAGATCGCACTCACGCCAAGGAAAACTAGGATCTTTCCGAGGGTGGTGGCAGTATCGAATAAGGGGTTCTTACGAGTCGCCATGTTTTCCACTTTACCGGCAAGGACTAGTCTTTCTCTCATGACCAAATGGGAGTACGCGACGATTCCGCTCATTATCCACGCCACAAAACAGATCCTGGACCAGTGGGGAGACGACGGGTGGGAACTCGTCCAGGTAGTCCCCGGTCCCGATGGAAACGGCCTCGTTGCCTACCTCAAGAGGGAGAAGCAGTAGCATGACCACCCCCGCAGAAGCCCGCCCCGGCACGGCCGAGGCACCTGTTTCCGCCGTCGAGCAGCGCCTCGCCGAGC
Organism: Arthrobacter sp. AD-310; assembly: GCF_054656615.1. Taxonomy (NCBI): domain Bacteria; kingdom Bacillati; phylum Actinomycetota; class Actinomycetes; order Micrococcales; family Micrococcaceae; genus Arthrobacter; species Arthrobacter sp. AD-310. The sequence goes on along the minus strand of NZ_BAAHNO010000029.1, from coordinate 89,300 downwards.
TTGGACTCACCCTGCCCCAGGTCGCTGCGCCGGTGGCCGCCTACGTCCCGGCTGTGATCTCCGGGAACCACGTTTACACCTCCGGACAGCTGCCGTTTATTAACGGCAAACTCGAAGCTACGGGCAAGGTGTCGGCCGGGACCGAGGGCTTCGCCGACGAGCCCACCATCTCCCCCGAGGACGCGCAGCGTTACGCCGCCATCTGCGCTGTGAACGCCCTGGCCGCCGTCAAGAGCGTCATCGGGGACCTGGACCGGATCACCCGCATCGTCAAGGTTGTGGGTTTCGTCTCCTCCGACCCCTCCTTCACCGGACAGCCCGCCGTCATCAACGGCGCGTCCGAACTGCTGGGCCGTGTCCTCGGTGACGCGGGGCAGCACGCCCGTTCCGCCGTCGGCGTTGCCGTTCTTCCGCTCGACTCTCCCGTTGAAGTCGAACTGATCGCCGAATTCAGCTAGGTCCGGTCGCTTCCCTTGCCTCAGCTCGCCCGACGACTTTTTGCACTGCCCCAGGATCTTGAAGGGGCAGCGCAGAGCTGGCTCGAACACGGCGACCGGACCCCGCGGGCCGCGAGGTTCGCCTCGTCCGTGGTTCTGCTGCGCGATTCCCCCACCGGCCTGGAAACGTGGCTGGCCTACCGGCCCGGTTCCTCGCCGCTGGGGGTTCTTGCGTTCCCGGGCGGCTCGCTGGACGCCGCCGACGACGATCCCATCGGTTGGCTGGGCCCGTCACCGCAGTACTGGGCTGAGCAGATGGGAACGGACGACGTCGGGCTGGCGCGCCGGCATGTGGTGGGCGCCATCCGGGAACTCTTCGAGGAAACCGGCGTGCTGCTCGCCGGTCCCGACATGTCCAGCACGGTCGAAGCCACGTCCACCGCAGAATGGATGCGTGCCCGCCTTGCCGTTGCAGAGCAGGAGAAAACGCTCGCGCAGGTCCTGGACAAGCGGGGCCTCTTGCTCCGGACCGACCTGTTGAAATCCCTGGTGAACTGGCGTACGCCCGACTTTGCCCACCGCAGGTTCGACACCCGCTACTTCGCCGCCACCGTGCCCCTCGGCCAGGAACCCACGCTGCTGGAAGGCAAGGGTGTCTGGGGCCGATGGGTCAACGCACGCGAGGTCATCGAGGAGCGGGACAGCACCGTGCTCGGGGAAGAGGTGGGGCAGGAAAACACCGTGGGGCGCACGCTCGGTGAGCTCCTGGTTCCAGGGTCCGAGATCATGCTCGAGAAGATGGCAGCGGCCAACGGCTGCATCGCCTACCTGAGCTACAAGCGCAAAGCCCACGTCTACCAGCCCAGCCTGGTGGTGGAGGACGGCAAGATGCTCCTGGAAGTCGAAGCCGCGAAGACCACTCCCGGCGACCCCCAGCGGGAACGCTAAACCTTCCGCAGCATGGAGTAGGGGACGCTGGGCAGTGTCCCTGCAGTCCACGGCTTGGCTGGAGGCTCCACCGGGATCTCGCCGCGCCCGTCACGGACGACCAGCACAACTGTTCCGGCGATGGCAGCCAGCGCCGCCAGGCCCAGCACAATCAACAGGACAACCACACCCACGGACATCCTCATGCACCTCGTGGGTTAATTTTACGTCCGCCGGCCTCTATGCCGCTGGGCATAAGTGGGCCCCGGAGCCCAAATCGGTGCTCCGGGGCCGTGACATCTCCTACCTCATGGTGTGGTGACTAGCCCGTGATCAAGATGGCCGGAGCATTGAAGCCAGCAAAGGTCAGGGAGTACTGGTAGCTGATGGCGGTGCCGGTTACCTCTGGGGTCCAGTTGGGGTTCGGGCAACTGAAATCCGCCAGGAATTCAGCGGTGCTCGTTCCGGTCGCGCTTTGCGCCGGCACGATCAGCCTGCCGTTCTTGGTGGAGGTGATCACTGTTGAAGTGGTCGTCGTCTCGGACTCTGTGAACGGCTCAACGACCTTGCTGTTCACGCCCGGGTTGTGGCAAACGCCCGTGAACGTGCTGGTAACCGCCAGTGTTACGGTCGCGTTCGTATTGCCGACGCCCGCAATCTGGGTGCCAGTACAGGTGACGGTTAGGCCGTTCAACTCACATGTGGGCTCGCCATAGCCGTTCGCGTAGTGCGCGCCCTGCGGAGCGTTATTGAAATTCGTTACAGCCTGCGCCGCGCTCATGCCCGTTGCCAGGGCCACAAAGAATGCCGCGAACAGAACCAGGACGCGGCGAAGAGATAGCTTCATTTTCGAACTTTCTGCAGACGCCCCGGACATCAACGCCCAAGGCGAAGAAACAGGATCGGGGATCGGAACAAACCGGTCCGTGTGCGCTTTGGAGGCCGTCGAAGCCCCCAAGCTACGAGGCCGCAGCACTCTGCCTGGCTGCGCCGTTCAAATCTGGCGGGCGAACTGCAACGTTCCTGTCCCGCAACATAGATAGTTAGTGCCGTTTCCGGCCAGCTCTTCTTACTGACATCGGGATTCTTTCAATGCACTGGAATTTGCAGTTATGAATCCGCTGGTCCCCAGCCAGTAGCGGTGTGCATACCATCGTTGGCACGCGACCCGGAGACGGCTGCAGCATCTCCGCCGCGGGAAAATCTTACGTCCGGGCACCATTCCGCGGAATGAAAAGGCGCGAAGTAGGGGAGACCGAAGGGGGCTTTAGGTAGGCCTGCAGCGATGATGGAGCCACACAAAAAGGCCGCCCCGTGGGGCGGCCTTTCAGTTGTCCTGTGGCTATTTACCGGGAGCGCTGGCGGAGGCGCTGCATGTCCAGGATGACCACGGCGCGGGCTTCCAGGCGGAGCCAGCCGCGCTGGACGAACTCGGCCAGGGCCTTGTTGACGGTTTCGCGCGAGGCGCCGACCAGCTGGGCCAGTTCTTCCTGCGTGAGTTCGTGGGCAACCAGGACACCATCCGTGGCGGGGCGGCCGAAGCGGTCGGCCAGGTCCAGCAGGGCCTTCGCAACGCGGCCCGGGACGTCGGAAAAAACGAGGTCGGACAGGGAATCGTTGGTGCGGCGCAGGCGGCGCGCGAGTGCCTGCAGCAGCTGGGCGGACACCTCGGGCCGGGTGCGCAGGAGGTTGTTCAGGCTCTCGTTCTTGAGGCCGGCCAGGCGGGTCTCGGACACGGCGGTGGCGGTGGCGGTGCGGGGGCTGGGGTCGAACAGGGCCATCTCACCGAACAGCTCGCCCGGGCCGAGGATGGCCAGGAGGGATTCGCGGCCGTCGGGGGAGGTGCGGCCCAGCTTTACCTTGCCGGAGACGATGAAGTAGAGCTGGTCACCCTGGTCACCCTCGCGGAACACCGATGCGCCGCGGGAGAGGTCAACCTCGGTGAGCTCGTCCGTCAGCAGGCGGAAAGCGTCGTCGTCCAGCGTGGCGAAAAGGGGTGCTCGGCGCAGTACCTCGATGTCCATAAAATCTCCTGAGTAAAAGTATCGGCTGTGGCGCTTGTGCCATTGTTTCAGAATTTTCAAGGTTCTGTGACGAACTTGGCAGCCGAAACGCCCGAATGACGGGCCTGCACGGTCCTTCGGAGCCTTCAGATGGTTACCAGACTCCGCCATTAGAATGAGGTTTCACCTGTATAAAAGGAGCCCTTTGTGGTCGGCTTGACTGTCCTGGACCTGATCCTGATCCTGGCGCTGGTGTCCTACTTGGTCTACGGTCTGCGGAACGGGTTCCTGGTGACGGCGGGCGGCATCGCTGGTTTCGCTGCAGGCGCCATCGCCGCGTTCTTCGCCGTTCCCCTCGTCAGCGGCTTTGTCCCCGACTCCGGGTGGAGGCTGACCGCCATCGTCGCGGCCGCCGTCGTCCTTGTGGTCCTGGGGCATGGGCTGGGGACCATGGTGGGACGGCAGATCCGCGGGGCTATGCGGATCCGGCCGCTGCGCGCGGTGGACCGGCTGGTGGGCGGCGCCGTGAGCGTGGTGGTGTCTGCGCTGGTCATGTCCATGCTGGCCTTCAGCATCAGCTCGCTGGGTGTCCCGATTGTGTCGCAGCAGCTGGCCGAGTCCAAGGTCATCCGCTTCATCGACGGGCTGACGCCCACGCCCGTCAAGGCGACCATGGCGCAGCTGCGCTCCGCCGTGATCGGCAACGGGATCCCCACCCTCATCGAGGGACTGGGGCCGGGGCCTGCCGTGCCGGTTCCCAATGCCAGCACGGACACTCCGGCGCTGAACCGGGCTGCCCAGTCGGTGCTGCGGATCGCCGGCACCGCCTACGAGTGCGGCCAGAACCAGACCGGCACCGGCTTCGTGGTTTCCGAAGACCGCGTGGTCACCAATGCGCACGTCGTCGCGGGAGTGTCACAGCCGGTGGTGGAGTTGCCCGACGGCGGCGCGATGCAGGGCCGGGTGGTCTATTTCGACACCCGGCATGACCTTGCCGTACTCGCCGTCGAGGACCTGCCCGCCCAGCCGCTGGCCCTCAGCACCGACCTTCCCGGCGGCAGCCCCGCCGCGTTCGCCGGATACCCGCATGGCGGCCCCTTCCAGTCGAAGCCGGCTACGGTGCAGGACATCGCCACCGTCCTGGTGCCGGACATCTACGGCAGCAACCCGTCCCCGGAGGAGATTTACCGGCTGGCCGGTGACGTGCAGCCGGGCAACTCCGGCGGGCCGCTCCTGACCACCGAAGGCCAGGTGGCTGGTGTGATCTTCGCCAAAGCGACCTCGGACACGGAGATGGGGTTCGCCATCACCATGGATGACCTGAACCCCGTTGCCGCGCAGGCCCCGGCCCTCAGCGCGCCGGTATCCTCCGGGCAGTGCATCCAGAAGTAGTTAAAGGGACTCGGCCAGGTAGTCGATGGCCAGCCTGTAGCCGGTAACCCCTGCCCCGACGATGACCGCCGCGCACACCGGGGACAGGTAGGAGTGGTGGCGGAACTCCTCGCGCTGGTGCACGTTGGTGATGTGCACTTCCACGGCGGGAAGCTGCACGGCGGCGAGGGCGTCGCGGAGTGCCACGGACGTATGTGTGAAGGCGCCGGCGTTGATGACGATGCCTGCTGCTGTCTCCCGGGCGGCATGGATGGTGTCCAGCAGGACGCCTTCGTGGTTGGACTGGACGCACTCGACACTGAAGCCGTGTTTTTCGCCCGCGGCGGTGGCCAACTGCTCCACGTCGGCGAGGGTGGAGGTGCCGTACTTCTCCGGCTCCCGGGTGCCCAGGAGGTTCAGGTTGGGGCCGTTGATTACGAGGATGGTGCCGCGGCCGGCCTTGGCAGCGGGGGAAGCTTCAGTCATGCCTGCCAATCTATCGGCTGACGCCAAAGGCCGCGCATTCTTACTTCCGGAGAATGCGCGGCCTTTGAGGAAGTTTGACTGGCCAGGAACCTAGGCGGCCGTGACTTTGATCAGCAGGGCGTGCTCCGGGTTGAGGATGGGCATGGGAAGCCCGACCTCAGCAAGGAACCGCCCGTTGGCCACAGCCCCGCCCGACAGCCAGGCCGGCGGTTGGGTCTGGGTATAGGTGTGGCCGTAGTCGGCGTCAGCCTCCGTGGGGAAGATGGCCTCGACACGGTATGTCCGGTCTGCCTCGAGCCCGGGTAGGCCGATGCGCCCGGGTTCCTCGGCAGCGGCGGTGCGAGTGCTGACCAGGGCGAACAGGCCCGCCGTCGTGCCCTGCCCGGCGCCGCCCGCGGAACCGGCCACGACGCCATGGAGCAGGAGCGAGTCGTCAGCGAGGTCAGCGTTAACGCGGCGGCCGCTGTGGATCAGGTCGCGGTGCTCCTTGTACAACGCAACCACGCGGCGAAGCTCGTCCCGCTCGGCTCCCTGCACGCTGCGGACGTCCCATTCCATGCCGAAGTGGCCGAACAGCGCAGTGATGGCGCGGAAAGACAGGTCGTGGGTGCGGGCGGTTGTGTGCGAGGTGGTGGGTCCGATGTGGCTGCCCACCAGCTCGGGCGGGACCACGGCGCCGGTCCAGCGCTGGATGGTCTGCCGTTCCAGCGCATCGTTGCAGTCCGAGCCCCAGATCCGGTCGGTCCGTTCCAGGATGCCCAGGTCCACGCGCGCGCCGCCGGAGGAGCAGCTTTCGATTTCGACGCCGGGATGGGCCTTGCGGAGCTCGTCGAACAACCGGTAGGCGGCGAGGGTCTGCGCATGGACGGACGCGCGCCCGGCGTGGCCGTGTTCCAGCAGGTCCCGGTTCTGGTCCCACTTCAGGTAGCTGATGTTGTTTCCGGCCAGCAGCGCTGAGATCCGGTCGAAGATGTACTGCCAGGCCTCCGGGTTCACCAGGTCGATGACGTGCTGGTTACGCCATTCGAGCGGCAGCCGGCCGCCATCCTTGTGCGCCACGGCGGAGGGGCCGACGATCCAGTCCGGATGCGCGCGGGCAACGTCCGAGTCCAGGTTGACCATCTCCGGTTCCACCCACAGCCCGAACTCCATGCCGCGGGAGGTGACGGCCTCAATCAGCGGGGTGAGCCCGTTCGGCCACAGGGTCTCGTCGACGTACCAGTCGCCCAGTCCGGCGTGGTCGTCGCGGCGGCCGCGGAACCAGCCGTCGTCGAGCACGAAGCGCTCCACGCCCAGGTCCGCGGCGGAGTCGGCCAGCTCAATCAGGGTGTCCAGGTTGTGGTCGAAGTACACCGCCTCCCAGGTGTTCAGCACCACCGGGCGGCGCTTGCCGGAGGCATGACCGGTGGAGGCTGCGGGCAGGACATGGTGCGGGCGGGACCGGAACCAGCTGTAGAAGGCCTCGGTAATGCCGTCCAGGCCGCGGTCCGAGTAGGCGGCGAACAGGGACGGGGTGGTGTAGCTGCCGCCGGCCTGGAGGATGACCTCGGCCGGGCCCAGGAGTTCGGAGCCGCCGATCATGGTGCGGCCGTCGCCGATCGTGTCGGCAAACTGCTCGTGGTTGCCGCTCCAGCCCAGGTGCGTGGCCCAGACCTTGCCGTGCCGGTTGCCGAAGCCGGCGGTGCCGGCGGCGAAGAGGAGGGACGAGTCGTGGCCCGTTCGGCCGTGCCGCCCGGTCCGCACCCAGGTGCCCTGCTGGATCGGCCGGCGCTGCGGGTGCCGTTCGCGGCACCAGCGGCCGGTAAGGTCGAGAAGTTCGACGGCGTCCGGCGCCACCGGGAGGACAGTCGCCAGTTCGTCCACCTGGAAGGGCGTGGTGCCCGCATTGGTGACGGTGTGGCGCAGTTCCAGCAGGCCGCCGTCGTGAAGCCTCAGGGAGGACGCGACGCTGACGCCCGTGTCGGCGTCGGACTGCACGATCGTGGCCGCGTTGCCCTCCGCGGTGACGGACGTGGTGCGCAGGCGGCACGAGAAGTCGAGCCCCGATCCGGCGTCGGTGATGCGGTGGCCGCGCAGGCCGGGCCGGCCGCGCCAGGAGGAGGACGCCTGGGGGAGGAGCCCGGCGGGGACACGGGCGTCGATGGCCGAATGCGGGACGGGAGCGGTGAGGATGGCCAGGTCGGGGAGGTCGGCACCGAGATCGGCGCCCCAGTGGATGACCTCGGCCTCCCCGCTGTCGAAGCTGATCAGCAGGCTGGTGCCGGCGGAACGGAGGTGCAGGGGATCCATGGGGGGAGTCACTTTCGTCGTCGTACTGTGGCGCCTGCGAAGGCGCCGTCAAAGTTCAGGTAAGGGGGGCCGGGGGGGGGGGGAGGAGGAACGGCGGCACCCGGCAGGGGGTGGCTACGACCACATACGCAGCCACGTCTGGGGTGGTGTTACTTGAAGAGGGCGTTGACCTGCTCGTTGGCCGCCGTCAGGGAGCTGGCAGGGGCCTTGCCCGACACCACGGCGTCCATGGCCGGCTCCATGATGCCCTTGACCTTCGCCGTGTTATCCGTGATCGGGTACAGGAACGTGGTCTTGTTCTTGACGTGCTCGGTGAACGCGGTGACGTCCACGCCCTTGGCCGCGAACGCCTCGGCAGCCTTGTCGGAGGAGGCCTTCAGGGCCGGGAACACCACGGCCTTGGAGGCCACCACGTCCTGGCAGGCGGAGGAAGCCAGGTACTCGACCCATTTGATGGAGGCGTCCTTCTTCTTGGTGCCTGCCCAGATGGAGTCAGCCAGGCCATTGAACATGGAGGCGCGCTCGCCTTCGGGGCCCACGGGGGTGGGGGCGATACCCACTTCGATGCCCTTGTAGCCGGTGTACTGGCCGATCATCCACGAACCGTGGGCGTTGATGGCGGACTTGCCTGCAGCGAACGTGTCAGCCATGGCCGCGCCGACAGTGGTCTCCAGCTTGGGCATGTAGCCCTTGTCAGCGAGGCCGGCGAACCAGTCCATGGAGGCCTGGAACTTGGGATCGTCATAGTTGTAGCGGGTGCCCCACGGGTTCTTGTCCGTGTGGGACCAGCCGGTGGTGTTGGTCAGGTAGCTCCACTCGGTCTGGCCGGAGGAATCGCCGCCGCCGTTCAGGCCCAGGCCGTAGACCGCAACGTTGTTCTTGTCGAAACCGGCCTCGTCGCCCCGCTTGCCGCTCTTGTCCACGGTGAGGTGGGCGATGACGTCCTCGTACGTGCCGCCGTCCTCGGGGTTCCAGGTGAGGTCCTTCATCTGGTCCTCGGAGATCCCGGCGGAAGCCAGCATGGCCTTGTTGTAGAAGAGGCCGATGGTGTCCCAGTCCTTGGGCAGGCCGTAACGCTTGCCGTCCTGGCCCACCCACAGGTCCGCAAGGCCCTCGTTGTAGGCCGCGAGGTCTATGCCGTCCTTCTCCACGGCGTCGTCGATGGCCAGCAGCTGCTTGTTCTCGGCCAGCTCGCCGTACCGGCCCAGGTGGTTGGTGAAGACGTCCGGTGCGGTGCCGCCCACGAAGCCGTTGGTGAGGGTGCTCCAGTAGTCGTCCCAGCCCCGCTGGGTGATCTTGACGGTGATGTCCGGGTTGGCCTTGGTGAAGTCGTCAGCGCATTGCTGGTAGGCGGGCAGCTGGTTGGCGTCCCACAGCCAGTAGCTGATCTCGCCCTTCGCGGATTCGGCCGAGCCGCCGCTTCCGCAGGCGGACAAGGCGAGGACTGCTGCCGCGGCAGCGGCAAGGGCGCCGGTTGCTTTCTTCATGGGAGGTCCTTTCGAGGTGCTTTCGGGCAGGCCGCCATGGCCTGGGCCGGGATAGAGGGGTGAGCGGGAATTACTTGATGCCGGAGAAGCCGATGGAGTTGACGATCTTCTTGCCGAAGGCGGCGAAAAGAATGAGGACGGGCAGCGCCGAGATGAGGGTCGCTGCCATGAGGCCGGACCAGTCGGGTGCGCCCTGCGGTGACTGGGATTTGAAGACGCCGAGCCCCACCTGCAGGACGCGGACATCATCCTGGGATCCGACCAGCAGGGGCCAGAAGTATTCGTTCCACTGGCCGATGAAGGTGAGGAGCGCAAGCGTGGCGATCGGGGCGGCGGCGTTGGGCAGCACGATCTGGAAAAAGATGCGAAGGTGCTTGGCGCCGTCGAGCATTGCTGCTTCCTCCACCTCGCGGGACATGTTCAGGAAGAACTGGCGGAGGAAGAAGATGGCGAACGGGGTCATGAAGACGTACGGGAGGACCATTCCGAGCATGGTGTTCAGCAGGTCCAGGTTCTTGATGAGCAGGAAGTTGGGCAGTGCCGTGAAGATCGGCGGGACCAGCATGGTGCCCAAAAACAGGCTGAAGACTGCGTTGCGGCCTTTCCAGCGGAGCCGGGCGAAGGCGTAGGCGGCCATCGCGCTGAAGAACACGGCTCCGGCGGTGGTGATGGAGGAAAAGAGCAGGGAGTTGCGCAGGTAGAGCCAGAAGTTGATCTGCGCGCCGGACCCGCCCTCGGCGACGGCTTCGGCCGGGGTCTGCAGCCCGAACACCCGCATGAAGGCGCCGAAGCTGAATTCGGCCGGCAGCAGGCTGGTGGCGTTGGCGGCCAGCGCAGTGTTGGTGGACAGGGCCGTCCGCAGGACCCACAGGAAGGGAAGGACGGAGACGGCGATGGCCAGGATCACGAGCGCCCAGGCGCCGGCGCGGCGTGCGTTGAACGGCCCGCGCCTTGAGGTACGACGGCGGGTGGCCGGCTTGGCCAGTGGGCTGCGGCTTGCGGTGGTGGTCATGGGAGGACTCCTTAGTCCAGGTCCGACTCGTTGCCCTTGAGGAACTTCATCTGGATGAAGGCCACGAGGGCGAGGATGAGGAAGAGAATGACGGCGATGGCCGAGCCGTAGCCGAAGTCCGACTCGGTGAACGCGCGCTGGTAGATGTAGTACTGGATCACGCGGGTGGCGTTGACCGGGCCGCCGCCTGTGGTTACGGCGACGGTGTCGAAAACCTGGAAGGAACCGATGACGGTGACCACCAGGACCAGCACCAGGACGGGGCGCAGGAGCGGGACGGTGATCTTGCGGAAGGTCTGCCATGCGGAGGCGCCGTCCAGTTTTGCCACCTCGTAGACATGGCCTGGAATGGCCTGCAGGCCGGCGAAGATCAGCAGGGCGGTGTAGCCCATGTGCCGCCAGGTGTTGATCAGCGCCTGGGTGGGGATGGCCCATTCCTCGCTGCCGAAGAACGCAATCCGGGACAGCCCGCTCCACTCGATGAACTGGTTGACGACACCGATCTGGTAGTCCAGCATCCAGAACCACAGAAGTGCGGCGATGATGTTCGACATCAGGTACGGCAGGAGCAGGGCGCCGCGGATAAGCGTGGACTTCGCCACCTGGTGCATTAGCAGGGCCAGGCCGAGGGCGAGGGCCGTCTGAAGCGCGATGTTCAGGAAGACGTACTGCCCGGTGACGGCGAGCGAGTTCCAGAACAGGGGATCCTTGGCGATTGCCTGGTAATTCTCCACGCCGACCCATTCCGGATCGCCGAGAATGTTGTACTCCGTGAAGCTGAGGTAGATGCCGCGGATGGTGGGGAACAAGTAAAAGAAGAAGAACCCGATCAGTGCCGGTGCGATGAAGAAGAGGGCGATTCTGAGGTCGCTGCGCCGGGTCCTGTGCAGCGGGGTCCGGTGCAGCAGTGTCCGCGTCAGGCCGTGCTCCCGCGAACGAAGATTCCTGGTAAGGGTGGTCATCGTCGACCCTTCCTGAGTGTGATGTGTGTAACAACCTGCCCAGCAATCTACACGAGTAGATTGCCGGTGGCAAGAGAGTACCTTGCCACTTTTGTGGCCAATTGCCATCCTGTTGCCGGAGTTGTTGACTCGAGTAGATACGGATGAAACACTGAAAGCCGCGGCCTTAGCGGAGGAGAGCGCTTGCCGCCGCCGGCCCAACCCATGAAAGGCAGACAATGACGTTCTCAATCGGCGTAGTAGGCGCAGGGCAGTTCGGCACCCAGTTCGCGCACCTGTTCGATCTTCATCCCGGGGTCAGCGCGGTCTACGTTGTGGACGAACGCCCGGAGCGGGCCGTGGAGGCAGCGGAACGCTACGGCCTGGCCGGGACCATAAGGGACTTTGCAGGCCTGCTGGCGTCCGACGTCGACGCTGTCGCCATCTTTACCCAGCGATGGACGCACGGACCGCTGGTAGAGCAGGCCCTCCGGGCAGGGAAGCACGTGTACTCGGCGGTTCCCATGGCGGTGACGGAGGAAGAGATTGCCCGCATAATAGACGCCGTCCGGGATACCGGCCTGGTGTACATGATGGGCGAAACCAGCTACTACAACCCGGCCACCGTCTACGCCCGGGAACAGCATGCGGCCGGCAAGTTCGGCCGGATCTTCTACTCCGAGGGTGACTACGTCCACGACATGGACCTGGGGTTCTACGATGCCTACCAGTACAGTGGTGGCGAGCGGTGGAAGGAAACCGCCAGCTACCCGCCCATGCTGTACCCGACCCATGCCATCGGCGGGGTCCTGGGAGCCGTCCCGGTGCACGCGGTCAGTGTCAGCTGCGTCGGTGTCCGGGACACCCGCAACGACGGCGTCTTTGACCGGGCGGTCAGCATGTTCGGCAATGACTTCTCCAACGCCACGGCGCTCTTCGAATTGAGCGACGGAGGCGCGATGCGCACCAATGAAATGCGCCGCGTGGGCTATCCCTCCCACATCCGTGAGTCCCGGTTCCGGTTCTTTGGCACGGAGGCCAGCTTTGAACAGCTCGCCAAGGTCACCGTGTGGCAGGACAAGCAGAACGTGCACGACATCTCGGAGCAGATGGAAACGCGGCCCAGCATTCCGCTCGACGATCCGTCCCTGGCCAATGTGGCGCCGGAGCTCCGTGACGCCTTTGTGTCCGGGCTCGCCCCGGTCCATGACGCGGGACGGCTGCCGAAGGAGTTCCTGGGAGCCCCCAACGGACACGAAGGCAGCCACCACTTCCTGGTTGACGACTTCGTCACCGCCGTCAACGAGGGCTCACTGCCGCCGGTGAACGCGTGGGTTGCGGCCCGCTTCACCCTCCCCGGCATCGTCGCGCACGAGTCCGCCCGGCAGAACGGCGTACGGCTTCCCATCCGTGACTTTGGTGATGCGCCGGGCACCAGTAGCTAGCATGAAGACCATGACTTCCCCGGTAGCGCAGGCCCCCCGCGGCGGCCCCGTGACCCGCAAAGACGTGGCCAGGTACGCCGGCGTCAGCACCGCCGTCGTCAGTTACGTGGTCAATGGCGGCCCGAAGAAGGTGGCGCCAGCCACCGAAGCCAAGGTGCAGGACGCCATCCGGGTCCTGGGCTACAGGCCCAATGCTGCGGCCCGGGCGCTCAAACTCGGATCCAGCGAGACCCTCGGGTTGATCATTCCGGACAACACCAACCCTTTCTTCTCCCTTTTTGCACATGCGGTAGAGGACGCGGCAGCGGAGCTCGGTTACGCGCTGGTGCTCAGCAACTCGGATGGGAACCTTGCCAAGGAAAGGCGCAACATCCGCAACCTCGCCGCCCGGCAGGTGGACGGTGTACTGCTGGCCAGTGTCCTTTTTGAACCGGACCTGGAAGCGCTCGAGACCGCGGACATCCCCGCAGTGCTGCTGAACCAGGAACATGACGCCCCGGGCTTCAACAGCATCGGCGTGGACCTTGCAGCAGGTGCCCGGATCGCCGTTGAACACCTGATCGGCCACGGGCACACCAACATAGGCCTGGCGATGGGTACCAACGTTTCCGGCAGCCTTGACGGCCGTGAAGTGGGCTGGAGGCAGGCTTTGCAGGAGGCGGGACTGCAGGAAGGGCCTATTGCCTACAACGGATTCACCTGGCCCGGGGGTTACCTGGCCGGGCAGCGCCTGCTGGCGTCGGTGAACAGGCCGACGGCCATCTTTGCCACCTCCGATACACAGGCGGTGGGGCTCTTGAGGGCTGTCCATGAGGCGGGCCTGGCCGTGCCGGGCGAGATCGCCGTCGTGTCCTTTGACGGCTCCATCGAAGCCGAATACTCGTGGCCGCCTCTGACCACTGTCGAGCAGCCTGTGGCTGCCATGGCGGAGGCTGCGGTTGCGGCATTGGTCGAAGCCAGGCGCGGCGGCAAGCCCCGGCACCGGCTGTTTCCCACCAAACTGCAGATCCGGCAGTCCTGCGGCTGCCCTTGAGGGGTGGCTCCTGACACGGCCGGGGCCGCGCCAAGCCGCATCCCCCGTTAAACAGCAATCCGCCACCTCCGCGGGCAGCGGAAGTGGCGGATTGCTTGGCCGGTGAGGACCGGTTACATAAGAGCAGCCTTTTTGGCTGTTACTCCTTGACGGGGATCGACTGCGATTTCAGCGACTCAATCGTCTTCTTTTCGCCGTTCTTGAGCGCATCCAGGAGCGTGCCGTCGCCACCCAGGGCCTTACCGAAGCCATCCGAGACATCGGTGTAGGTCTGGGTCATGGTCGGTCCCCAGGTGAAGTTGGGTTCGACGTTGGAGGATGCTTCAGCGAATACCTCGTAGATCTTCTGCCCGCCGAAGTAGTCAACGCCGCTGGTGAAGGCGTCGAGTTCCGTTGCCGACTTTGCGGCGGGGTAGAGACCGCCCAGCTCGTTGGCCAGTGCCAGGGCCTCAGGATCGGTGTTCAGCCACAAAGCGAACTTCGCAGCCTCATAGGGGTGCTCGGACCCCTTCAGGACCGCGGTGGATGAACCGCCCCAGTTGCCTGCGGCCTTGGCGCCGTCTTCCCACTGCGGCATGGGGGCAACGGCCCACTTGCCGGCGGTGTCAGGAGCACCGCTGGCCAGGGTGGAGGCACCCCATACTGCCGAGACCCAGGTCCACTGCTGTCCTTCGTTGAAGGAGGCGTTCCACTCATCGGAGAAGGAAGGAAGCGTTGACACCTGGCCCTTGTCCAGCAGGTCCTGCCAGTAATTGGCCACCTTCTCGGATTCCTGGCCCGTGAGGTTGACGTCCCACTGGTCGTCCGCGCTGGAGAACCACTGCCCGCCGGCCTGCCAGACGTTGCCCGCGAACCAGTTGACGTCGCTCCGCGGGAAGTTGGTGATGTAGGACCCGCGGGCCTTGATCTGCTCCGCCGCCGCGGCGTATTCGTCCCATGTTGTGGGCACTTCGATGCCTGCTTCCTTGAACAGGTCAGCCCGGTAGAACATCGCCATGGGGCCGCTGTCCTGCGGCACGGCGTAAACGGCGTTTTCCTCGCCGAAGGTGACCTGGCCCCAGGTCCAGTCAACGAACTTGTCCTTGGCATCGGCCACCCCTTCGCAGGCGGCGATGTTCTCCAGGCCGTCCTGTACCCGGAAGTTGGGCAGGGCGTCGTACTCGATCTGGCCCAGGTCCGGGGCGTTGCCGGCCTGCAGCTGGTTGAAGAAGTTCTGGTACGTTCCGGAGTTGCCGTTGGGGCCGGTCTGCACCTTGACCTGGATGTTTTCGTTTTCCTGGTTCCACAGGTCCACGACTTTTTCCATGCCCGGTACCCAGGTGGTGAAGGTCAGTTCGACCGGGCCGGAAGCGGGTTCACAGGATCCTGTTGCCTGGGTGTCCGGGGTGCCCCCGCCGCCGGAGCAGCCGGCGAGGGCCAGCGCTGAAACAATGGCAAAGGCTGCGGTGGCTTTTCCGTAATGCGCGCGCATTTCTATTCCTATCAATGGGTGTTGTGCCGCAGCGGGTGCGGCGGGATGGTGGGGTTGGGGGAAGGGCGGAGGAGGTTATTTGACGCTTCCGGCGCCCAGTCCGCTGCTCCAGAAGCGTTGAAGCCCGAGGAACGTCGCGATGAGCGGGAGGATGGAAACGAGTGCACCGATGATCACGAGGACGCGGAGCTCCGGTATCTGGCTGATCTGGCTGTTCCATGCGTACAGCCCCAGGGTGACGGGAAACAGCACCTGGTCGCGGAGCATGATCAGGGGCAGGAAGAAGTTGTTCCAGATCGCCACGAACTGGAACAGGAAGATGGTCACGAGCGCCGGGGCCATCAGGCGGGTGGAAACGGTAAAGAAGGTCCTGACCTCCGAGGAACCGTCCAGGCGGGCCGCCTCCAGGAGTTCGGTGGGGACGCTCGCCGCGGCGTAGATCCGGGCAAGGTAGACGCCGAAGGGGCTGACCAGGCTGGGCAGGAACACCGCCCAGAGGGTGTTGGTCAGTTTCACTTCGCTGAAGATCAGGAACAGCGGCAGGGCGAGCGCCGTTGCAGGAACCAGGACGCCGCTGAGCACGATATTGAAGATCGCCTCCCGGCCGCGGAACTCGTACTTCGCCAGGGCGTAGCCGCACATGGCGGCGATGACGGTGCCCAGGAGGGCGCCGAGTCCGGCGTAGAGGGCGCTGTTGGCGAGCCACCGGCCGAAGACTCCGTCGCCGTAGGTGAAGAGGCTGCCCAGGTTGGCGAAGAACGTGGGGATGGAGTCCATGGTGAACCACAGCGGCGCAGTGCCCGTGATCTGCCCGCCGGTCTTGGTTGAGGAGACCAGGAGCCACCAGATGGGGATCAGGAAGTACAGCGTGAAGACGCCCATGACGAGCATGGCGGCGCCACGGGACATGATGCTTTGCCTCGGCCCGCGCGGATTGGCCCCGGGCCTGGTGGAGGTTTTTTCTGTTGCCGTGGCTGTTGCTGCACTCACTGGGAGACCTTCCGCTGGGTTGCCTTCAGGAAGACAAAGGAAAGAACGAACGTTGCCAGCGCCAGCACCACCGAGAACGCTGCTGCGAGGTTGTAGTTCGGTACCGACGCGGTGGTGTAGACGGCGAGGTTGGGCGTGAACGTGCTGCTGATGGCGGAGCTGAAGCTGCGGAGGGTCTGGGGTTCGGCCAGCAGCTGCAGGGTGCCGATGATGGAGAACACGCCGGTGAGGATGATGGCAGGGACCACCAGCGGGATTTTGATCCGCCAGGCGATCTGCAGGTTGCTGGCGCCGTCCAGCCGAGCTGCCTCGTAGATTTCCGTGGGGATCGCCAGCAGGGATGAATAGATGATCAGCATGTTGTAGCCGACGTAGACCCAGGTGACGATGTTCGCCACGGCCCATAGCACCAGCTCGGCTGACAGGAAGTTCACTCCGGAAGTGATGGCCTCGAAGGGGGAGAGCGACGGGGAATACAGGAAGCCCCACATGATGGCGGCAATGACGCCGGGGACGGCGTAGGGCGCGAAGAATGCGAGCCGGAAGAACTTCTTGCCCTTCAGCAGGGGTGAGTCAAGCAGCAGGGCGAAAACCAGGGCAAGCCCGAGCATGATGGGCACCTGGACCACCCCGAAGAGGAGTACCCGTCCAACGGCCTGCCAGAATTCACTGTTCTGGAACACCTGCTGGTACTGGACGAAACCGCCGAATACCTGCTGGGGAGGACCGAAGGTCCCTTTGCGTTCCACCGTGAGCAGGGACTGCACCACGGCGAAAATGATGGGAACCGCGTAGAAGGCGAGAAACAGGACACCGAAGGGCGCCACGAACAGCAGAATGGCCCGGCGGTGGGACGAGATGGTCCTGGTTTTCCGGGTCTTCGGCGCCCCCTGGGCCGGTGCCGGAGCAGTGCTTGGTCTGGTCACTTTCAATTATCCTTTTGGCCGGTGCTTGGGCCGGTTGGGGGTGTTGGGTTGGAGATGCGGACCACGCGCACGGCGCCCGCAGGAACGACGACGGCGGAGGAGACTTCCTCGCCCGCAAGGAGTTCGTAGCCGCGCGCCGGGTGTTTGTGCTCGTCCGCTGAATGGTTGATCAGGAACAGGTAGCTGTTGTCCGGTCCGGACCTGACGACCACTTCGAGGCCTTCGGGGCCGGCCAGGGTGCTTATCCCTGCATCCGCGGCCGCCTCGGTGACAATCTCGCCCAGGGCGGCAGGTGTGAGTACGGTCCCGATGTACCAGGCGTTGCCGGCGCCGTGGCGGTTGCGGGTGACGGCGGGGGAGCCGGCCAGGTGCCCCTCGGTGAAAGACAGTTTTGCTTCGGCGCCTTCGAGGCGGGTGGCCTCGGTCCAAAGTGCGGCTTCGGTGCCGTTGTCCAGGCTCACGGTACGTTCCGGGGGCAGCGGGTAAAACTCCTCGGAGCGGATGCCGAGCAGGCTCCGGAATGCTCCGGGGTAGCCTCCGGTGAGCACCTTTTCGTTTTCGTCGACGATGCCGCTGAAATAGGTTACGACGGCGGTTCCTCCGTTCCGCACGAAGTCGGCCAGTGCGGTGGACTCGCTGTCCCGGACAAGGTAGAGGCCCGGAACGGCCGCCAGCTTGTAGCCCGACAGATCGGCGCCGGGGGCGACAACGTCCACGGTGATGCCGGCTTCCCGCAAGGCCCTGTGCATGGCGTGGACCTGGTCGAGGTACTTCACGTCCGAAGAAGGGTGGGACTCCTGGTCGTAGGCCCACCAGGCCTCCCAGCTGAACACCAGTGCGGCCTCCGCCTGCACCGTGGTTCCCGCGAGCTCTCCCAGCTTCCCGAGGATGGCGCCCAGTTCCAGCACCTCGCGCCAGATGCGTGAGTCCGTTCCTGCGTGGGGAAGCATCGCGGAGTGGAATTTTTCACTGCCCTGCACGGAAGCCCGCCACTGGAAAAAGCAGAGACCGTCGGCTCCCCGGGCAACATGCACCAGCGAATTGCGGAGCATTTCCCCGGGTTCCTTGGCAATGTTGCGGGGCTGCCAGTTGACCGCCGAGGTGGAATGTTCCATCAGCAGCCATGGCTGTCCCAGGCTCAGGCCGCGGGTGGCGTCGGCGGCGAATGCCAGCTCGGCTGTGGGGGCGTCAAGCCTGTGGTCCAGGTAGTGGTCATTGGCGATGACGTCCATGTGCGGGGCCCAGGACCAGTAGTCCTGGCTGCGGATGTGGGCAGTGACCATGAAATTGGTGGTGACGGGAACACTGCTGTGCTCCCTGAGGAGTTCAGCTTCGGACTGGTAGTAGCCAAGGAGTTCATCGGAGCTGAACCGATGGAAGTCGAGTACCTGGGTGGGGTTGTTGGTGGACACGGTGGTCCGGGGCGGCAGCACCTGGTTCCAGTCCGTGTAACGCTGCGACCAGAAAGTGGTGCCCCATGCGGAGTTGAGCGCGTCCAGCGTGTCATAGCGGGCAACGAGCCACGTGCGGAAGGCGGCGGCGGAAACGTCGCAGTAGCAGAGGGCGTTGTGGCAACCCAGTTCATTGGAGACGTGCCAGAGCCGGACGGCAGGGTGGGCGCCGTAGCGGCGGACCATCTCGCCGACCAGCCGGAGGGCGTGTTCCCTGTACCGCGGCGAACTGGGGCACCACGCCTGCCGCCCGCCGGGCCATGCCCGTACACCCGAGGCGGACTGCGGAAGGATCTCCGGGTGCAGGCTGGTCAGCCAGGCAGGTGTGGAGGAGGTGCCGGTGCCGAGGTTGACCCCAATTCCGTTGGTGTGGAGGAGATCCAGGATCTCGTCCAGCCGGTCAAAAGAGTATTGTCCCGGGGAGCTTTCAAGCTCTGCCCAGCCGAAGATGTTGACGGCCACCAGGTTCACGCCGGCCTGCTTCATGAGGCGGACGTCTTCCTCCCAGACTGCCCTGTCCCACTGCTCCGGGTTGTAATCACAGCCGTAAACGAGCTCTCCGTTGCCGGACAGTTCCGTGACGGGCGTTCTGCTGGGACTCAATCCTGCTCCTTCGACATGCAGCAGACGTGCAATCCGAGGGAGGCCCTTGGTCTTGACGCTGTTGTCTAAAATCTGTGAACGCTCCCAGGATGCGCACGCAAGTGTGAGCTGTGCGATGTGGGAACGTTCACAGACTATCTGTGTGAATACCCCGTGTCAACGGCGGAAGCATGGAACATGCCTGCTTTCGCTCGGCTACAGTACAGATATGTCCTTGACCCGCACCCGACCCCGCCGCGCCACCATCAACGATGTAGCGCGCGCCGCCGGGCTGTCGAGAGGGACTGTTTCCAGGGTGGTCAACGGCGAAAAATACGTTTCCGAAGAAGCGCGGCAGGCGGTGGAAGAGGCTATCGCCGAAGTGGGCTACGTCCGCAACAGTGCAGCACGGAACCTGGTCAAACAGGAGTCCCGGGCAATCGGCCTGATCATCCATGAGCCGCACTCCCTGCTCTTCGAGGACCCGAATATCGGCTCGATCCTGCTGGGGGCCAATGAGGTGCTCTCCAGGGCCGACTACCAGCTGGTGTCCCTCATCATCGATTCCGACCGGGACAGCCGCCGCGTTGCGGACTACCTGCGTGGCGGCCTGGTTGACGGTGCCGTCATCATCTCCGCCCGCGCCTCGGACCCCATCGCGGCCGCTGTCGCGGATATCGGGTTGCCGGCGGCCTTTGTGGGGCATCCTGACGGTACCCCGGACCTGCCGTACGCTGCGATCAACAATGTGGAGGCGGCCCGCAGTATCACCAGCAGGCTCCTGGAGACCGGGCGTAAGCGGGTGGGCATGATTGCCAGTGCGCTCGACCGCGACTCTGGCCAGGATCGCCTCACCGGATTCCGGGCGGCGATGGGTGGGGATTTCGATCCGGGGCTGGTGGTGGAGTACCCCCTGTATACCTACGCTGCGGGGCTGGACGGCATGCAGGAGCTCCTTCGCCGGGAGCCTTCGATCGACGGGGTTTTCGCGGCGTCGGACGCGGTGGCAGCAGGGGCTATGACCGCACTCCAGGAGGCCGGCCGGCGGGTGCCCGAAGATGTGGGCATCGTCGGTTTCGACGACAGCAGCTGGGCGCTGCGGTGCAGGCCGCAGCTTTCTACGGTCCGGCAGCCCGCGGATCTTCTGGGAAGCACCGCCGCCGAACTCGTCCTTGCGCAGCTCAACGGACTTCCGGGCACACCGAGGGTCCTGGAAACCACGATCATGTGGCGCGATTCCGCCTGACATCGCGGAGCGGCGCCCAGCCGGAGCTGTACCTGGCTGCGGTCATTCAGCGGGAGAAGTGTCCCGGGCAATCCGCAGCTTCGTGGTTTCGCCCAGGATGCGGCGGGCATCGGCCCCCAGCCCCGCATCGCTGATAACCTCGTCCACGCTGTCCAGCGAGGCGATGGAGCTGATGCCCAGCATGCCCCACTTGGTGTGGTCCGCCAGGACGACAGTCTTGCGGGCAGCCGCCACGAAGGCACGGTCGGTCTCCGCCTCGAGCAGGTTGGGGGTGGTGAAGCCGGCCTCGGCATCCATCCCATGGACACCCAGGAAGAGCACGTCCAGGTGAAGCTGCTTCAGGGCCCCGGTGGCGATGGGACCCACCAGCGCGTCCGATGGCGTGCGCTCGCCGCCGATCAGGATCACGGATGAGGCGTACCGGGCCGGGCCGGACGACGCGGCAAGATGGAACAGGTCCGCGATCCTTACCGAGTTGGTGACAACAGTGACCCGCGGGCCGCCGGCAAGTTCTTTGGCCAGTGCCCACGTCGTGGTTCCGGCACTGAGCCCCACGGCCATCCCTTCCTGCACCAGCCGGGCAGCCTCCACAGCGATGGCGCGCTTCTCGGCCGTCAGCTGGGTGGATTTCAATTCAAACCCGGGCTCGTGGGTGCCGGCATCGCCGGGCAGCTTGGCGCCGCCGTGGATGCGTTCCAGCCGGCCGCCCTCCTCCAGGACTTCGATGTCGCGGCGGACGGTCATCAGTGAGACACCGAGCTGCTGGGCCAGGTCCGAAACCCGCACAACCCGCTCGCGCTGGAGCGCGTCCAAAATCGCCTCGTGGCGGGCAACGGCAAGCATACGGGCTGGTCCTTCGGGCAGGGTGACAGGGGGCTGCTCCCAGTCTAAGTGCCTACCACGCTGACGCGCGGGAGTCATCCTCCGCGTGCTGCTCGTCCCTCGCTTTGACGCACGCTTCCGGATAACCCCCACGCATCAGCTTGTGCGTTAGTCCCGGGTGGGAGCTGCGCCCGCCCTGCTCGCGGTCGCCAGATACTGCCTTATTTTCTAAGTGAGGCCGCGATCTGCTGCATGATCGTGGGATCCGACAGGGTGGTGGCGTCGCCGGGGTCGCGGCCTTCTGCGACGTCCTTGAGGAGGCGGCGCATGATCTTGCCGGACCGGGTCTTGGGCAGTTCCGGGACCACCAGGATGTTCTTGGGCTTGGCAATCGGGCCGATTTCCTTGCCGACGTGGTTGCGGAGCTCCTGAACGGTTTCGTCGCCGTTGTTCGCGGCGTCGCCGCGGAGGATCACGAACGCGACCACGGCCTGTCCGGTGGTTTCGTCGCTGGCGCCCACGACGGCGGCCTCGGCCACGGCGGGATGGCTCACCAGGGCGGATTCGATCTCAGTGGTGGAGAGCCGGTGCCCGGAGACGTTCATGACATCGTCCACACGGCCGAGGAGCCAGACGTCGCCGTCCTCGTCCTTCTTGGCGCCGTCGCCGGCGAAGTACATGTTCTCGAACCGGGACCAGTAGGTGTCCTTGAACCGTTCCGGATCGCCCCAGATGCCGCGGAGCATGGACGGCCACGGTTCGCGGATCACCAGGAACCCGCCGTGCCCGTCCGGGACGGACTCGCCCATTTCGTCGACGACGTCCACAGCGATGCCAGGCAGCGGAACCTGGGCGGAGCCGGGCTTCGCGGCCGTCACACCAGGCAGCGGGGCGATCATCTGGGCACCGGTTTCGGTCTGCCACCAGGTGTCCACGATCGGGGCCTTGCCCCCGCCGATCACTTCCCGGTACCACATCCACGCTTCCGGGTTGATGGGCTCACCCACGGAGCCGAGCACGCGCAGGGAGGTGAGGTCGTACTTGTCCGGGATTTCCCGGCCCCACTTCATGAAGGTGCGGATCGCAGTGGGGGCGGTGTACAGGATGGAGACCTTGTACTTTTCCACGATCTCCCACCAGCGGCCCTGGTGCGGGGAGTCAGGAGTACCTTCGTACATGACCTGGGTGGCGCCGTTGATGAGCGGGGCGTAGGTGACGTAGGAGTGGCCGGTGACCCAGCCGACGTCGGCCGTGCACCAGTACACGTCCGTCTCCGGGTGCAGGTCGAAGACGGCTTTGTGGGTGTAGGCGGTCTGGGTGAGGTAGCCGCCGGTGGTGTGCAGGATGCCCTTGGGCTTGCCGGTGGTGCCGGAGGTGTAGAGGATGAACAGCGGGTGCTCGGAGTCGTGCCCGACGGCGGTGTGCTCGGCTGACGCGGCGTCCACCGTGTCCGCCCACCAGTGGTCCCGGCCCTCGGTCCAGTCAACGTCCTGGCCGTTGCGCTTGACCACCACCACGTTCTGTACGGTGTGCCCGTCGCTGGCAAGCGCCTCGTCCACGGCAGGCTTCAACGCGCTGGGCTTGCCGCGCCGGTAGGTCCCGTCGGCGGTGACCACGAGTTTGGCCTCAGCGTCCTCGATGCGGGAACGGAGGGCATCGGCGGAGAACCCGCCGAAGACCACCGAGTGCACGGCACCGATCCGGGCGCACGCCAGCAGCGTGATCACGGCCTCCGGAATCATGGGCAGGTAGACGGCTACCCGGTCGCCCTTGGCAACGCCCAGGGACTCGAAGGCGTTCGCGGCCTTCTTCACTTCCTCAGTGAGTTCCGCGTAGGTGTAGCTGCGGGTGTCGCCTGGTTCGCCCTCGAAGTGGATGGCGATCCGGTCGCCGCGGCCGGCCTCGACATGCCGGTCCAGCGCGTTGTACGCCGCATTGACCTCGCCGCCGACGAACCACTTCGCGAACGGCGGGTTGGACCAGTCCAACGCCTCGTCAAAGTCCTTGCTCCAAGTGAGCAGCTCCCTGGCCTGCTTTGCCCAGAAAGCCGGCCGGTCGGCGTCGGCCGCCTTGTATTCGTCAGCACCAACAACGGCGTTGGCGGCGAACTCCGGTGACGGCGGGAACGTCCTGGTCTCATGCAGCAGGTTTTCAAAGGCGTCGCCCTGCTGTGCACCCTGTCCTGCGGGGGCGGAGGGAACGGTGGCCGTGGAGCTTGTGTCCTGGGACATGTGAACCTCATCATTCATCGATCTTTGCTGCGCGGGATGCAGGCCACGGCCGGCCAGGCCGCAAGCACGACACCGGGCACCGGCCGATCACGGACATACCGCAAAGAGCTGTTCCGGAAATAAGACTAATGCCTGCCTCCGCATGTATGTGTTGGGTGTCACAGAGCAGCCAGCGAGCGGCGTCCATTGTGCGGTGAGTGGTCTGCCGCGGCGCTCCGGCCGGGCTGGTCCAGCTAGTGATCAGCCCGGCTGTTGACTAGGCTGAAATGGAATTGTGACTTCACATCGGACCGCGGCGTGCAGGCTTTCACACCGCCTGGCTGCAGCGGTTCCAGTGTTACGACGGGACGGTTCAGGGGCTCCTGCCCCGGCACCGCCACGCTAAGGAGAGCAGAATGAACCAGCAAAGCTACGGCCAGAAAACCGGCCCCGACACCGCCGCAGGTTCCGGCGCTACGGGTCCAGCCAACGGCGCGGGCCGGCAGGCCGGGACCGCTGGCGCGCCGGCAGCCACCGGCCTCGCCAAGGACGCCAACCAGGCTGTGCTGGGCCCGTTCACCGTGCGGGACCTCGCCGTCTTCGCCGCCACCCTCATCCTGTTCATCGCCTCGCTGCTGCCCATCTTCGGCGGCCGCTACAACCTGTGGAACCTGAACAACCTGTTCTTCCTGGGACTGGGCGCCATCCTTCCGCTGATCGTCAGCGCGCTGTTCGCGGCCCGCCGGCTCGCTCCGGCCACAAAAATCCGCGTCGGGTCCCTCTCGGTCGACCAGTTCGCATCCGTCGTGGCGTGCTTCGCCGTCGCTTTCTTCTTCCTCTCCGTCGCCGGCGCCTACGTGCCGAGCCTCCTGGTGGGCCTTATCGGTGCGCTGGTGCTGTTTGCCGCCACGGTGTTGGGCCGTTTCCTCCCGTACCTCTCCGGGGACTTCAAGGACCGGGCCGAAGCGCCCGCGCACATCGTCGCCCGCGACGCCGCCGTGCCGGTCCGGAAGCCGCGCGCTCCCAGGGAGCCCAAGCCCGGGTCCGACAACAAGCCCGGCGGAAAGCTGCTCAGCGCTGCCGGCGGAAAACTCGGATCTGCCGGCGGGAAGCTGTTCGGTGGCGCGGGTTCAGGGTCCTCCGCGGTCCAGCCCGGGTCACCGGCCGCGGCCGAACCCGCAGGCCAGCCTGGTTCCGCCGTGCGGGAACCCGCCGCCCAGGGCGCATCACACCACGCACCGGCAACCGCGGCGGTTCCCCAGGCGACCGCAGGAGCGGGTGCCGCCGGCGCAGCTGCCGCAGGACACAACTTCACTGCTCCCGACGTTTCCGGCCGCGCGCCCGAAGTCGATGCCGGCCCGCCCACCCAGGCCGCCGACGTCGTGCGCCCTGCCTCCGCAGCGGCAGCGGAGGACACCCAGTTCGGGGACGTTCCCGCGGCCGCCGGGGGATCGTCCTCAACGGAGGGCGGCGGGCAGCACGGACATCACGACGGCGGCGCGCAGCTGGCTGCCGCTGCCCCGGCGGCGAGGGGCACCTGGGAACCGCCGGCCGCCACCGCCGTCCACCAGCAGATCCGCACCGAGGAACCCATCGGAGCTACGGTGGATCCCTCCAGCCGGCATGACGAGCTGGACGACCAGCCCATCCACGAGGCGTTCTGGTTCGCCGTGGCCCAGCACCGCACCGCCTACGATCCCCGTACCGGGGCGCCGGCGTTCGTCATCGAGCCGGGCGGGTGGGTGCTTGCCCTCGAGGACCGTGGCCACGAGTTCCTGGTCCAGCACACTGACGGACGGCTCGGGGTCCTGCGCGACCTCAGCAACATCGAGCGCGGCTAGCCTCCATGGCCGCGCTGGGCCAACCCCGCCGCCGGGCCGCCACCACCGGCAGCACGCCCGTGTCCGCCGGCCGGGCTGCGTCTGCCCGGCAGGCAGTGTCTCCCCGCCAGACGGTGTCTACCCGCCAGACGGCGGGGATGCCGGTGGTTTCGTCCGAGTCGATGCTGGCGCTTAAGCGGCGTGCCCGGCGGATCAACAGGGCTCTGGCGGAAAAGTACCCCTACGCCCACGCGGAGCTGGATTTCACCAACCCGTTCGAGCTGCTGGTGGCCACAGTGCTGTCCGCGCAGACCACCGACGTGACGGTCAACCTGATCACGCCTGTACTGTTCGGCCGCTACCCGGACGCCCGCGCAATGGCCGAGGCGGACCCCACAGCGCTGGAAGAAATCATCAAACCCACCGGGTTCTTCCGCGCGAAGGCCCGGAACATCCTTGCCCTGGCCACCCGCCTGGTGGACGAGTACGACGGTGTGGTCCCCGGACGGCTCGAGGATCTGGTCACCCTGCCAGGTGTGGGCCGGAAAACGGCCAACGTAGTGCTCGGCAACGCCTTCGGTATCCCCGGAATCACCGTGGACACCCATTTCGGCAGGCTGGCCCGCCGGTTCGGCTGGACCCAGTCTGAGGACCCGGTCCAGATCGAATACGACGTGGCTGAGCTGTTTGAGCCCAGGGACTGGACCATGCTTTCGCACCGGGTGGTGTTCCACGGCCGGCGCGTCTGCCACTCCCGGAAGCCAGCTTGCGGGGCCTGCCCTGTAGCCAATCTGTGCCCTAGCTACGGGCTGGGCGAGACGGATCCGGTCAAGGCGGCCAAACTGTTGAAGTACGAACTTGCCCCCGGCAGCGAGGCTTTGCTGGCTGAACTGCTGGCCAACACGGAACGCGCCGCTGAAATCAGGATGGCGTCGCGCAAGAGGACTCCGTGAGCGCCCGCGAGGACCTGCTGGACCTGGTCCGGCGGGTGGAGTCCGGGACGGACTCAACCCCGGATCCCCGCTGGGCGGCCCTCACCGTGGATGAAGAGTTGGCCCGGAGGGCGGCTGTGCTGATGCTTTTCGGTTCACTCGATGACGTGCCCGCGTCCTCCGATAAGCCCCTGGCGCCGGCCGACCTTGACGTCTTACTGCTGGAACGGGCCCATACGCTCGGTTCGCATCCGGGACAGGTCGCCTTCCCCGGCGGCAGTATCGACGCAGGGGAGTCCCCGGTTGAGGCGGCCCTGCGCGAGGCAGTGGAGGAAACCGGGCTCGATGCCGGCGGCGTGGAAGTCCTGGGCACCCTTCAGCACCTCGGACTGCCACACAGTAACTTCCTTGTGGCGCCCGTGCTTGCCTGGTGGCGTTCGCCGTCGCCGGTCCGGGTGGTGGACTACGCGGAGTCCGCCCAGGTTTTCCGGGTGCCGGTGCGGGACCTGCTCGACCCGGAGAACCGGGTGATGGCAACGGTCCGCCGCGCCGGGCGCACGTTCGACAGCCCTGGGTTCACGGTCAACGGTGTTGTGGTGTGGGGGTTTACCGGAATTGTCCTGAGCGGGCTTTTCGACCAGCTGGGCTGGTCCGTCCCGTGGGACCACAACCGGCTGCACCCGGTCATGGTGTGAAGGGTAATCAGGGCAGCCACGCGCGCCATTGAGCGCGGCTGCCCGGCATAGGGAGGGGGCCCGGCCGTGCCGGGCGCCCCAAAGCATTCGGAGCCTCAGGCCTGCTGGTGCCTCAGGTCAACCACCACGCCGGTGGCGGCGTTCTCCCGCATCGCCTTGATGCCTTCCAGCAGTGTGTTCAAGGACTTGAAGTTGGGTGACACGGCAACGATGTTGCCTTCTGAATCGGTGAGCCGCAGCCTGTACGACTCGTCTCCTACTCGGTGAATTTCGAACCTGCCCGCCATGTGCCGGACCTCCCCTGGTGTGCGTCGTTGCATCAGCCTTCGGACCGATCTGCCTCAGTCGCGCTTAGAACTGTAACGCCCGTCACGCTCCCCGTCGAGCTACTGCCGGGTAGGTTACTTTTCCGTCATGTGGGTAGGAATGCGGAGTTAAGGCGCAGCTATTTGGCCTGGTCATAGGAGTCCACCACGGCAACGCTCACCGGGAATTCCACGGGGATGGGACCGAACAGCAGCTCCTTCGCGGCGTTGGCGGCCTCCTCTATGGCTTGGATGCATGCATCCACCGCCTGGGCGGGTGCGTGGACCATGACCTCGTCGTGGAGGAAAAAGACCAGCTCGGCGCGGGTGCCGTCCGCGCGCAACGCACGCAGCCGCCGTCGTAGTTCCGCGAGCCAGCACGCCGCCCAGTCTGCGGCCGAGCCCTGGACCACGAAGTTGCGGGTGAAACGGCCCCGGGACCGGGCAATCGATTCAGCCCGGCGCTGCTCCTCCGCGCTGGAAGACCGCTGGCTCTGGAACCAGCGCTCCGACGGCGGCGGGCTGCTGCGGCCCAGCCGGGTGGTCACCGTCCCGCCCGCTTCGCCTTCCCGTGCGGCCCGTTCCACGAAGTCAACAGCCCGCGGGTAGGTGCGCGCCAGCTGCGGCATCAGCCGGCCGGACTCCCCGGACGTGGCGCCGTACATCGCGCCGAGCAGCGCCACCTTCGCCTTGGCCCTGTCACCGCCGAACCCCTTCGCGGCGATGCCGGCGTACAGGTCCTGGTCACGGGCGGCCTCGGCCATGATGGGGTCCCGGGCCAGGGCCACGAGCACCCGTGGCTCCAGCTGCGACGCATCCGCGACAACCAGCTTGCAGCCAGGGTCGGCGTGCACCGCGCCGCGGACCTGCCGGGGAATCTGCAGGGCGCCACCGCCGCGGGACGCCCACCTCCCGGACACCACGCCGCCCACTACGTACTCCGGGCGGAACCGGCCGCCGGACACCCACGCGTCCAGCCAGGCCCAGCCGTTCGCCGTGTGCAGCCGCGAAAGCTTCTTGTACTCCAGCAGAGGCGCGATGGCAGGATGGTTTGACTCCCGCAGCTCCCATTTCCGCGTGCTTTTAACCTCGATGCCGTTGCGGTGCAGGACCCGCATCAGCTCCTGCGGTGAGTCAGGGTTCAAGGCGGGTGCATTCAGCAGCTGCCTTAGCTCGGTGGCGAGCGCTTCCAGGCGGGCGGGCCGGTGGCCCGCGGCCGGGCGGGGGCCCAGGTGGGCGGCCAGGATCTTTTCGTGCAGGTCCTCACGCCAGGGGACGCCGGAGTGCTGCATTTCCGCTGCGGTCATGGCTGCCGCGGACTCCGCTGCCAGCAGCAGCTGCAGCCGGTTGCGCAGGTTCCCTTCGGTGCTGACCGCGGCCAGTGCTTCCTGCTGGGCCGCGTACTCAACCTGAAGCTCTTCAACGGCGGGCCCGGTTGACTGTCCGGTATGTGGTTCGTCAAAGAGGGCCCCCTGGTCCGCCGGCGGGCGCGGCGGCAGGAGCGATTTGGGCGGGAGGACGGGATCCTCCAGTG
The DNA here is from genome assembly GCF_054656615.1 of Arthrobacter sp. AD-310. NCBI lineage: Bacteria > Bacillati > Actinomycetota > Actinomycetes > Micrococcales > Micrococcaceae > Arthrobacter > Arthrobacter sp. AD-310. The sequence goes on along the minus strand of NZ_BAAHNO010000029.1, from coordinate 60,885 downwards.
GAGTCCTGTCCGCGGTCTTCGCATAGTCCGTGTGGGCGGTGAACTGCGAAAAGGCCAGGATGTTTCCGCAAAGGGTGAGGTCGTGGCACCGTTCAAGCTCCACGCCGGCGGCCAGCAGGTCCGGGTACCAGTCCTGGGTGCGGTGCCAGATCCAGCGCGGCCGCTGCCCGGCGGGACGCGCCTCCAGGCCACGCACGACGGCGGCAAGGTCGCCGCGGGCAACGACGTGCGGTTCGGAATTGTCCGGCAGGGGACGGCCTGCCTGGGTGACTTCCTGCATGGCCACGCCGTTCGGGTGGGCGGCGAGCAGCAGGTACATGCTCCAATTGTGCCCTGCCGCCCTGTGCCCTGCTGCCCTGTGCCCTGCAGTCCAGTGCCCTGCCGCCCTGTCGCCGCTTGGCCGGTTGCCTGCTGCCGGATTCCCGGTGCACCGCCCGCTTTTCCACATAGCGCCCGGTGTGGCTTCTGTGCCGCGGACGGGGTGGGGAGAGTGGGTTCCATGAGCAGGCACCAGCTGACACCTTCCCACGCCGCATCCCTTGAACCGGGGGAGGGTACAGGACAAACTGCCGATTCCTGGCTGCCGGACGGCTCGGAGGAGGTGTTGCTGGTGACCTCGTCGGCGGTCCTCCGCGCCGAGGTGGAGCGGATTGTGGCTGCCGCGGGCGCCCGGTTGCGGGTTGCCGCTGATGCCGCAGGCAGTGGCAGGTACTGGGACAGCGCCGGGGCGGTATTGGTGGGCAGTGACATCCGGGAACTGCCGCCCCGCCGCAGGGCACCCGCTGTTTTGGTGGGTCTGGACGGTGAGGGCGACAGTCTCTGGCACCTGGCCGCAGCCCTGGGTGCGGAGCGGGTCGCGGTCCTGCCCGACGCCGCGGCCTGGCTGGCCGACCATCTGAGCCGTTCCCGTTCTCCCGGGCCGGGCGGCCTTGTCCTTGGTGTCACCGGCGGCTGCGGCGGCGCCGGGGCCACCACGGCTGCGGTGTGGATAGCCCAGGCGGCGGCAGGGCTTGGTATCCGGGTGCTGCTGGTGGACGGCGACCCCTGGGGCGGCGGGGTGGAACTCGCCGTAGCGGCGGAGGATGCCCCCGGTCTGCGCTGGCCTGACCTGGCCGAGGCGCGGGGCAGCATTGACCCGGTGCAGCTCGCTGATTCCCTTCCCGTTGCCGGAGGCTTTTCCTTCCTGTCCTGGCCCGCCAGCAGGGAACCGTGGGAACCGGTGGCTGCCGCCACCACCGCTGGTGTCCTGGACGCTGCCCGCCGCGGGTATGAATTGGTCGTTGTGGACATCGGGCGGAGGACGGAACCGCTGCAGTCCTTTGCGTGGGACTGCGACCGGATCCTGGTGGTGGTGCCCGCGCAGCTGAAAGCGGCGGTGGCAGCGGTGCGCCTGCTGCAGGAGTTCCCGCCGGTCGAGGCCGCCCTCCTGGTCCGCGGGAGACCGGGTGCAGCTTTGGACGGCTCCGTGCTGTCCGGTGCCATTGGAATCCCGGTTGAGGGCAGGGTGCCTGAACTGCGCGGGGTGGGCGCGGCCACGGAATCCGGACGGCTTCTGGACCTGGGCAGGCGGCGCAGCGTCCGACGCTTTGCCGGTTCCGTCCTCGACGCCCTCGGCGACGGGGTGCCGGCGGGTGAGCTGGCATGATCCAGCAGGGACCGGCAGGCGAAACCCGCGTGGGGAACCGGCGCCGGGACAGCCGTCTCATGGAAGGCCGGGCGCGCCGGGCCGTGGACGCCGGCCTGCTGGAAACAGTCCGGGAGTCCATGATGGCCGATTCCGCTGCAGTGACGCCGTCCCGGGTGGCAGCCGCCGTGCAGGCCACGGGCAAACTGCTGGGCACTGCAGGCTCCCTCGCGGCTGCGGAACGGATCAGTGCCGAGTTGAACGGGCTTGGGCCGCTGCAGGAGCTGACCCGGGACCCGGCCACCACAGACATCTTCGTCAACGCCACCGACTCGGTGTGGGTGGACCGGGGCCGCGGCATCGAGCGGGTCCGGGTCTGCTTTGACAGTGAATCCCAGCTCCGGGCGCTGGCATGCCGGCTCGTCGCGGCAGGCGGGCGGAGACTGGACGACGGCTCGCCGTGCGTTGATGTGCGCCTTGCCGGCGGCTATCGTGTCCATGCCGTCCTGCCTCCGGTCTCGACGGCCGGGACACTGCTGAGCATCCGGATCCGGCGGGAACGGGTCTTTACCCTCGATGAACTGGGCGCCGCCGGGCTTTTCGGGCCGCGGGTCCGGGAGGCCCTGGAGGCGGTGGTGGCCCACCGGTTGAGTTTCCTGATCAGCGGCGCCACGGGATCCGGGAAGACCACCCTGCTGTCCACCCTCCTGGGCCTGTGTTCTGTGGAGGAACGGCTGGTCGTGATCGAGGATGCATCGGAACTCAATCCGGTGCACCCCCACGTCGTGTCCCTGGAATCGCGGCACGGAAACCTCGAAGGCGGGGGAGCGGTGGACCTCGGTGAACTTGTCCGGCAGGCCCTGCGGATGAGGCCGGACCGGCTGGTGGTGGGCGAGTGCCGCGGCGCGGAAGTCCGTGAGCTTCTCACCGCCATGAATACCGGCCACAGCGGAGGCGGCGGCACCATCCATGCGAACACGGCCACGGCCGTCCCGGCCCGGCTGACGGCGCTTGGCGCTCTGGCCGGGCTGGGTCCGGATGCGGTCAGGCTTCAGGCCTCCAGTGCGCTCGACGTCGTGATTCACGTTGAACGGACGGCGAGGGGACGGGAAGTGTCCTGCATCGGCGTTGTTGCCGACGGCCCGGACGGACTGGCAGTTGTCCCGGCGCTCGAATCTCCGGACGGGGTACCCGGCCCGGCGTGGCCTGTGCTCGCTGGCCGGCTGGGACTGGACGCCGGTGATGTTCCATGATCTTTCTTCTGTCCGCGGTCCTGGCGTCCGCAGCCGTGCTGCTGCTGAAACCTCCAGGCGGCGCACCGGCAAGGCTGCGCCGGGCAGCGGGACCGGGTGCAGCGCAGCGACGCGGCCCCGTCCGGTGGTCCATTCCCTGGAGCCGGCCTTCAGTAAGAAGACGTCAAGGGCCTGGGGTGTCGGCCATGACCCTTGTGGTCCAGCAGCTTGCGGCGCTGCTCAAGGGCGGCAGGGCGCCGGGCCGGCTGTGGGACGAGCTCTGTGCGCTGTACGGTCCCGCCAACGGGCAGTCACAACCCGGGCGGGAGGGTGGCGGTCCGGGCCAGGGTCTCACGCCCGCATCGGTCGCCGTACTCGGCGCAGCCAAGGCTGCCGCGGCCACTGGGTCCCCGGTGTCCGAGGCTATCCGCAGAGCTGCGCCGCCGGCGGCGGCGGGGGAGCGGGAGGCCCGGATCTGGTGGGAACTGGCCGCCTGCCTCGATGTCGCCGAGGCAAGCGGCTGTCCCCTTGCGGACGTGCTCAGCAGGTTTGCCGCACAGCTGGAGGTGGAGGACGACGCCGACGCCGCGCGCCAGACCGCCCTGGCCGGTCCCAAAGCAACCGTCACCCTCCTGACCTGGCTTCCGCTGATGGGATTGGGCCTGGGGACAGCATTGGGCGTGGATCCGTTCGCCGTCCTGCTGGGTACGCCGCTGGGCCTGGCAGCCCTGGCGGCCGGCGTTGCCCTGACTGTCGCGGGAAGGGTCTGGTCAGCCCGGCTGGTCGCCGCCGCGGCCGGAGCAGGTGTGGCGTGACAGTCCACAACGCTGGGGCCATCGCGGTTTTCCTTGCGCTCGCTGCCGCCGCCTGCCTTGCCTGCGCCGGGCAGGGGAGCACCAGGAGCCGGCTCCTCGGACTCGGTCCCGGACCGCCGCAGATGGAGGCCGGTGCAGGTATCGGGGCAGAAGGCAGGTCCTCTGCCGGGCGCCGGGAGGGGCCTGGCCTTCGGGACACCGCCATGATGCTCGAACTGGTGGCGGCGATGCTGGACGCCGGGTCCAGCATCGGACGCTCGCTGGAACTGGTGGCATCCTCCGCCTCGGCCCGCTACACCGGGGCGCTCCGGCCGGTGGTGTCGGCCTTGGCCATCGGCGCGGACTGGGACACGGCCTGGCGCAGCTCAGCGGTTGCCCTCCCAGAGGTGCTGGAATTGCGTGATGCCCTGGGGTTCGCGGCACTGACTGGTGCACCGTCGTCGGCGATCCTGTATGCCCAGGCAGCCCGGCTTCGGCGCGAAAGATTCCGGGCCGCCGAGAAACGCGCGGCGTCGCTGGGAGTGAAGCTGGTGGTCCCACTCGGCCTCTGCTCGCTTCCGGCCTTCATCTGCCTTGGCGTGGTCCCCGTGCTGCTGGCCCTGGTGCCGACCGGCAGCTGAACCAAATCGGGGCCGGGTCCGTTGCGGCCTGTCCCGGGACGGAAGCCGCTCCGGCAGCGCCGCATGGAACCGGGACCACTCCGGCGTGCAGTGCCCGCCGCGCGTCTTGTCCTCCACACCGGTCCGCACGCCGGCCTTATCCACTTAGCCGGCCAGCTCCCTTACCGCCGCCTGGACGGACCGGAAGAGTCAAAGCAGCCGGCAACATCACCGGCCCCCACGAAAGGAAGCACATGTCCATGAACCACCACCGCCGCTACTACGCCGGGTCCGCCGTTCCAGCCATCTCCAGGCCTGCCGTCCAGGGCGGGAACCATGACCGGTCACGCACCTCGGCCGCCAGGACCGCCAGTACCTTGCCGGCCAACGTCGTGGAACTCCGCCCGGGCGTGGGTCATCCCCGCCCCGGCCGCAAGGCGGGACTGACGGGACCGGAAGCCGGGATGGCAACCGCCGAATACGCGATAGCTACGCTCGCAGCCGTGGGCCTGGCCGGCCTCCTCGTATTCATCCTCCGCAGTGACGAGGTCCGCGGCTTCCTGCTGACCCTGATCCGCACCGCCCTGGCCCTGCCGTGAGCGGTGCACCGGCCGGGCCGCAAAAGCCGGGCGTCCCGGACGGCTCCCGGCACAGAAAGGCTGCGCCGGAACCCGCACGGGGTGCTGTCACAGCCGAGTTCGCTGTCGCGCTTCCCGCGGTGGTGGCACTGCTGGCGTTGCTCCTGGCCGGTGCCGCGACCGGTGTTACCCAGCTGCGGATTGAAGAAGGCGCCCGCGCCGGGGCGCGGGCACTGGCGAGGGGCGAGGATCCTGCCGCCGTGGAACGGACTGTCCGGACCCTTGCCGGCGGCACCGCCTCTGCGTCGGTCGCGGCCGATGGCGAATGGTTCAGCGTCACTGTCACGGACCGCCTGGGCGGGCCCCTGGGCACCTCGATCCCGTGGACCCTGACAGCCCGCGCCTCCACGCGCAGCGAAACTGCTGCTGCAACCTCCGCAGCCGGCGGACTGACAGCCGGCGGACTGACAGCCGGCAAGGACGGCAAGGGGAACCGATGACGGCACAATCCGGACCACTGCTGGACAGCGGCGGCCAGCGCGGGTCAGGCACGGTCCTGGCCCTGGCCCTGGCAATGGTGGTCATGGTGGCCATGGCCGCGATGCTGCTTCTGGCCCAGTCGGCGGTGCTGGCCAGCCGGGCGGCGTCGGCGGCGGACCTCGCGGCGCTGGCCGGGGCTGATGCGCTGCGGGGCATCACGGACGGCGAACCGTGCGCAGTGGCCGCCGAGGTAGCCGCCCGGCATTCAGCTGCAGTTCTCAGTTGCACAGAAGGTCCGGGGCAGACGCTGGAAGTACGGACAGAAATGAGGGAAAGGTCCCTGGCCGGTGCGGCGACCGGCCATGCCAGGGCAGGACCGCCGCCCTGACCTGACGGGGCCGGCCCAGGCTGGGCGGGACCCGGCCTAGGCCTGCCGCGAACTGGTGCCGCTGCTGGCTGCTGGGGCGGTGGCCACCGGCTCCTCCGTTGCGTCCTGCAACAGGACGTCAAGGAGGGTCACGGCGGCGTGCTTGTCCAGCGGATTGTTCTTATTGCCGCACTTGGGGGACTGCACGCAGGAGGGGCAGCCCGCATCGCATTCGCAGGCCTTGATCGCGTCCCGGGTGGCGGCCAGCCACACCTTGGCCTTGTCGAAACCCCGTTCGGCGAAGCCCGCCCCGCCGGGGTGCCCGTCATACACAAAGATCGTAGGCACCCCGGTGTCGGCGTGCAGGGCGGTGGAAACGCCGCCGATGTCCCACCGGTCACTGGACGCCACCAGGGGCAGGAGGCCGATCGCAGCATGTTCGGCTGCGTGGAGGGCACCCGGGAACTGGGCTTCAATCAGTCCGGCGGCCGTCAGGGACCGGTTGTCCACCACAAACCAGACGGCCTTGGTGAACAGCTCCCGGGCGCCGAGATCCAGCGGTTCCTCGCCCAGGATTTCGTTGGAGATCAGAGCCTTGCGCTGGAAGGAGACCACCTGGGTTGTGACCTTGACGTCACCGAAATGGACGGTGATGCCACCCCACTGCATGGTGCGTTGCGTGTCCAGGACCTCGATCTGGGTGACGTCCCGGGCCGTCGTGTAGTAGTCGGGGTTCGCCCGTCGGACCACCACGCAGTGGTCGTCCTCGTTGAGGTCCTCCACCACGTAGCTGTCACCCTGGTGGATGTACACCGCGCCGTTGTGCGCCTGGTAGTGGGTCTGCGGCGAATCCATGGTGCCGAGGAGTGAGCCGGTGTCCGCGTCCACAATACTGACCGGGCCGCCGCCGTCGGCCCTCAGGTTGACCATCCCGGCGGCGCTTTGGGCGTGCGTCCAGAACCATCCCGCAGGCCTTCGCCGGAGGTACCCCTGTGCCACCAGTTTGTCGAGCAGCGCCTCCGCCGTTCCGCCGAACAGGTCCAGTTCGCCCGGGCCCAGGGGCAGTTCCGCGGCGGCCGCGCACAGGTGCGGTCCCAACACATAGGGGTTGGAGGGGTCAAAAACGGTGGCTTCAACAGAGACGTCGAAAATCGCCTCCGGGTGGTTCACCAGGAAAGTGTCCAGAGGATCATCACTGGCAACGAACGCTGCGATGGCCTCCTGCCCCGCCCTGCCGGCGCGCCCGATCTGCTGGAACAGCGACGCGCGGGTGCCGGGCCAGCCGGCCACCAGTACGGCGTCAAGTCCGGAGATGTCGATCCCGAGCTCAAGGGCCGAGGTGCTGGAGACCCCCAGGAGTTCCCCGGACCGCAGCGCCTTCTCCACGGCGCGGCGTTCCTCGGGCAGGTATCCGGAACGGTAGGCGGCCACCCGCGGCGGCAGGCTGGGATCCACCTCGTCCAGCAGCCGCTTGGTGACGGAGGAGATGGTCTCGGCGCCACGGCGCGACTTGATGAAGGCGATGGTCCGGACCCGGGCGGATACCAGGTTCGCGAGCAGGTCTGCGGTTTCGGCGACGGCGGTCCGGCGCTCCTTGGCCCCGTTTTCGCCTTTGAGCTCGGTCAGGGCAGGCTCCCACAGGGCAACCGTAGTGGCCCCGTGCGGCGAACAATCCTGGGACACTGCCTGGACCGGCGCGCCGATGAGCCGGGCAAAGGACGCATCGGGGTCGGAAGCGGTGGCGGAGGCGGCAATAAACACGGGCTCCGGGAAGGACGTTCCGGCGCCGTAATAGGCACAGACCCGCCTCAGCCGCCGCATCAGGTTGGCGACGTGGGACCCAAACACTCCGCGGTAGCTGTGGGCCTCGTCCACGATGACGTACCGCAGCCGGCGGAAGAAGCCTGCCCACCAGGCATGGTTGGGCAGTATCCCGAAGTGCAGCATGTCCGGGTTGGCGAGGACGAAGTTCGCGTGGTCGCGGATCCAGCGCCGGGAGGCCGGATCGGTGTCGCCGTCGTAGGTTTCTGCCCGCACGGTGGGGAGCTTCAGGGCCCGGATAGCGTTCAGCTGGTCGGCTGCCAGTGCCTTCGTGGGGGACAGGTACAGGGTGACCGCGCCGTCGTCGTGCATCTTGCCCGGGTCCGCCAGCACCCGCAGTTCGGACCGGTGGATGGCGTCCAGCGCCGGCAGCTGGTAGGCGAGTGACTTACCGGACGCGGTGCCGGTGGCCACCACAACATGCCCGCCGCCGTGGGCGATGCCGGCGGCTTCCACTTGGTGCCGGAAGGGCTCCTGGATTCCCAGTGCGCCGTAGGCTGCGATGAGGTCCGGGTGCACCCATTCCGGCCACGGCGCGTGCACCGCTGCGCGGGCCGGGATGGTGCGGACATGACGGAGCTGCTCCGGGTCCGGGCCGCGGCCCAGCAGGGGGAGCAGGGAGTCATGGGGGTTCACCCCAATATTGTTTCACCTGGCGGGGTTCCGGCCGGCCCGGTTCGCCGTCGGGGAAACCGCGCGCGGCAACCGGACGGGCCGGAACGTTCAGCTCAGGGAGAGGTCGGACCCGTCCCGGGAAGCCGAGAGCATCAGCACCCGGGAGACGGTGCTCCAGCCCAGGTGGGAATACAGCTTCTGGCCGTCAACGGATGCCAGCAGCAGGCCGGTGGTCACATCATGCTCGAATGCCTGTGCCGCCAGTGCCCGCATGATGAAGCTGCCCAGGCCGCGGCGCTGGAACCCGGGTTCGGTGATGATTTTGTCGAAGACGGCGGTATCGCCCACCACAAACACCCGGCCGCTGGCGGCAAGGGTGGCGCCGGAGCGGACCTCGGCGTAGTGGACGCCGTTCTGCCGGGACGTTGAAAAGGCGAGGTCGTCGTCGGAAAGCCAAGGGTCCTCGGCGTCCTGCGTTTCCATGTCCACGATCATCATGGTCTGCGAATCGGAGGTCACGTTCAGCCCGTTCCGGGCGGCCAAGGCGGCGTAGCGGGCAGTGTCGTTGGTCAGGATCGTCAGGCCCCGGGGCGGCGCCTCCGCGGTTTTCGCCGCGAGGGCGGCGAATTCCTGGTCGGTGGGGTCGGACGCGAAGTACTCCCACTCACCGGTCGTGTCAGCCCGGAGTGCAGCGGGGAAACGGCCCTCTTTGGATGTCTGGTAGCCGCGGCAACCGGCCCAGCCGGCCACCCACACGTCAAGAAGGCCAGTGACGTCTTCAATCATGGTTTCCGGACTCATGGGATGAACACTATTCCAGCGTGATCGCCAGCAACAGGGTGCTTACGCAATTGTGATGCAGGAGGCGCAGGGACGTGCTGCGCCGGGAGTGCATCCGCCTCGGGACAGGCGTGGAAAGGCCGCGGAACCCGGGCGGTACCCTTAAATACGTGGCTTTGAACCGAATTGTGCTCTTCTACGGCTTTACCCCCATTCCGGACCCCGAGGCGGTGCGTCTCTGGCAGCGTGCCCTCTGCGAAAAGCTGGGATTGACGGGCCGCATCATCATCTCCAAGGACGGCATCAACGCCACCGTGGGCGGTGAAATCGGCGCCGTGAAGCAGTACGTCAAGACCACGCGCGAATACGAGGGCTTCCACGGGATCGACTTCAAATGGTCCGACGGCGGGGCGGAAGACTTCCCCAGGCTCAGTGTCAAAGTGCGGGACGAGATTGTCTCCTTCGGCGCCCCCGGTGAACTGAAGGTGGATGCCAACGGCGTGGTGGGCGGCGGGAAGCACCTCAAGCCCGAGGAACTCCACCAGCTGGTGGATGCCAAGAAACAGGGCGGCGAAGACGTGGTCTTCTTCGACGGCCGGAACGCCTTCGAAGCCCGGATCGGCCGGTTCAAGGACGCCGTGGTCCCCGACGTCGCCACCACCCACGACTTCATCAAAGAACTGGATTCCGGCAAGTACGACGCCCTCAAGGACAAGCCCGTGGTCACCTACTGCACCGGCGGCATCCGCTGCGAGGTGCTGTCCAGCCTTATGGTGAACCGCGGCTTCAAGGAGGTCTACCAGCTGGACGGCGGCATCGTCCGCTACGGCGAGGCCTTCAAGGACCAGGGCCTGTGGGAGGGCTCCCTCTACGTCTTCGACAAGCGGATGCACGTCGAGTTCAGTGACGATGCCAAAACCATCGGCGAGTGCGCGCGGTGCGCAGCGCCCACCAGCAAGTTCGAGAACTGCTCCAACCCCAGCTGCCGCACGCTGACGCTCTACTGCGCCGAGTGCGCGGCCAGCCCGGATACCCTGCTCTGCCCGGAGGGGTGCGCGGCCTGAATCGGGGGGGCCACGACGGCGGTCGGAACGCGGGACCGGTCAGAGCAGGCGCAGGCGGTAGGCGAAGTTGGCGCCCGTCCGCGCCTCCACCGTCACGGTGAGGGCGGTCTCTGCCGAGAGGTAAATGACATTCTCGCGGTTGACGCCGCAGCGAAGCCCCAGGTCCACCAGCGTCAGCGCGTCGCTCCGGACCACAAACGTCACCCGCCGCTGGCTCCGGCAGGCCAGGGCCAGTGCATAGGTGCCGGTGCCGAGGACCGGCGTCGTTTCGGTCCGCACCTCGCCGGCCGCCAGCACCCCGGCTCCCGCGTGGACCACCGGCTGGGGAGGAGCCGGCAGGGTCCGTGACACCCAGGCGTCCAGTTCGTCTTCCGGGACCGGGTCGCGCTGTAGCGGGTCGCGGGTGAAGACGGGAGCGGGCGCAGCCGTGGGCCCGGCCTCCCCGGTGCCTGTCCAGCTCCGGCCGTCGTCGTACGTATATTCGCAGCCGCCCGCAGCCAGCCCTGCCGCCAGCACAAGGCCAAGGACGACGGCGGCCGCCGGCTTCCGCGCCAGCGGCGCCCGAGGTGTCCGGCCGGGACGGGGCGCGGAAGTACTCCGCACACTGGGCATGCTCCGACTTTAAGCCCGCGCAGGCCCGGGGGCCAGACCGGAAAAACTGCTATTCGGCGGGGACCAGGTGGTAGGCGTAGATGAGCGGCGCGTCGACGCTCGAGGTGCTGATTTCCACCGCTCCGGGCTCGTCCAGCATGATCCTGGTGGTTTCGCGGCTGCCGTTGCACGCAGCCCCGGCGTCAACCACCTGGACCCCGTTCAGGGACACCGCAAAGAACGCTTTGCCGCCGCCTTCGCATGTGGCGGACAGGATGTAGCGTCCTGCCGGGACATCGGCGGCTTCGCGGATGATGCGGTCCCGGTTGAGGATCTTTCCGGCGTCCTCCAGCACGGTGCCCGGCGCGGCCGGCAGTGCGGTGGCACGCCACTGCGGCACGTCCGCGTTTTCGATGGACACCGCGGGGGAGCAGGCTGCCACCGTGAGGATGGCGGCCACCGGCGCGGCGGCTTTGTAAAGGGCGTGGCGGGCGCGCGGAAGGAAGGGCAGGCTGGACGGCATGCTTCAACGCTACCCCGCGGACAAGGCTGCCCCAGCACGGCCGTCCGCGGAGCCCCGGGAGGGCGAAGCCGGGCGGACTAAGCTTGTGCGGTGCCTAGATCCCCATTTGAGTTCACCGCCGGCAACACCCCCGACGCCCCGCGCAGCGACCTTCCGGAACTGCTCACGGCCCTGGCGCAGGACCTGCGCCGGGTCGGCTACACGCTCGACGGCGTCGCCCGGCTGCTCGGTCCCTTCGCGTCCGCGGCACTGAACCGGGACCAGGTCATTCCCGCGATGCTCGCCACCGAACGCGCGGCAACGGAGGACGACGGCGCAAAGCCGCTGGCCGCCGTCGTCAGCCTGTGGCTACTGGCTGAGCCGCAGGAACGGGACACGCTCGACGCCGCCCTGCCGGGCATCCGCGCGGAAGGCCTGGAAAGGCTGGGGCTGGTGCAGCCCGTGCCCGGCACCGCGCTGCTCGCGGCGAAAGCGGACCTGCGGCCCTACGGGTGGGATAAAAATGAGGACGGCAGCGGCGGCGCCGAGCTGTGGGTGGCCAGCGACCTTGCGGCGCACCAGCAGCCGGGCGTCCTGCGGCACGACCACGTCCTGGGCATCGGGCAGGCCTCCACCACCCTGGTGCAGACCACCGTCCGCCGGCACACCGAGCGTGCCCTGGACCTGGGCACCGGCTGTGGCATCCAGTCCTTCCACCTGCTGCACCACTGCCAGCACGTCACCGCCACCGACATCTCCGCGCGTGCCCTGGCGTACACCCGCTTCAACATCCTGCTCAACGCCGAGGCCCTCTCAGTTGACCCCGCCCGGCTGGAAGACCGGGTCAGCCTCCGCCTGGGTTCGCTGCTGGAACCGGTGGCCGGTGAGGAGTTCGGCCTGGTGGTGTCCAACCCGCCGTTCGTCATCACCCCGCGCCGTCCCGGCGAGGACGCCGCGGGCCAGTTCACGTACCGCGACGGCGGCCTGCCGGGCGACGACATCGTCGCCTCGCTCGTGGCGGACCTTCCCGGGGTTCTGGCGCCGGGCGGCACCGCCCAGATGCTCGGCAACTGGGAGGTGGCGGCCGGAACCGAATGGCACGAACGCCCCAGGGGATGGGTCCGGCCGGGCACGGACGCCTGGTTCATCCAGCGCGAGCAGGTCAGCCCCGGGCAGTACGCGGAAACGTGGCTGCAGGACGCTTCCGAAGGCCGGGACCGGCGCCACTACCGGGACGCCTACGCCGCCTACCTTGACGACTTTGCCTCCCGGAACGTGGAGGCCATCGGCTTCGGCATGGTCTGGCTGCGCCGGCCCCACTCCGGGGCGCCGGCGGCCATCAGCCGCTTCGAGGAAATCACCTACCCGATCGAGCAGCCCATCGGACCCCACCTGGGTGCCGCCGTCGAACGCTGCGACTGGCTTGCTGCGAACACCCTGGCGGACGCGCACCTGCTGGTGGCCGACGACGTGACGGAGGAACGCCACCAGCGGCCGGGCGCAGAGCACCCCGGCGTGATCCTGCTGCGCCAGGGTGCAGGGCTGCGCCGCACAAACCTGCTCAGCACCGAGCTGGCCGGCTTCGTGTCGGCGTGCGACGGCGACCTGGCCGCCGGGCAGATCGCCGCCGCCCTGGAAGCGCTGCTCGGCGGCGATTCCTTCCGGGCGGAACTGCTCGAAGAGGTGGAAAACCTGGTCCGCGACGGCTTCCTGGTCCCGGCCCCGGAGTGAACCTGCGGCGGGCCCCGGGGGAGGCCCGCCTTTTCCACATGAATGCGCAGAATTGTCCAAAATATGGTGAACTAGGCCAATATGGGCTCATCTGCCCCAGCAACCTTTTTCTGTAGGAGCACCGTGCCAAGCAAGGCCAAAACCGGCAAGAAACTCGTGATTGTGGAGTCTCCGGCCAAGAGCAAGACCATCGCCAAGTACCTCGGCGAGGGCTTCATTGTTGAGGCCTCCATCGGTCATATCCGCGACCTGCCGCAGCCGTCGGAGCTCCCCGCAGAGCTGAAGAAAACCTCGGTGGGCAAGTTCGCCGTCGACATCGAACACGACTTCAAGCCTTACTACGTGGTGTCCCCGGACAAGAAGAAAAAGGTCACCGAACTCAAGGCTGCGCTCAAAGACGCCGACGAACTTTACCTCGCAACCGATGGGGACCGCGAGGGCGAAGCCATCGCGTGGCACCTGCTGGAAGTGCTCAAGCCCAAGGTCCCGGTGTACCGGATGACATTCGGGGAAATTACCAAAGAAGCCATCCAGCGTGCCATGGGCAATTTGCGCGACGTTGACTCGGCACTGGTGGACGCCCAGGAAACCCGGCGCATCCTGGACCGGCTTTACGGCTACGAAATTTCCCCCGTCCTGTGGCGCAAGGTGGCACGCGGCCTGTCCGCCGGCCGCGTGCAGTCCGTGGTCACGCGCATGGTGGTGGACCGCGAACGCGAACGCATGGCGTTCAAGGCTGCGTCCTATTGGGACCTGACCGGCCAGTTCGGCGCCGACGCCGGCTCTTTCAAGGCAAAGCTCGCCGCAGTGGATGGCGCCAAGGTGGCCACCGGCCGCGATTTCAACGACGACGGCGAGCTAATCTCCAAGAACGTTGCCCACCTGAACGAGGAACTGGCTGCGTCTTTGGCCGCCGGCCTGCAGGAGGCGGCGTTCACGGTCCGCTCCGTCGACACCAAGCCGTACACGCGCCGCCCCGCCGCCCCGTTCACCACCTCCACGCTGCAGCAGGAGGCCGGCCGCAAGCTGCGCTTCTCCTCAAAGAGCACCATGCAGATCGCGCAGCGGCTGTATGAAAACGGCTACATCACTTACATGCGTACGGACTCGTCTGCGCTGAGTGACGAGGCCATCACCGCGGCACGCCGGCAGGCCTCCGAACTGTACGGACCCGAATACATCCCGGGCTCACCCCGGGTCTACTCCAACAAGGCCGCGAACGCGCAGGAAGCCCACGAGGCCATCCGTCCCGCCGGCGACTCCTTCCGGACCCCGGCACAGGTGGCCTCCCAGCTTTCCGGTGATGAGTTCCGCCTGTACGAGCTGATCTGGAAGCGCACCGTCGCCTCCCAGATGGCCGACGCCAAGGGCTCCACCGCCACCATCCGTCTTGGCGCCGTCGCTGCCGACGGGCGGGATGCCGAGTTCTCCGCCTCCGGCACCGTCATCACGTTCCCAGGCTTCCTTGCCGCCTACGAGGAAGGCAAGGACGAGACCCGCGGTGACGACGACTCCGACGAGGCCCGCCGCCTGCCCAACGTGGCGAAGGGCGATTCGCTGACGGCTTCCGACATCGTGGCCGTGGGCCACGAAACCTCGCCGCCGCCGCGATACACCGAAGCCTCGCTGACCGCTGAACTGGAGAAGAAGGGCATCGGGCGCCCGTCCACGTATGCCTCCACCATCTCCACCATCCAGGACCGGGGCTACGTCCGGAAGCAGGGTTCTGCACTGGTCCCCAGCTGGATCGCCTTCTCCGTGATCCGGCTGCTCGAGCAGCACTTCTCGGACTACGTGGACTACGAGTTCACCGCGGACATGGAAGGCGACCTGGACAAGATCGCCAACGGCCAGGCAGCCGGTGCGTCCTGGCTCCGGCACTTCTACTTCGGCGAGGACTCCGATCCCGGCCTGCTGAGCATCGTCAACAACCTGGGTGAGATCGACGCCCGGGAGATCAACTCCATTCCCATCACGGACGAAATCACGCTGCGGGTGGGCAAGTTCGGGCCCTACCTGGAAAGCTCCGCCGCCACTGTCGACGCCAAGACCGGTGAAATTGTCGAGTCTGCCCGCGCCAACGTCCCCGACGACCTCGCGCCGGACGAGCTGACCGCGGCCAAGGCCATCGAGCTGATGGAAACCGCGGCCCCCGAGGAACGCGTTCTGGGCAAGGACCCGCACACCGGGCACACCATCGTTGCCAAGAACGGCCGCTACGGCGCATACGTCACGGAAATCATCCCGGAAATGACCGAGGAAGAGCTCGCTGCCCAGCCGGTGGAGTACTACAAGAACGGCAAGCCCAAGCCGCCCAAGAAGCCGGTCAAGGCCAAGCCCCGCACCGGTTCGCTGTTCAAGTCCATGACCGTTGAGTCCGTCACCCTTGACGAGGCACTGCAGCTCATGAGCCTGCCGCGCGTGCTGGGCGAAGACGCCGAAGGCAACCCCATCACCGTGCAGAACGGCCGGTTCGGGCCGTACCTGAAGAAGGGCACCGACTCCCGCTCCATCGGCTCGGAAGAGGAAATCTTCACCATCACCCTGGAGCAGGCGCTGGAGATCTACTCCCAGCCCAAGCAGCGCGGCGCCCGGGCTGCCGTGCCGCCGCTGGCCGAGTTCGGCCCGGACCCGGTGTCCGAGAAGAACATCGTGGTGAAGGAAGGCCGGTTCGGCCCCTACATCACTGACGGAATCACCAACATCACCGTTCCGCGGGCCACTTCCCTGGAAGAGCTCACCCGCGAGCAGGCCGTGGAGCTCCTCGCCGAGAAGCGCGCCAAAGGCCCGGTCAAGCGGACCACCACCCGCAAGGCCCCGGCCAAGAAGAAGGCTGCCGCGAAGAAGTAAGGATTGCCCGGGGAATTGCGCGCCGCCGGCAGACGTGATCGGCTAGGGGAATGACAGAACAGACCGGAGTGACCGATCCCAGCCCGCTGAACGACCTCGAGGAAAAGCTCGCTACGGGCGGACAGCCGGATGCGAACCCGGTGGACGTGATCCTGTCCTTCCTCAACAGCGAGGTCTACATCATCAGTTCCGACGGGATTGAGGGTGTGGACTCCGAGGTGGAGCCGCTGGTGCTGGCAAACGCCGACGGCGACCCCGTCCTGGCGGTCTTCTCGCACCCCAGCCGGGTGGACGAGCAATACCTTGCAGCGGCGCCAAACGTGCTGGGCACGCAGGGCGCAGCGATCATCGCCAACATCGGCGACGAGCTGGGCCTCGTGATCAACCCCGGTGCCGCCTACGGTTTCGAGATCAACCCGGAGGGCGTGGCCAACATCAAGCGCGACTTCAAGCGCGCAGACGGGGAATAATATCCCCATGCGGCTAGGCGTCCTCGATATCGGGTCCAACACTGTCCATCTTCTGCTGGTGGATGCCCACCCCGGCGCGCGGCCCGTCCCCTTCGCCTCGCACAAGCGGCCCCTGTCCCTGGTCCAATACCTCGAACCGGACGGCAGCATCAACGAAGCGGGGCAGTATGAGCTGATCGAGTTCGTCCTGGAAGCCTGGGAGTTCGCCGCCCGGCACAAGGCAGAGGACCTCCTGGCGTTCTGTACCTCCGCTATCCGGGAAGCTGCCAACGGCCCGGAGGTGCTGGCCAGGGTCAAGCACGAAACCACGGTGACCCTGCAGGAACTCACCGGCAGCGAAGAGGCATCCATGACGTTCTTCGCCGTCCGGCGCTGGTACGGCTGGGGCGCGGGGCCCGTCCTGAACCTGGACATCGGCGGCGGCTCCTTCGAAATGGCGTTCGGCCAGGACGAGCTGCCCGAGGTGGCAACCTCCGTCCCCCTCGGGGCAAGCCGGCTCACCCGGGACTGGCTGGCCGACGATCCGCCCTCCGCCAAAAGCGTCAAGGAACTGCGGCGCTACATCCGTGCCACCTTGAAGCCGGCGGTCCGGGAGTTTGACGGCCTGGGCCGGGCGAACCTCGTGGCGGGCACCTCCAAGACCTTCCGTTCCCTTGCCCGGATCGCCGGGGCCGCACCGAGCGACGCCGGCCCCTACGTCAAACGCGAGCTTAACGCCACGGACCTTGGAATCTGGGCCCAGCGCATCTCGGCCATGAAAGCCGAGGACCGGCTGCACTTGCCCGGAGTCTCCGAAGCCCGTGCCCACCAGCTGCTCGCGGGTGCGCTGGTGGCCGAGGCAGCGCTGGAGCTCTTCAAATTCAAGAAGCTTCGCATCTGCCCCTGGGCGCTGCGCGAGGGCCTCATCCTGCGCCGCATGGACCAGCTTGTCTTCGCCGGACCGCTGGAGCCTGCACCGCACGTGGTTCCGGCGCCCGCCGCCAACGCCGCCGTCTAAGGCATCCCTGCCCGTCCGGCGCAGGTTCACAGCTGCCGCTTAAGAGCGGAAGCACCGGCGCCGGCAACAGGAAAAATGGGGGAAAACCTGTAGCCGGCCGCCGGTGCCCTGGCAGACATCCCCATGCCTGCCGCATCACTCGCACCCTCAATGAGGTACTAACTACAGTAGGCGGGCTCCTTGGGAGCCACCTGCACCCTACATGTGAGCAAGCTGTGAATCGTTAATCCGGTGTTCCCGTAAGGAATCGGCAGCCGCCGGACCAAACTGCAATGATGGATCAATGAGCAACCGAATCGCATTCCTTGGCTGTGGGTCCATGAACGAAGCCATTCTTGGCGGACTGCTGGAGGCGGGGACGGATCCGGCGGACGTCGTCGCCACCGTCCGGCGTGCGGAACGGGCAGCGGAACTTGCTGAGCGGTACCACGGCATCACCGCCATCGCAGGCGAGGAAGAACCGGACAATAACAAACAAGCCACCAAGGGGTCCGCCGTGGTCATCCTAGGCGTGAAGCCGGTCGGCATCACGGACCTTGCACGAGAGATCAGCGGCGCCCTTTCCCCGGACACCGTGGTGGTCAGCGTGGCCGCCGCAGTATCGATAGCGCAGCTCGAAGCAGCCCTGCCGGCGGGCCAGCCGGTCATCCGCACCATGCCCAACACTCCTGCCAAGCTCGGCCGCGGCGTGGTGTCCGTGTCCCCGGGCACCAACTGCACCCCGGCACAGCTGCAGAAGGTCAAGGACATCCTGCGGGGCGCCGGAACCGTCGTCGAAGTTCCCGAGGAGCAGGTGGACGCGCTCTCGGCCATCAGCGGCTCAGGCCCGGCCTACGCGTTCTACCTCGCAGAGGCGATGGCGGCAGCCGGTGAGGAACTGGGCCTGGACCGCGAACTGTCGCTGCTCCTGGCCCGCGAGACCGTCGCCGGCGCCGGTTTCATGCTCGCCGAACCCGGCGCCGATCCCAGCGCACTCCGCAAGGCGGTAACCAGCCCGAACGGTACTACGGAACGCGCCATCGCCACCTTTGACGAGGGCGGCATCCCGTCCATCATTGCCGCGGGAGCCAGAGCGGCGGCCGACCGTGCAGCGGAGATCACCAGGCAGCTCGGCTGACCCTGGGCCCGAGACCGCAGGGTACCTTGGCCGAGCTTGCGAGGTTAGGGGCGGTTGGGGATCAGGGGCGGGCGGCGAACCGCTCCAGCAGGTCCACGTGCCCGGACACGATCAGCATGTCCCGCGAGGACACCTTGGTCTCCGGCCGCGCGTACGTGAAGTCCTCGCCCGGGGACTTCACGCCCACGATCGTCACGCCGTACTTGGAACGCACCTTGGACTCATCCAGGGTGAAACCGACCGTCTCGCGTGGCGGGTACATCTTCACGATGGCGAAGTCGTCGTCGAATTCGATGAAGTCGAGCATGCGGCCGGAGACCAGGTGCGCTGCCCGGACACCGGCGTCGGCTTCGGGATAGATCACGTGGTTGGCGCCGATCCTGGTCAGGATCTTGCCGTGGGAGGGTGTGATCGCTTTGACCCACAGGTGCTCGATGCCGAGGTCCACCAGGTTCACGGTGATCAGCACCGAGGATTCGATGGACGTGCCTACACCCACCACGGCGGAGCTGAACTCCTGCGCGCCAAGCTGGCGGAGGGCGTCAATGTTGGTGGCGTCCGCCTCCACCACGTGGGTCAGGAGCGGCGCGAATTTCTGCACCAGGGTCCGGTCGCGTTCGATGGCGAGCACCTCACGGCCCTGCTTCACCAGCTGTTCGGCCGTGGAGGAACCGAAGCGGCCCAGCCCGATCACCAGCACGGGTGCGTTGTGGGCGGGGCGCCTGGGGGCGTCTGGGGAACTAGCCAATGATCGGCCTTTCTTCGGGGTAGTGGTACAGCTGGCTGCGCTGGCGCAAAGCCAAGGCAGCGGCGAGGGTCACGGTACCGACGCGGCCCATGAACATCAGGGCGGTCAGCACGTAAACGCCCGACGGCGGCACTTCGGCGCTGAGGTTCGTGCTGAGGCCCACGGTGGCGAAGGCGGAGATGGTCTCGAACAGGACCCGGTCCAGGGAAGCGCCGCTGATTTGCAGGAGCAGGAACGCGGACACGGACACCAGGGTGGCGCCGGCGACGATAACCGAGATTGCCACCCGCATGGTGCCTTGCGGAATGGTCCGCCCGTACACTTTGACGTCGGCGTCGCCGCGGGCTTCAGCCACGATAGCCAGGAACATCACGGCGATGGTGGTGACCTTGATGCCGCCGGCGGTCGATGCGGAGCCGCCACCGGCAAACATCAGGGCGTCCGTCAGGAGCATGGTGGTGGACTCCATGTGGTTCTGGTCCACCAGGTTGAAGCCGCCGGAACGCGTCATGACTGACGCGAACAGGGCATGCGTGATCTTGTCGCCCAGGTTCATGGTGCCGATGGTCCTGGTGTTGTCCCATTCCATCAGCGCCCACAGGAACGTGCCGGCCGCCAGCAGGATGAAGGACACCTGGATGGTCAGCTTGGTGTGCAGGTTCCACTTCCGCCAGTTGAGCCCGTTCTGCTGCAGCACCATCACCACGGGGAAGCCCAGGCTGCCCAGGAAGACGCCGAGCATAAGGGGGACCAGGATCCACAGGTCCGTCTCATAGGGGACGATGCCGTCCGAGTGCGGAGTGAACCCGGCATTGTTGAACGCGGATATCGCATAAAAGATGCCGTGCCAGACGGACTGCCAAAAGGGCTCACCGAGCGTCATGAACCGGGGAATGAGGGCCAGTGCCAGCGCTGCCTCGATCACCACGGACGTGGTGATCACGATCCGGAGCAGGGTGCCCACTTCACCCAGGCGGCCGGCGTTGTTCATGGACTCGGCAGCGATGATCTTGCCGCGCACACCAAGCCGCTTGCTCACCATAAGCGCCAGCAGAGACGCCAGCGTCAGGGTGCCCAGGCCGCCAATGAAAACGCCCACCAGGATGACCAGCTGGCCGAAGAAGGACCAGTGCACCGCCGTGGAAACCACTGTCAGGCCCGTTACGCAGACAGCCGAAACCGCTGTGAACATGGCCTGGTGCAGGGGGGTGGCCGTGCCGGCGGCGGACGAGACGGGGAGGGACAGCAGGAAAGTGAAAACCAGGCAAACTCCGGCGAACGCAGTCAGGGCAAGCCGTGCGGGGGAGGTGTTGGCGATGTCGTCGATGAAGTCGCGCAGCCGGGTAAGGATCCAGAGGCCCTCCCGCTCCTGCGCCGGGGGATGCCAGATGGCCGGGTTCCGGGGCCTCGACTGGCTCTGCGTCATGTGTGGCTTTTTCCTCGGTTGAATCTGCTTCCCCCAGTAGTAAACCACTATTGACCGCGTAATGGCCGGGCTGGCAGGTGCCCGTGCTCCGGTAGCCTGTGATTGATGACATACCTGCCCGGTCTCAACCAGCCCGCGCCTCCAACGATGGTGGCGTGGAGCCCTGCCATGACCGCCTACAACTTCGGCCCGGGCCATCCGATGGCCCCCGAGCGGATGGACCTGACCGCCCGCCTTGCCAGGAGCCTGGGACTGTTCGACCTGGAGCACGTGTCGGTGGAGGCCCCCGAGGTCGCCGGCGACTCCGAGCTTGAGCTGGTGCACTCGCCCGAATTCGTGGCGGCGGTGCGGCGGGTCAGTGCCGACCCCACCGAGATCGACGAGGCGAGGGGCCTCGGCACCGAAGACGACCCCGCATTTGGCGGGATGCACGAAGCAGCAGCGCGGCTGGCCGGCGGCTCCCTGCTGGCGGCGTCGCGGATCCTCGACGGATCAGCGGTGCACGCCGTGAACTTCGGCGGCGGCATGCACCACGCCGCGCGCGAGCGGGCCAGCGGCTTCTGCATCTACAACGACGCCGCGCTCGCCGTGCAGCGTCTGCTCGACGGCGGCATCAGGAAAGTGGCGTATATCGACGTCGACGCGCACCACGGGGACGGGACGGAGAGCATCTTCTGGGACGACCCGCGGGTCCTCACCCTTTCGCTGCATGAAACAGGGCTCACCCTGTTTCCGGGCACCGGGTTCGCCAACGAGATCGGCGGGCCCAACGCGGAGGGGACCGCAGTGAACATCGCCCTCCCCGCGGGGACCAACGACGCAGGCTGGCTGCGGGCCTTCTATGCCGTGGTGCCGCAGCTTGTGGCTGCCTTTGAACCGGAGGTGATCGTCAGCCAGCACGGCTGCGACTCGCACCGGACAGACCCGCTCACGCACCTCAATCTCAGCGTGGACGGCCAGCGGGAGGCGGCCAGCGCCGTCGGGAATCTCGCGGAACGCCACTGTGGCGGCCGCTGGATCGCTACCGGCGGAGGAGGGTACAACGTCCTGGAGGTGGTGCCCCGCGCGTGGAGCCACCTGGTGGCGATTGCCGCCGGCCGGCCGGTGCCGCTGCGCAGCGCCGTGCCGCAGGAGTGGAGGGACTACGTGGAGGACAAGTTCGGCGTATCCGCGCCCGGGCTGATGGGCGATGATGTCGAGCTTTGGTGGCGTTCCTGGGAGGTCGGGTTCGATCCCAACGACGCAATCGACCGGACGGTGATGGCCACCCGGAAAGCCGTGTTTCCGCTGCACGGCCTGGATCCCTGGTTCGACTGACCACTTACATCGACTAACCGGCCCCGCTACGTATCCGTCTTTTCCGTCTGGAACACCACGCCGGCGGCGCCGATCAACCAGCCGAGCAGGGACAGGGCGAACGCGCCGATGAGGTCAGTGGACGCAGTCCCCTTGACCAGCCATACAAGCAGGACCAGCAGCCCCACGGCCAGGTAGACCACGATGGCAGCAATGATCCGGCCGGACAACCGGGCCGTGACTTCGGCCGGGTTGAAGGCCGGGCCACCCCCTGCCCCGGAGCCGCCCGCACGGCGGGCGTTGGCGTTTCCCTCCGCCTGGCGGACCTCGGCGATGGTGAACCCAAGGGCGGATGCGGTCAATGAACTCAGCGATGTCGCCAGGACACCGGCGGCCGTCACCAGGGCTCCGTTGAGGGGAGGGGCCGCGGTCCGGCCGTCCGGCACCCAGTATCCGACGCGGAGCAGGACGCTGCCCCAGACCGCCACGAAGAGGGCCAGGAACACGAAGGCGATGATGTTGAAGAGCTGCTGGCGAAGCACGTGCATGCTGTGTTCTAGCACTGGCGGGGGTGCCGGGCAATAGGCCGTCGGCCATGAAATAGTTGATGCCTTTCGGCGTATATGTCGCTAGGGTGGGAGGCATGGTGACAGACGACGTATTTGCCGTCATTGCGGAATCGACCCGGCGGGACATCCTGGTCTCCCTCCGCTCAGGGGACAAGGCCGTGGGCGAGCTGGTGGAGGAGCTTGCCGCAAGCCAGCCCACCATTTCCAAGCACCTGAAGGTCCTGCGCGAGGCCCAGCTGGTGAGCATGCGGGCGCAGGGCCAGAAGCGCTACTACGCGCTGAACCGCAAGCCGCTGGAAGGGGTTGCCAGCTGGCTGGAAACGTTCGACGTCGGATCCCCGGCCGCCGCCGTGCCGGCTCCCGCGGAACATGCCGCTGCCCGGGCCGCCGCGAAGGAACCGTCGCCTGTTCGTGAAGCCGCCACCGCCGGTGAGACGCCGGAGGCCGTCGCCGCCGGAGCTGTCTCCGACGGCGTGCTGGCGCCGGACGGCGCGGAGCTGAGTCCCGCCGTCGTGATTCCTGGCGGAACCGCCGCGCCGCTCAGTGACGACAGCGTCCCCCAGCAGATCGGCCGCACCGTGGGCCGCGCTGCCACCCGCGCCGCCGACCTGCTGGCAAACCTCCCCAACCTGCCCAAATTCGGCCGGAAGAAGTAGCTGCCCCTCCCGGTGGTTCAGTGCCTACTTGTCCAGCAGCCGCACATGGTCCGGGGTCAGCTCCGAGAGCCTGCTGACGCCCAGCAGCGCCATGGTCCGGGCCATGTCCTTCTCGAGGATCTGCAGGGTGCGGTCCACGCCCGCGCGGCCGCCGGCCATCAGGCCGTAAAGGTATGCACGGCCAATCAGGGTGAAATCGGCACCCAGGGCCAGCGCGGCGACGATGTCGGCGCCGCTCATGATGCCGGTGTCCAGCATGATCGCAGCGTCCGTGTTGTCCGCCGTGAACGCCTGCTTGACTTCCGGCAACAGGTGGAACGGGATGGGTGCCCGGTCGAGCTGGCGGCCGCCGTGGTTGGAGAGCACGATGCCGTCGGCGCCGTGGTCGACAACGCGGCGGGCGTCCTCCACGGTCTGGATGCCCTTGACCACCAGCTTGCCCTTCCAGGTTTCGCGCAGCCAGTCGAGGTCGTCGAACGTCAGTGTGGGGTCGAACATGGAGTTGATCAGCTCCGCCACGGTGCCGGTGTACCGGGACAGGGACGCGAACGTCAGGGGCTCGTGCGTGAGGAAGTTGAACCACCAGGCGGGCCGGTAGGAAGCGTCCAGCACGGTCTTGAGGGTCAGCGCAGGCGGGATGGTCATGCCGTTGCGGACGTCGCGGAGGCGGGCGCCTGCCACCGCTGTGTCCACGGTGACCATGAGGGTGTCGTTTCCGGCTTTGGCAGCCCGCTCAATCAGCTCGAGGGAGCGGTCACGGTCCGTCCACAGGTAGAGCTGGAACCAGTTCCGGCCGTTCGGGGCTGCGGCAGCCACGTCCTCGATGGAAGCGGTGCCCATGGTGGACAGGGTGTAGGGGATGCCGGCGGCTTCTGCTGCCTGCGACCCCGCGTATTCGCCTTCGGACTGCATCATGCGGGTGAACCCGGTGGGGGCGATGCCAACGGGGAGCCTGGAAGGCTTGCCGAGGATGGTGGTGGTCAGGTCGATGGCGGAGACATTGCGCAGGATGCCGGGTTTGAACTCGATGTCCAGGAAGGCCTGGCGTGCACGGCGGAGGGTGATTTCCTCCTCCGCGGCGCCGTCCGTGTAGTCGAAGGGCGCCTTGGGAGTGCGGCGCTTGGCGAGGTCCCGAAGTTCCCAAATGGTGCTGGCCCGCTTGAGGCGCGCTTCCTTGCTGAACTCCGGCTTCTTAAATTGCATCAGGGGAGCAAGGTCGGAGTACT
This sequence comes from Arthrobacter sp. AD-310, assembly GCF_054656615.1. Classification (NCBI taxonomy): domain Bacteria; kingdom Bacillati; phylum Actinomycetota; class Actinomycetes; order Micrococcales; family Micrococcaceae; genus Arthrobacter; species Arthrobacter sp. AD-310. Next base: position 36,731 of record NZ_BAAHNO010000029.1, on the reverse strand, counting down.
TGGGGATGCGGCGCTTCAGCGCAGGGGGGACGGGCCCGGGAGCAGCGGACGACGGCGGCGCAGGAGCGGGTGCCGCGGTGGCGGGAATGTCCGTGGTCTCCGGGGCCGGGGAAACTTCGGGGTTGTTGGGCTGGATGGTGTGGGTCATCGCGTCCTCCTAGGCGGGGCCGCATCCACGGCCGCTGTGGTCTAACCACACTGTAGGCCATGTGGTCCAACCACATCAACTACCATTTATCCATGCGTACCCACCAGCTTGTCCTGTCCTGGATCGAGAACGAACTCTCCGGCGGCAGGCTGACCGTGGGCGGCAGGCTGCCGGCTGAGCGCTCGCTCGCCGAGCAGCTTAAGGTCTCCCGGACGTCGGTGCGCGAGGCGATCCGTATCCTTGAGGCGATGGGCGTGGTGCGGGCCGGCGTCGGTTCCGGTCCTGAGGCCGGCACGGTAGTGATTTCGGATCCGACGGCGGCGCTCGGCTCGGCCCTGCGGCTCCATGTCGCCACCCAGCACCTGCCGGTGGCGGACATCGTGGAGACCCGCGTCCTGCTGGAATCCTGGGCGGTGGCCAAGGCAGTACGCGACGCGCCTGAGCTCGACCAGGCCGCGGCGCTCCTCGATGGTATGGCTGCGGAGGACCTGCCCGTCAATGAGTTTCTGGCCCTGGATGTCCGGTTCCACCTCGCCCTTGCGGACGCCGCCGGCAACGCCGTTGTGAGTGCCATGATGGGCTCGCTCCGTGAGTCCATCCAGGGCTATGCGGCCGAGCTGACGGCAGGGCTGCAGGACTGGGGGGCCACGGCGTCCCGGCTGCGTGCCGAGCACCAGGCCATCCTTGCAGCCATCCGCAGCAACGACGGCGCGCTGGCCGCAAGGCTGGTGGCCGCCCACATCGAGGGCTACTACAAGGAGGCGGGACTCGCCTCCTGACGGGGCTAGCCGTGGGTGGTGGTGCGCGCAGCCTTGGCCGGTCCCGTGCTGGAGCGGACCTCCAGGCGAGGCTGGTACCGGCTGCCCGGGGCGTCGCTCGCCTCCTTGCGGATCAGCGCGCGCAGCTGCTGCCACGCCTGCTCGCCCAGCTCGGTAATGGGAACGGCCGCGGTGGTGAGGGCCGGCGTCGTGTATTTCGCGAAGGGAATGTCGTCGAAGCCGGTGACGGAGATGTCGCCGGGAACATCGAGCCCGCGTTCGTGGAGGCCGCTCATGAGGCCCATGGCCACTAGGTCGTTGAAGGCCAGGATGCCCGTGGCCCCGCTGTCCAGCACCGCGTCTACCGCCCCATGCCCGGTGTCGAAGTCCGAGCCACCCTCCAGCATGGTGACATCAACCTGGGGATGCGCGGCCTTAAACGATTCCAGGCCCTGGAGCCGGAGTCCGTTGGAGGCGCTGCGCGGCGGGCCGGCCAGGAAGGCCAGCCGGGTATGGCCCAATTCCACCAGGTGTTCAGCAATGTCCTGCACGCCCTGGCCGTAATCGACCACCAGGCTGGGTACGCCAGCGGTGGCCGTGGTGCGGTTGATCAGCACCAGCGGGTGCAGGGAAGGGGCGATCTCCTCCAGTTCGGCGTCCGTCATGCGGGGTGCGCACAGGACCAGGCCGTCACAACGACGGCGGGCCTCGCCTGCCAGGATGGCTTCCTCGCTGGAGACCTCGAAGGAGTCGGCGATCAGGACGCGGTAGCCGTCCTGGGCGGCGGCCCGGCTGAGGCCGCGGAGGATGGCCTGGAAAGTCGGGTTTGCCAGGTCCGGCACCACGATGCCGATGGTGTCCGTCTTGCCCAGTGCCAGGCTGCGCCCCACCGGGTTGGGCTGGTACTTCAGTTCGGCCGCGGCGGCGCGGACGCGTGCCGCGATGTCCGGATCAACGGTGTAGTTGCCGTTCATGACGCGGGAAACCGTGGCGTGCGAAACGCCCGCCTTCACGGCGACATCCGCGATGCCGATGCGGCCTGTAGCCGATTTCCTGACCATTGGTGGACCCTTTCCTGGCGCCACGGACTCTACGTCCACGGCCGGGTCGCCAACGCTGCAGCAGCATCCGGCCGCCGAGGCGGCGGTGTGTTGAATGACAGCATATAACGCCATGGGAAAGCGATTTCTACTGTTTTCCCGTGTTTTCCCACCCAGTACTCCGACTTTTCCCGCACCGACGGGCACGGTGGCATAGAAAACGCTTTCTCCCAACAGCCATAATGGTTGACGTGACCCTGCCGCTGTTGGTACAAATCTTATAGCGAACCGAGAAAACGCTTTCTCAGCCGGTGCAGCAGGAGCGCCGGAGCCTCATCCCCGGGCCACCTGAACGGCCCGGCTAAAGTCTTCGAAAGGGACCCTCATGGTCAACACAGCCGAGTCCGCCGCCGCCGCCCCCGCAGCGACCGGCGCAGCACAGGAAGGCCCGAAGGCCCGCCTCGCCCTGATCGGCACCGGCGGCCGGTCCGAGATGTACATCCGCGCCGTGCTGGGCAACTACGCCCGCACCGCCGAACTTGTGGCCTTCTCCGACGTCAACCCCGGCCGGGTGGAGTTCTACCAGAAGCTGATCCAGGAACTCGGCGCGCCAGGGCCCATCGCCACCTTCGACCCTGCAGACCTGACCGCTTTCATCCAGGCCAACAGCATCGACCGCGTCGTGGTGACCACCCCGGACTACACTCACGCCGACTACATCGTCGAAGCCCTCCGCGCCGGCGCAGACGTCGTCGTCGAAAAGCCGCTCACCATCGACGCCGAGGGCTGCCGCCGGATCACCAAGGCCGTGCATGAGACCGGCCGCAACGTGGTGGTCACCTTCAACTACCGCTACTCGCCGCGCAACAGCGCCCTCAAGGAGATCATCCAGAGCGGCGTCATCGGCAAGGTCACGTCCATCGACTTCAGCTGGGTCCTGGACACCGTCCACGGTGCCGACTACTTCCGCCGCTGGCACCGCGAGAAGAAGAACTCCGGCGGCCTGCTGATCCACAAGGCTTCCCACCACTTCGACCTGGTCAACTGGTGGATCGACGACGTGCCCGAGCGCGTCTTCGCCTCTGGCGGCCTGAAGTTCTACGGCGACAAGAACGCCGCCGAGCGCGGCCTGGGTCCCCGCCCCGAACGCGGCACGCCCGACGCCGATGCGCCGGCCACCGCTGAAAAGGATCCGTTTACGCTGGACCTCCGCGAGGACGAGCGGCTCAAGGCGCTCTTCCTGGACAACGAGCACTACGACGGCTACCGCCGCGACCAGGACGTCTTCACCGGCGGCATCACCATTGAGGACAACCTCGCGCTGGTGGTGGAGTACCAGGGCGGCCCGCGCCTGAGCTACTCCCTGAACGCCCACAGCCCCTGGGAGGGCTACCGCGTGGCAGTCAACGGCACCGAAGGCCGCGCCGAACTCGAGGTCGTGGAACGCGCCGCCGTCACGTCCAGCACGGACAAGAAGACTGTAGTGGACCCCAGCGCCACCCCCATCGAGGAAGACGACGCCATCCGCCGCAACGGCGAACGCCTGGTGGTCCAGCGCCACTGGGAGGCTGCCTACGAGGTGCCCATCGTCAACGGCGAAGGCGGCCACGGCGGCGGCGACGAACTCCTGCTCTCCGACCTCTTCAACGGCCCCGGCGAGGATTCCCTGGGCCGGCCCTCCGGCTACCTGGACGGGCTGCGTTCCGTCTCGGTGGGCATCGCCGGCAACCGCTCGCTCGAATCGTCCCTGCCCGTCCGCATCGAGGATCTCGACCTCGGCGTCGACCTCCGCCGCAGCCACTGAGCGACGCGGACCACCAGACCCTAAGGAAAACACTATGAGCAGGATCTTTGTCACCGGTGGCTCCGGCCGGCTGGGACGCAGCGTTGTGGCGGGACTCGCCGAAGCCGGCCATCACGTCATCTCCGTGGACCGCGACGCCGTGCCGGCCGGGCAGCTCCCGGCCGGCGCAGTCCAGGAAACCGTGGACCTCCTGGCACCAGGCGAGGCCCTGCGCCTTCTCCGGGAAACACGGCCCGACGCCGTCATCCACCTTGCCGCGATCGCTGTCCCGTTCAGCGCGCCCGAGGACGTCATCTTCGCCACGAACACCCGGCTCGCCTTCGCCGTCATCAGCGCGGCAACCGAAGTCGGGGTGCGGAAGATCATCACGGCCAGCAGCCCCACCGTCCTTGGCTACGGCTCACCCGCCGGCTGGCTGCCGCCGTCGTTCCCGCTGGATGAGCGGACCCCGCCAAAGCCATGGAACGCGTATGCCCTGTCCAAGCTGATCGCGGAGCAGACAGTCCAGATGTTCGCCGCGGCCCAGGGGGAGAAGATCCGCTACGCGGCCTTCCGCCCCTGCTTCGTGATCTCCCCGGAAGAGTGGGAAGGCGCCCCCACCCAGCAGGGCCACACCCTGGCCGAGCGGCTCGCCGACCCCGCCCTCTCCGCCCCCGCCCTGTTCAACTACGTGGACGCCCGGGATGTGGCGGAGTTCCTGGACCTGCTGCTGGCCAGGATGGACTCCATCCCGAACGGCGAAACCTTCTTCGTCGGCGCGCCGGACGCCCTGGCCACCGCACCGCTGGCGGAACTGATGCCACGGTTCCTGCCCGGCAGCGAGGCCATCAGCGCCGGGCTCACCGGAACCAGTCCCGCGTTCTCCATTGCCAAGGCACAGGAACTGCTGGGCTGGCAGCCCAAGCGCACCTGGCGTACCGAACTTAAAACCACCCTCAACGACGAGACCTCCGCCCTGGTGACTGCCGGCAGCGGATCCAAGGAGACACCATGAAATTCGACGGAGTCCTGTTCTTCCCTGTTACCCCGTTCACGCCAGAAGGCACGGTGGACGTTGACCTCCTCAAGGAGCACATCGCCTCGCGGCTGCCGTTCGGCCCCGGCGGCGTGTTCCCCGCCTGCGGCACCGGCGAATTCCATGCCCTCAGCATCGACGAGGTCCGCACCGTGGTGCGCGCCGCTGTCGAGGTTGTGGCCGGAAAGGTGCCCGTGGTGGCCGGTGCGGGCGGACCGCTGGGCCACGCCCTCGCCGCCGCCAAGACTGCCGGGGAAGCCGGCGCGGACGCCCTCCTGGTGTTGCCGCCCTACCTGGTCACCGGCCCGCAGGACGGGCTGGTTGCCTACATCGAGGCCGTGGCCGGCGCCAGCAGCCTGCCGGTCATCGTCTACCACCGCGGCAACGCAAAGTTCACCGCCGCGTCCATGGCACGGCTCGCCGCCAACCCCAAGGTGGTCGGCTTCAAGGACGGCCTGGGCGACGTCGGACTCGCGCAGGAAATCGTCTCCGCAGTCAAGGCAGCAGGCCGCGACGACTTCGCCTTCTTCAACGGCCTGCTCACGGCCGAACTGACGCAGGGCGCCTACCGGGGCCTCGGCATCCCGCTGTACTCCTCGGCCGCGTTCGCCATGGCACCCGAGATTGCCAAGGCCTACTACAACGCCTACGTCTCCGGCGACGAGGACCGCCGCAGCGCCCTTCTCGAAGGCTTCTACGCACCCCTGGTCCGGCTCCGCGACCAGACCCCCGGCTTCGGCGTTTCACTGATCAAGGCCGGACTCCGCCTGGGCGGCCTGCCCGTAGGCTCTGTCCGCGCCCCGCTGACCGATCCCACCGAGGAACAACTCGTGGAGCTCAAGGCCATCCTCGCCAAGGGCTACGAGCTGGCCGGCCGCTGATGAGCGCTCCCGCGCCCGAGGCCGTCCGGACCGTACCCCGGATCACAGGCCTTTCCACCCGCCTGCTCACCGTGCCGCTGCGCCGGCACTGGGGGGCGGAGGCGCCGGAAAACCACGTGATCGTCACCGGGATCCAGACGGACGACGGCAGCGCGGGCCACGGTTTCTCCTGGACACCCACCATCGGCCCGCAGGCCGTCAAGGCGCTGCTGGACTATGACATCGCACCGTTTGTCACCGGGCTGCCGGCCAATGCAGAGACCGTCTGGGATGCAGTATGGAAGCGCCTGCATGAGGCAGGCGGTGGCGGGCTGACCACCATCGCGATGGCCGGCGTCGACCTTGCCCTCTGGGACCTGCACGCCCGGAACGCCGGCACCTCCGTCACCGGGCTCCTGGGCCAGCGGCAGGGCTCTGCGGAGGTCTACGGCTCCGGTGTGAACCTGCATTACACCCTGGACGAGCTCGTGGAGCAGACCCGGCGGTGGGTCGCCGCCGGGCACCAGGCCGTGAAGATCAAGGTGGGCAAGCCTGACCTGCGCGAGGACTACGAGCGGGTGGAAGCGGTCCGCTCCGTCCTGGGCCCGCACCGCCGGCTCATGATCGACGCGAACCAGCGCTGGGACCTCCCCACCACCCTCCGTGCCCTGGACGTCCTGTCCGGATTTGGGCTGGAGTGGCTGGAGGAGCCCATCCGCGCCGACGACCTCTGGGCCTACCGCAGGCTGCGGAAGCACTCACCAGTCCCCATCGCCCTCGGCGAAAACCTGCACACCATCTACCGGTTCCGCGATTTCATCGAGGCCGAAGCGGTGGACATCATCCAGCCCAACATCATCCGGGTCGGCGGGATCACCCCGTTCCGGCGGATCGTGGAGCTGGCACGGACCAACAGCATCCGCGTATTGCCGCACCTGCTTCCGGAACTGTCCGGACAGCTCGCGCTCACCCTCGCCGAACCCACCATGGTGGAGGACGTCGAGGACGCCTCCTTCGAGCAGCTCGGCATCCTGGCCGGCCCGTCGCCGGTGCGGTTCAGCGACAGCCGGGTGGCCCTGACCGACCAGCCTGGACTTGGCTTCCGGTTCCGGGACGGGCTCTGACCATAAAACTCCCAACAAACGAACAGGTACCCGACGTGACAACTGCAACGCTTTCCCTGTCCGAACTCACCGCCGCCGCAACGGAGGCGGCGAGGATTTCCGCGGCCGCCCCGGATGCCGAGCGGGCTGCCTGGCTCACCGCCGTGGCTGACGCGCTGGACGCCAACGCCGCGGAGCTCGTGGAGATCGCGGACTCGGAGACCAGCCTGGGGTCCGTGCGGCTCACCGGCGAGGTGGCCCGGACCACCGGCCAGCTGCGGCTCTTCGCCCGCGTGATCACCGAGGGCTCCTACCTCGAAGCCGTCATCGACCACGGGGACCCGGCCGCAACTCCGCCCAAGCCCGACCTCCGCCGGATCCTCCGGCCGATCGGGCCGGTGGCGGTCTTCTCGGCGTCGAACTTCCCGTTCGCCTTCTCGGTGGCCGGCGGCGACACTGCATCCGCCCTTGCGGTGGGCTGCTCCGTCATCGTCAAGGCCCACTCCGGCCACGTGCGGCTGTCCGAGCGGACCGCCGAAATCATGGCCGACGCCCTGCGCTTTGCCGGAGCGCCCGAGGGCCTGTTCGCGCTGGTCAGCGGCCGTGAAGTGGGCACCGCGCTGGTCCAGGACCCCGCCATCAAGGCTGTGGGCTTCACCGGTTCCATCCCCTGCGGCCGGGCGCTGTTCGACCTCGCCACCTCACGCCCGGATCCCATTCCGTTCTATGGTGAACTGGGCAGCCTCAACCCCGTGGTCATCACCGCGGCCGCACTGGCCGGGCGCAGCAGCGAACTCGCGGCGGGCCTGGCAGGGTCCTTCACGCTCGGCGCCGGCCAGTTCTGCACCAAACCCGGCCTGGTCTTCATCCCGGCTGGAACATCGTTTGCTGCCGAGGTAGCGGAGGTCAGCAAGGACAAGCCGGCCCACGCCATGCTGACCAGCAGGATCGCCGAGGCCTACCCGGACGGGCTCCGCAGCTTCGCGTCCGTGGAGGGCGTCGACGTCGTCAGCGGCACCGTGGACCAGGATGCGGCGGCGAACGGCGCGGCACCCGTGGTGTTCGCCACCACCGCCGCCAAGGTACTTGAACGCCCGGAACAGCTGCTCGAGGAGTGCTTTGGGCCCACCACCATGCTGATCGAATATGCGGACCAGGCCGAACTGTCAGCGGTCCTGGCCAAGGTGCCGGGCAGCCTCACCGCCACCCTGCACGCCCAGCCCGGCGAAGACACCGCCGCGCTGGTGGAGCAGCTCTCCGGACTTGCAGGGCGGGTCCTGTTTGCCGGCTGGCCCACCGGCGTGGCCGTCACCTGGGCCCAGCAGCACGGCGGACCGTACCCGGCCACGACGTCGCTGTTCACCTCGGTAGGCGCGACAGCGGTCCGCAGGTTCCAGCGTCCGGTCGCCTACCAGGACGCCCCGGAATCCGTCCTGCACCCGGCGCTGCACGAAAGCAACCCGCTGGGCATCCCGCGCCGGGTGGACGGCGAACTGCAGCTTCCGTAGCCGGAGGCTGAGCCTTCGCTCCCAAAAACAACCAACCCCGGAACCCTTCAGGTTCCGGGGTTGGTTGTTTGTCCTGATTCTGAAGCCCGTCAACGCGTCACGCACGGCACGCTTTTGGGAAGCGGACGACGGCGGCGGCCCGGTTTGCCGGGGAAGCGGCACCTGCGGTGCGCCAAAAGCCTGCCTGGCGTGACGCCGTCGCACTTCCCGGGCTAGAGCTGGAGGGTGACCGGCCGCTGCAGCCCGTTGACCGTGGTCACCGGCCAGCGCGGGTCAACCGTGAGGACCTGCAGGCCGGACTCCGTGAGCTGCACGGTGTCCTCGATCTTGACGGCGGGGCCGGAGGGGTTCCAGGTGAAGGTCTGGCCCGGCACCACAGTATCCGTAACGGATGCGGAGACGCGGGGATCGCGGCCGGCGTAACCGGCAGGGCCGCCCTGGTGGTGCTGTTCCCACTGGTCCGCGCCGAAGCCGTGCCGCCGGTAGGCGGCCTTGATCTCGCTAAAGATCCGGTCCAGCCGGGCGCCGGGGACGGTGGCGTCGAAGATGTCCGCCTCCACGGCAGCAATGCGGGCTTCGGCGTCCAGCTCATCTGGGGTGCCGGCGTCGAACCGGACCCAGCGGGTGATGTTGGCGACCAGCCCGTCGCGGCGTGCGCACACCACGGCCATGGCGCGGCGGCCGAGGGGCGAGTGGGTGGCCAGGGGGTGCCGGAAATCGCTGCGCGAACTGCCGTTGCACAGCAGGACCAGCGGTTCGGCCCCCGCTGCCACTACCCGTGCGGCGAGCTGCGAAACAAGTTCGAACTCCGTGGTGTCCGGCTGCGCTGTGGACAGCACATCCGTCATGATGGCAGCCAGTTCGCCGCTGAGGCGGGCGTAGCGGGCGCTTTCGCCGGGCAGCAGCTGCTGCCGGGCGGCCCGGAGTTCGGCAGCCACGTCCGCCTCGGCCAACGGGGCCTGCCCGTCCATGGCGCGGCCGACGGCGGCAGCAGCCTGGTGCAGGTTCCCGTACCAGGGCACGGTGTGCAGGGAGACCCCGGCGGGCAGCTCTTCGGCTTCGATGCGCCCGGCCTCGTTGTTGAAGGTAACCAGGTGGTCACCGCCGCGGTCCACCAGCACCGCGGCGATGGGATCGCCGGCGAGGCTGATGTGGACGCGGCTGCCGTCGAGGTACCAGGTCAGGGCCGTGTGGGTGGTCAGCAGCAGGGAGTCCCTGCCCGCGGCGTCGAGGATGTCCAGGACCCGCCGGCGCTTGGCTGCCCGGTCCCCGAGGGAGGCCGGGGAGGTCCGTGCGCCCAGTGGCGGTGCGGCTGTTGTCTGTGTCATGAGAGGTCCCCCAGTTGGTTGATCAAGTCTTCGATATCGGCTGTGGCCAGGATTCCGTCGGCCACAAGGACGGTGATGCTTCGGCGCACCGGCGCACCGGGTTCAGCGATCACGGGGGCGTCCCAAGCGAGGGACTGGCCCACCCCCGGGTAACCGTCCACCCGGACGAACCATGGATCGGTGGAATCCCCGGCAGCGACGAACACCAGGGTGGCTTCGCCGCCCCGCGCGCTGCCGCCCGTCCCGCCGTCGAACGTGCCGCCGTCGAACGTTCCCGCCCAGGCGAGCCAGGGCGTCACGCTGCCGTGGACCGCTGCTTCGCCGCGGCCGGCAGGTGTCCACACCTGCGCGCCATCGCACTCGGGCAGGCGCCAGAAGAAGCCGCCGTAGCCGCCTTCGTGGCGGCCGTTGGAGCCCGGGCTGCCCAGGCTGACGGGCCGGTCCCCGGCAGGGGAGAGGGCGAAGGTAAGGGACAGGCGCCACGCCGACGGTCCGGCGGCGGCCCAGGTCCAGGTGCGGTCCTCCGTGAGGAGGGGCCGGCCGTCGGGGCCGTTCCAGCCCAGGCGTTCCTGCAGCCGGCCAGGTGCGCCGGCAGCCGCGGCAGGCTGTTCAACCGGCGTTTCAACCACCGTGATGCTGCCGTGGTCGGGCCGCCAAACGTATTGCCCGGCCTCGCGGGTGTAGGTGCGGCCACCCCAGAAGTTGACGCCGTCCACGTCCTGGAGAGCCACACCAACCCCGAGGTGCCAGACGTGGTCCAGGGGCTGGTGGTCGGTGACCACGGTGCCGCCCAGGGTCCGGACGGGATGAAGGTAGGGCCGGGGTGACGAGACAGCCCGGATGTGGCTGCCGTCCTGGTACTCCGCCACCGTGGTCCCGTCGACGGTCAGCGACCGGACGGGTGGCAGGGAGCGGGCCCACGGGACCCCGAGCTCGGCGAAGGTGGCCTGCGCTTTGGCGGCCCGGTCGATCAGGTCGGCGATGCCGTGCACCACGGGGTGCGCGTCGTCGCCGTCGCCCTCCCAGGTGATGTGTTCCGGGCCGATGGCCTGCGGGGCAGGCAACCTGCGGATCGCTTCGAGGACCAGCGTGAAGGCGCCGGTGTCCTGCAGCGGGCAGAGCAGCGGCACGCCCGTGGACCGTGCAGCCAGGAGGTTCTCGAGCAGGTCGGTGCGGCTGTGGGTTTCGCGGCGCTCGCCCTCCGGGGTTGTGATGACAACTTCGTCCCGCGTATAGAACAGCGTGACCTCACCCTGGGTGCCGTGCACCGTCACTGACGGGTCCAGTTGTTCGGGTGCGCATAGGGTGAGGCCGCACAGCACAGTGGCGCCGTTGGCGGTCCGGACCCGGATCACGGAGGTGTCGTCACTTTCGGTGTCATGGGCGCGGTAGAGGTCGGTTTCCACGGACGCGAGGTCCGCCAGGGTGTGGGCCCCGGCGATGCTCAGGGCGGTCACCACGGCGTGCGCGAGTGCATTGGTGGCCACGCCGTCCACCACGTCGGTGCCGTCCAGGCTGCGCCTTCCTGCCCAGCGCGAGCGCTTGAAGTAGGCCTTGGTCCGGACCCACTGGCCCTTGGCGCTGATCCCCAGGACGTCCCCGATGCCGCCGGACCGAACCAGCTGCCGGATGGCAGGCAGCGCATGCGAACCAAGGCTCTGGAAACCAACCTGGACCAGCCGGCCGGAGCCCTCCGCCGCCTTCAGTACTTCGGTGAACTGGGCAAGGGAGGCGACCGGGGGCTTTTCCACGTAGACGTCCTTGCCGGCGGCCAGGGCGGCGGCGGCCAGCGGTGCATGGGTCTGGATGGGCGTGGCCAGGATGACGACGTCAGCGTCCGGCCGGCCTGCCAGGAGGGCTTCCAGGTTGGGGAATACTGCCACGGAGTCCTTGAGCCTGCCCGGTGCCGGCGGGTTGGGGTCAGCGACGGCTACGAGTTCCAGGGCGCCGGCTTCCTCGAGCCGCGCAAGGTTGGCCAAATGCCGTTCGCCGAAGCCGTGGACGCCCACCAGGGCGATGCGCGGGACGGCGGGCGGAAGGGACGCGGTACTGGTGCCGCCGTTGCCGTGCGGCGCGGTGGCGGTTTGCTGAGTCATCAAGGGGTCCTTGCAGGCTGGTGGTAGGGGTCAGAAAGCGGGATCCGGGGTTGGTTTCAAGGCTGATGCCAGGAAGGTGATTGCCTCGTCCTGCATCCCGGCGGTGAACACGTGGCCGCCGGGCCAGAAGCCGGCCGTGTACGTGGCGTCGGTGTGCAGTTCGTCCAGAACCTGGTGTGCTGCCCGCATCCCGTCTTCGGGGAACAGGGGGTCGGCGAGGGCGTACTGCACCAGGAAGGCGGCGTTTGAGCGGGTTGCCAGTTCGGGCCAGTCACCAAGTTTCCAAAGTCCGGGGGTCTGGAGCAGCCAGGAGTGGGCGTCCAGGTAGGCGGGGAGCAGGGAGTCGAAGGTGGTCATCATGCACGCGACCACGGCGGCGCGGATGTGCGTGCTGAGGGCCGCCAGCGCCAGGGACCTGCCGCCGCCGCCCGAGAACCCGATGCAGCCCAGCCGGTCCGGATCCACTCCAGGAAGCCCCGCAAGGATGTTGAGGGCCGCAAGGTCATCGTGGGCCACCATGCCGGCCAGGCTGGTGCCGAGCAGGCCCGCGGTCTTGGCCACAGTGTCCTCGTGGAAGCCGGCGGCGGCGTTGTAGTCCTCGGCTTCGGAAGGCACGACGCCGTCCTCCCGCCACTGCGCGCGCCGCGCCTCGAGCGCGGCGCCGGTGCGCCATGGGGGAGTGGAGAGGTCGAAGCGCCGGCTGCCCCACGCGAACGTATCGTGGGCCAGCACGGCAAAACCGTTGCGGGCCGTGGCGGTAGCCAGCGCCTGGCCATCGTAGTGGCCGGCCCGTGCCGCGGCGGCGGAAGGATGGGTGTCCGGAAGCTCCACCAGCCGGTCCGCGCCGCCGAACTTGTTGCCGCCGTGGCAGTGCAGGGCCAGTACCCCGGGCAAGGTGCCCGTTTCGCCGGCCGGCCGCACCAGCCAGGCCGTAGTCCTGGGCCCGAAGCCCAGCTGCCAGCTGAGCTGGGAGGTGGTGACGCCGTCGTGCGTTTCCTCCCACTGCACCGTCACCCGAGGTGAGCCGTGCACTGCCGGGACCCCGAGGGCGTCCGCGACTTCCTGGGATGCGGCGGTGGCGGCGGTGTAACGGGGATTATCGCGGACATAGGCAGGCCAGTCCTCGTAGCCTGCGATGGCGCTTGGCCGGGGACCGCTGGTTTCAGGTGCCACTGCCTGCCTCCTGTCTGCTGGTGTGGGGTTTTCAGAGTAGTCCGGCCGTGGTCAGGAGCGGCCGCGGCCGGAAGGGGTTAGCCCAGGTTCGAATTGACCTCGTTGATAACGCCCTTCGCGGCGTCCCGGGGTGAGACCTTTCCGAAGAGTACATCCGTGTTGTAACGGTTCAAAACTTCCATCGTGGATGAAGAACCTGCCGGGAACGGTTTGGGCGGCTGGATGTCCATTTCCGCGATCCTGTCCAGGTAGGCGGTTTCCTTCTGCTGGGTGTCCTTCAGCAGGGGAGTGATGCCTGCCTTCAGCATCAGCGGTGCGCCCAGGAACTGAACTCGGTGTTCTCACCCTGGACCTTGATGGTGGGGTTCGCCGCCTCGAAGTCCTTGATGACCTCCAGCGTTGTCTTGGCGCGGGAGTCGTTGCCCCACCAGGCGAAGCGGATGGTTACCGGGTCCTCAACCGTGCCCACCTTTCCGGGCTGCGGATTGCTCCCGCAGCCGGTAACGGCCGGCGCCAGGGATGCTGACGCCGCGGCCGCTCCCATGACTGACTTCTTGAGAGGAAACCTCATTGTCCCGCCCCTTCGGTGGTGCCCTACAGTTGAGTGATGCCCGTTGCAGAAAACGCTTTCTCAAAAATTAGCAAAGGGCTATACACGAGTCAAGAAACCGTTTACTTTGGTACGGAGCCGCTTTTTCGACAGCATTGCCGGCGGTGACCGAAGCCCGCGCAGCCACCACTCACGGTTGCTCCGGGAGCCGGCGCTCCGGCTGCCCCACCGTCGCCCCGGCGATGGCAAAAACGTGGAGGCCACGATGACCAAAGGAGACCACATGGCCGCAAAACTCATACCCAGGGCCCCGCGCCCGGCAGGAATACCAGCTGCACCCGGAGCGCAATGGACGGAGCACCTGCAGTGAGCGCCATCAGCGAACTAAGCTCGATCACCCGGCGGAAGGGCAAGGCCACCGCCGAGGAGAAGAAGGCCAACGGCCGCGACAACAAGGCCGCCTACATCTTCCTGCTGCCGTGGCTAGTTGGCCTCGTGGCCATCACCGTCGGGCCGATGCTGATGTCCCTCTATCTGTCCTTCACGGACTACAACCTCCTCCAGCCGCCGGAATGGACCGGCCTGGACAACTTCACCCGGATGCTCACCGACGCCCGGCTCCACAACTCGCTGGGCGTGACCTTTACGTACGTGTTCATCGGAGTCCCGCTGCAGCTGGCCGTGGCGCTGCTGATCGCACTGGTCCTGGACAAGGGCCTGCGCGGCCTGCCGTTCTACCGTTCGGTGTTCTACCTGCCGTCCCTGCTGGGCGGCTCCGTGGCCGTGGCCATCCTGTGGAAGCAGATCTTCGGCACCACCGGCCTGGTCAACCAGGTCCTGGCCATGTTCGGCATCCAGGGCCCGGGCTGGATCTCCGACCCCAGCACCGCGCTCGGGTCCATCATCCTGCTGCACGTGTGGACGTTCGGTGCCCCGATGATCATTTTCCTGGCCGGCCTGCGGCAAATTCCCACCATGTACTACGAGGCCGCCAAGGTGGACGGCGCCACCACGCTCCAGCAGTTCTGGCGCATCACGATGCCGATGCTGAGCCCGATCATCTTCTTCAACCTGGTGCTGCAGATCATTGGTTCGTTCCAGTCGTTCACGCAGGCGTTCATCGTCTCCGGCGGCAACGGCGGCCCTTCGGATTCCACCATGTTCTTCACCCTGTACCTCTACCAAAAGGGCTTCGGCCAGTTCGACATGGGCTACGCCTCCGCCATGGCCTGGTTCCTGCTGGTCATCATCGGCGCCTTCACCGCCATCAACTTCATCGCTTCTAAGTATTGGGTTTTCTATGACGACTAACCTGGAGACGCTGCCCGCCGCGGACAAGAAGTCCGCAGGAGCCGGCAAGCCTACGAACCACCGCAAGCCCCGCGAGTCCCGCGGCACCCTGGCCTTCAGCCGGGCCCAGCGGACCAAGTCGCTGATGAAGCACGGCATCCTGATCCTGGCCGGCGGCCTGATGATCTACCCCCTCCTGTGGATGGTGGTGTCGTCGCTGCGGCCCAACGAGCTGATCTTCCGTGAACCCGGCCTGTGGCTGAACAGCCTGGAAATGTCCAACTACACCGACGGCTGGTCCGCCCTGACCCACCCGTTCGGGCACTACATGATCAACTCGGCGATTGTGGTGATCGGCTCGATCCTGGGGAACCTGATCTCCTGTTCCATGGCCGCTTACGCCTTCGCCCGCCTGCAGTTCACGGGCAAGAAGCTGTTCTTTGGCATCATGCTGCTGACCATCATGCTGCCGTTCCACGTGGTCATCGTGCCGCAGTACATCCTGTTCTCGCAGATCGGCTGGGTGAACACCTTCTGGCCGCTGCTGGTGCCCAAACTGCTCGCCACGGACGCGTTCTTCGTCTTCCTGATGGTGCAGTTCATCCGCGGCATCCCCCGCGAGCTGGACGAGGCTGCCCGGATCGACGGTGCCGGCCACCCGCGCATCTTCCTGCGGGTGATCCTGCCGCTGATGGTCCCGGCCCTGGCCACCACCACCATCTTCACCTTCATCTGGACCTGGAACGACTTCTTCGGCGCCCTGATCTACCTCACGGACCCGGACATGTTCACCGTCCCCGTAGCCCTGCGCGCATTCGTGGACTCCCAGTCCGCCACCAGCTGGGGCTCGCTGTTCGCGATGTCCATCGTGTCCCTGCTGCCGGTCTTCCTGGTCTTCCTCTTCGGCCAGCGGTTCCTCATCAAGGGCATTGCCACCACCGGCATCAAGTAGGCCCCAGCCTGGCCCTCCCCGGCCGGAAACCTCCCCGCCCTGGAGCCTGCCCCGCCGGAAACCTGCTTCCGGACTGCAGTAATGGAACGGCCCGTCGCCTGCGGCGGGCCGTTCAGCTGTCCCCGGACTCCCCGAAACTTCCCCAAGAAACATCTTGTATTACAAGTCGCACACTTATAGCATTAGGTCTAGAAAGCGTTTTCCCGTCGAGCCCCTTCAGCCTGACGCCCCGCACCCCGATAAATCCCCAGCATCAAGATCGACGAAGATCGGAGCACGAAGTGCCGCTTTTCCCACGTTCTGCCTCAGCTGCCAAGCAGCCCGCCGAATCCTCCAAGTCAGCCCGGCGCATCCGCAAGACAGGCGTTGTCGCCGCGGCGGCCGCCGTCGTCATGGCCCTCAGCGCCTGCGGCGGCGGTTCCCCGCAAAGTGCCGACGGCACCGTTGAACTCCGGTTCTCCTGGTGGGGCGGCGACAAGCGCGCCCAGCTGACGCAGGAAGCGATCAAGCAGTTCGAGGCCGAGAACCCGAACATCAAGATCAAGCCGGAGTTCGGCGACTGGAGCGGCTACTGGGACAAGCTGGCTACGCAGGTTGCAGCGAACGATGCCCCGGACATCATCCAGATGGACGAAAAGTACATCACCGAATACTCCAGTCGCGGCGCCCTCCTGGACTTGTCCAAGTACGACATCGACACCTCAAAGCTCGATGAAGCGGCGCTGAACGCCGGCAAGGGCGAAGACGGGCTGACGGGCATCGCCGCGGGCATCAACGCGGCCACCATCCTCGCCAACCCCGCAGTGTTCGAAGCCGCCGGCGTTCCGCTGCCGGACGACACCACCTGGACGTGGGAAGACTTCGGACGCATCGCCGCCGAAATCACAGAAAAATCCCCGAAGGGCACCTACGGTGCCGCTGCCTATGGAACCGATGAGGCGTCCCTTGGTGTGTGGCTGCGGCAGAACGACAAGTCCCTGTACACCTCGGACGGAAAGCTGGGCTTCGAACCGGCCGACATCGCCGAGTGGTGGGCGTTCCTGAAGCAGCTCAGCGAGAAGAAGGCAGTGCCGTCCGCGTCCGAAGTGGTCGAAGCCGAGGCTGCATCCCTGGACCAGAGCGGGCTGGCGACCGGCAAGAACGCCATGGCTTTCTGGTGGTCCAACCAGGCGCCGGCGCTGGAGAAGGCCTCGGGCGGCGACCTAAAGATCCTTCGGTTCCCCACCAAGACCGGTTCGGCCGATGACGCCGGCCTTTGGTACAAGGCTTCCCAGTTCTGGTCTGCCTCTTCGCGGACCAAGCACCCGGAGGAAACGGCCAAGTTCATTAACTTCCTGGCGAACAACGTCAAGGCCGGCGAGACCCTCCTGGCCGACCGCGGTGTCTACCCGAATACCGAAATCCGTGCAGCGATTGAACCTAAGCTGACCCCGGCCGACGTCAAGGTGGTTAAGTTCATCGACCAGATCAAGGACGAACTCGGCGAGGCCCCGGCCGCTCCGCCGAAGGGCGCCGGCTCCATCCAGGAGATCATCAAGCGCTACACCTCGGAGGTCCTCTTCGAGCGGCTGTCGCCGGAAGAAGCCGGCAAGAAGGCGCATGACGAAATGAAGTCCGCCATCAGCAGCTAACCAGGTTTCACGCCGCCAACACGGCTCTGGACACCCGGAGGCCCTCCGAAATGGGGCACTTTGACACGGACTCGCCGGCCGCCGTCGTGATTTGCCCAGGGAATGCGTCCAAAGTGCCCCGGGACGGTTAAGGAGGCGGCGCCGTCGTACTTTCCGCGGCGGCGCCGCCACAGCCGGGCCTAGTTTTCGGCGATCACCGCGACGCTGCCCGCCTGCACAACGCCGCCAAAACGTTCGCCGGTCAGCAAGTCGGTCCCGGCCGCGTCCACAGAGGCGTCGGACGGTGTGTGGTTGATGGCGAACAGGAAGCTGCGCCCGTCGTCAGAGCGCCGGCGTACCACTTCGACGCCGGGATCGGCGGCGGCTGCCGGGGCCACTCCGGATTCGGCGAGGAGCCGATCGACGAGAGCTTCAATCCCTTCCCGGTCGGGGAACGTGGCGAGGTACCAGGCCGCTCCGCTGCCAACAGGCCGCCGGGTCAGGGCGGGCACGCCCTCCAGTGGGTATTCGGTGAAGGCCTGCACTGCTTCGGCTCCGGTCAGGTGCACGTGCTCGCTCCAGATCGACGAAACGGTGCCGTCACTGAGCTTCAGTTGGGTTCCGGCCAGCAGCGGGTGGAATTCCTCCACCCTGACGCCGAGCAGTTCGCGGAAAGCGCCGGGGTAGCCGCCCAGCCGGACATGGTCGTTTTCGTCGGTGATGCCGCTGAAGTAGCTGACGAGGACGGTAGCGCCGGCGGCAGCGGCCGCAGCGATGTTTGCGGCGTCGGCGTCCGTCACCGAGTACAGCGTGCAGACGAGCACCAGGTCATACCCCTCCAGCGGCGCCGACGGGTGCACCATGTCCACTGAAACGCCACGCAGGTACAGCGAGCGGTGGAAGGCGCGCAGCAGGTCCAGGTACTTCACGTCGATGCTGGGCTTCGAATCGATCTCGCTGGCCCACCACGCCTCGTAGTCAAATACGATGGCAGCCCGGGATTCCACCCGTGATCCGCGCACCGGTTCCAGGAGCTTCAGCGCGGCTCCGAGGCCCACCACCTCGCGCCAGACACGCGTCTCGCGCCCGCCGTGCGGGACCATGGCGGAGTGGAACTTCTCGGAGCCGGCGAAGCTTTGCCGCCATTGGAAGAACATCACGGCGTCCGCGCCGCGGCCCACGTGCGCCAGGGAGTTCCGCAGCATTTCGCCGGGCATCTTGGGCCGGTTGCGCGGCTGCCAGTTAACGGCCGACGTCGAATGTTCCATCAGGATCCACGGGTCCCCGCCCGCAATTCCCCGGGTGAGGTCCGCGCTGAAGGCGAGTTCCACGTTCCGTTCCGGGTCCACCGCCACCAGGTAGTGGTCGTTGGCGATAACGTCCAGGTCCCTGGCCCAGTCGAAGTAGTCCATGGACTTGGTGGCGCTGGAGGCCATCAGGTTGGTGGTGCACGGAACGTGGGGCGTCACCTCCCGGAGCACGGCCACGAGCTCACGGTAGTACTCCAGGAGCGCCGACGAGTTGAACCGCTGGAAGTCCAGCTGCTGGCCCGGGTTCAGGGTAGTGGGAGCGACGCCGGGCGGAAGGATCTCTTCGAATGACCCGTAGTTCTGGCTCCAGAAGGCGGTCCCCCAGGCGGCGTTCAGCGCGGCAATGGTTTCGTAGCGGCGCTCGAGCCATCCGCGGAACGCGGCGGCGTCTTCTTCGCCGTAGAACTCCGAGACGTGGCAGCCCAGTTCGTTGTCCACGTGCCAGAGGGCCAGCGCCGGGTGGTCCTTGTAGCGCTCCGCCAGTGTGCGGGTGATGCCCTTGGCGTACCGGCGGTACACGGCCGACGACGGCGTGTAGTGCCGCCGCGAGCCTGGTCCCAGCACGGTTCCGTCAGCCGTGACCGGAAGGATCTCCGGGTGTTTCCGGACCAGCCAGGCCGGGGGAGCGGCGGTGGCCGTGGCCAGGGCCACCTTGACGCCGATCCCGGCCAGGTTGTCCAGCACCTCGTCCAGCCAGCCAAAGTCGTACTGCCCCTCGGCGGGCTCCAGCAGGGCCCAGGAGAAGATCCCGACGCTAAGGAAGTTCACGCCGGCTTCCTGCATCAGCTCCAGGTCCTCGAACCGAACGCTGACGGGCCACTGCTCGGGGTTGTAATCGCCGCCGAAAGCGATGCCGTCAATGTTGTTCCAAACGCTGGCGGGGCCGGAAGCTGCCTGCAATGTCATGGGACTCCTATGTCTGCTGCTGTGATGGAACAGGTGGAACACCGGTTGGAAAACGCTTGCCCAACGACCTCAATGGCGCTATTGTATCGTTTCAGAAGCCGTGTAAGCCAACTCACTACTCGCGTTGTAGATGAGATCAGGGATTGCACACATTGAGCAAGGAGGCTCCCGTGATCAACAGAAGGCATTTCCTCACCACAGTTGCCGTCGGCACCGCATCTGCCGGCGTGCTGGCTGCCTGCGGCGCCGGGTCCAGCTCGTCGGGCGAGACCGGTTCCGCCGAGAATCCCGTCACCATCAACTACACCTGGTGGGGCAACGACGACCGTGCCGAGCGCACCCGCAAGGCCATCGCCCTTTTTGAGTCCAAGAACCCGGACATCAAGGTCAACGGCAACTTCACAGACTTCGCCGGCTACTGGCAGAAGCGCGCCACGGAAGCTGCCGGCGGCGGCCTGCCGGACGTCATGCAGTGGGACCTGTCCTACCTGCGCGACTACGGCCAGCGCAACCAGCTCCTGGACCTGGGCACCGTCAAGATCAACACCGACGCCTTCGAAAAATCCCTCCTGCCCTCCGGCCAGATCCGCGGCAAGACCTACGGCATTCCCACGAGCACCAACGCGTTCGCTGTCTACTATGACCCCGCCAAGCTCGCCTCGCTGGGCATCGCCGAACCGGACGGCACCTGGACGTACAAGGAGTACAACGAATTCCTTACCGAGGTTGGCACCAAGAGCAATGGTGCACTCTTCGGCGCCACGGACTACACGGGCGTCTGGTGGATGTTCAACATCTGGCTGCGCCAAAACAACATCCAGGCCTTCACCGAGGACGGCAAGCTCGGCTTTAGCAAGGACGACCTGAAGAAGTGGTGGAACCTCACCGCCGACCTGCGCGGCACCCCGGCCATTGTGTCTGAGGAGCGCGTTACCCAGCTGGCCCCGAAGTCACCGTTTGGCTCCAATGTCACCGCCTCGGAGGTCACGTGGGACAACTTCATGGCCGGCTACCTCGGCGACAGCGGCGCCAAGGAACTCAAGCTCGTTCCGGTTCCCTCCGACGACCCCGACAACCTGGGCCTCTTCCTCAAGCCCTCAATGCTGATGGTCGCCAGCGCCAAGACCAAGTTCAAGGACGCGGCAGCCCGCTTCATCGACTTCATGGTCAACGATCCCGAGGTGGGCCAGATCTTCAAGACGTCCCGCGGCGTCCCTGCGTCCAAGACCCAGCGTGACGGCACCACCTTCGAAGGCACCGACAAGATCGTGGTGGACTACGAGAAGTCCATCGAGCAGTACCTCAAGGACGCTCCCGAGCCGCCCATCGTCGGCTTCGGCACGCTGGAAGCCTCCTTCAAGCGCATCGCCTCGGACCTGAACTACGGCAAGCTGGACATCAACGCAGCCACCGACGCCTGGTTCAAGGAAGCCGAAGACCTTATCAAGCAGAACGCCTAATCAAGCACCCCGCCTCGATTAAGCCTTCACGACTGACGGAATTGAACTCGTGACTTCAAGCCCAACACTGAGCAGGCGTTCCGCGTCGTCGGCCCCGGCTCCGCTTCGCAAGTCGAAGCGGAGCGGGGCGGATGCCCGCGCCGGCTACACGTTCCTGCTGCCCTGGCTGCTCGGATTCATTGCCCTCACTGTCGGGCCCATGATTTCGTCGCTCTACCTGTCGTTCACCAACTACAACCTGTTCGAACCGCCCAAGTGGATCGGCTTCGACAACTACACCACTCTGTTCCAGGACGAGCGCTTCCTGCAGTCGGTAGGCGTGACTGTCAACTATGTCATTTTCGGTACCCCGTTGAAGCTGGCTGCGGCGTTGGCGGTGGCGATGCTGCTGAACAGCAAGCGCCGCGGCCAGGGCTTCTACCGGTCCGCGTTCTATGCACCATCCCTGATCGGCGCCTCGGTCTCCATCGCAATCGTTTGGAAGGCGATGTTCGGTGATTCCGGCCCTGTGGACCAGGGCTTGTCGTTCTTCGGGATCAACCTTGGCGGCTGGGTGGGCAACCCGGCGATGACCATGCCGATGTTCATCCTGCTGACTGTGTGGCAGTTCGGCGCGCCGATGGTGATCTTCCTTGCCGGGCTCAAGCAAATCCCGAACGAGCTCTACGAGGCGGCGTCGATGGACGGGGCCGGGCCGGTGCGGAAGTTTTTCAACATCACCTGGCCCATGCTCTCCCCGGTGATTTTCTTCAACCTGCTGATGGAAACCATCCACGCGTTCCAGATCTTCAACTCGGCCTACATCATTTCCAACGGTGAAGGCGGCCCCGCCGGCTCCACCCTCTTCTACACCCTGTACCTGTACCTGCGCGGTTTCAGTGATTTCCGGATGGGCTACGCCTCGGCGATGGCCTGGCTCCTCCTGATCGTGGTCGGCATCATCACACTGATCATCTTCCGCACGTCCAAGTCCTGGGTCCACTACAGCGGTGATTCACGATGACAACCATGGCAACCCCCACCCAGTCCAACCCGGACGCCGCCACCCCGGCCTACAACCCGAAGTCCGAATCCACGGGAGCCAAGCGCGCCAAGAGCGTGGCCTTCCACGCGGTGGCGCTTCTGGTTACCGCCATCGTGCTCTACCCCGGCCTGTGGATGATTGCCTCGGCGTTCAAGCCGAATTCGGAAATCGGCGGCGGAAACAGCTCGCTGTGGTCCGAGAACTTCAGCTTTAACAACTTCGTTACCGCCATGGAAGGCATCGGCGGCGTATCGACGATGCAGTTCTTCACCAACTCGCTGGTCCTGGCGATCGGTGCTGTTGTGGGCACCATCCTGTCCGCCAGCATCTCGGCGTACGCGTTTGCCCGGATCAAGTTCCCCGGCCGGGGCATCTTTTTCGGGATGATGATCGCCACGCTGCTGCTGCCCTTCCACGTGGTGATCATTCCGCAGTACATCATCTTCCAGCAGTTGGGCCTGGTGGACACCTACATCCCGTTGTTGATCGGTAAGTTCCTCGCCGCCGACGCGTTCTTTGTGTTCCTGATGGTCCAGTTCATGCGCGGCCTTCCGGCGGAGCTGGATGAGGCGGCCCGCATCGACGGCGCCGGGCATGCCCGGATCTTCGGATCCATCATGCTCCCGCTTATGAAACCGGCCCTGATCTCCACCTCGATCTTCTCCTTCATCTGGAGCTGGAACGACTTCCTCGGCCCCCTGCTCTACCTGAACACCCCGGAAAAGTACCCCTTGCCCCTGGCGCTGCGCCTTTTCCAGGACCAGACCCAGTCCTCCGATTACGGCGCCATGATCGCGATGTCCGTCCTGGCCCTGCTCCCGGTGCTGATCTTCTTCCTGATCTTCCAGCGCTACATCGTCGAAGGCGTCTCCACCCAGGGCCTCAAGGGCTAGGAAAAGAAGATAATGACCGTCATGGACAGCACCACACCCGCCTCCAACCACCACGAACCCATCCCGGTAAACCGCTTTGCGCTGTTCTCCGAGACCCTGCTGGCGGGGCTGCTGGTGCTGGTGCTGTCCCTGCCGCTGGTCACGATCCCCGCCGCCTACGCGGCGGGGATCACCCACCTGGAACGGCACCTTGCCGGCCGCGACGATTCCGTCCGCGGCCTGTGGGGGACGTTCAGGGCTGCCCTGCCCGGCAGCTGGAAGCTTGGCGCACTCACCGCGGCAGCCGCCGTCGTAATTGTCCTGAATCTCTTGCTGGCCTGGGCGGGCCAGCTGCCCGGCCGCGAGGTTGTCCTTCCGGCAACACTGCTCCTTGCCGGCTGCGGCGCCATCCTCCTGCTCCGCACCAGCGCGACATGGCCCGACGCCAACGCCGAACACGCCCAGCCGAAGGACGCCTGGCGCTCCGCCCTCGAGACCGGCAAAGCCCTGTCCCTCAAGGACTGGAGCGGCTCGCTCCTGCTCGCCGCCGCCCTCTTCGGCGCCGTCGTGTTCGTCTGGATGCTCGTGGCGCTCTTCGTTGTGGTTCCCGGCACCCTGATCCTCGCCGCAGCAGCCGTGAAACTGCGATCACACCGTGCCTGAACAAACTCCCGCCTGAACAAAACCCCGCGGCCTGACCCAACCCGTGCACCGCCAGCCCGGCGCCGCCCTTGACCTGCAGTTCCGCCCGCTATCGAGTTGAGTCCCGACGTGTCTTCCGAGCGCCCCCGTACAGACCAGTCCGTCCAGCCTCCCGAGACCCGGCCCCGCTGGTACCACCCCCTGACGCAATACAACTACCGCCTCTTCCTTGGCATGCAGCTGGCAGGGAGCGTGGGGGTATGGATGCAAAGGCTCGCGCAGGATTGGATGGTCCTGCAGCTCACGGGCAGCCCTGCCGCCGTGGGCATCGCCGTCGCCCTGCAGTTCCTGCCCATGCTGGTGGTGGGCCCGTTGTCCGGCCTGGTGGTGGATCTCTTCCCCAAGCGCCGGATCATGATGGTCTGCCAATCGGTCATCGTTCTCCTCGCCCTCGGGCTCGCTGCCTGGGTGGCGGGCGGGACCATCACGGTATGGGCCATCTACGCCAGCTGCGTGGCACTGGGCATCACGTCAGCCATCGACGGCCCCGCCCGCCAGGTCTTCGTCAATGAGGTGGTGGGAGATGCTGCTTTGCGCCCGGCAATCGGACTGAACAACGCGCTGGGCCAGCTTGGGGCGATGGCCGGCCCTGCCCTGAGCGGCGTGCTGATTGCCTCGGCCGGACCAGCTGCAGCGTTCGCGGCCAACGCGATGGTCGGCCTCCTCATGCTGGGGCTTATTGCAGGAATGCGGGCGCAGGAACTCCACCCCAGCGAGCCTGCTGAACGTGGCCGCGGCCAGTTGCTGGCGGGGTTCCGGTACGTCCGGGACAGGCCGCGGCTCCTGCTGATCATCCTGCTCGCCGGGCTCCTCGGCGCGTTTGGCATGAACGGACCCGTTGTCCTCGCGGCGTTCGCCGACCGCGTGTGGCACAACGGCGTGGAAGGCTTCGGCTTGTTCAACACCGTCAGCGCCTTGGGTGCACTGGCGGGTGCGCTGCTCGCCGCCCGGCTCCGGAACACGGGACGCAAGGGCATCGTGGCGGCGGGCGGGCTCTTCGGGCTCTCGCAGCTGGTGGCTGCGCTGATGCCCACCCTGGCGCTGTTTACGGCCATGCTTGTGGTGGTCGGGATCATGACCCTCCTGTTCCTCACCAGCGCCGCCACCGTGGTCCAGCTTGAGGCCGGCCCGGCCGTCCGCGGCCGGGTCATGGCGCTCTACCTGCCCCTGCTGCTCGGCGGGCACGCCCTGGGCGGCCTGCTCGCGGGGTGGCTGACCGAGCAGTTCGGGGTCCGGGCCGGCCTGGTGGTGACCGGCGGCCTGGGCATGCTCTCCGCAGTCGTCATTGGCCTCCTGCTGTGGCGGCACGGCCGGCGACCGGGTCCCCGCTAATGTCCGGGGCCGTCAGGAAGCAGGAAGCGTGAACACCGTGGGGGACTGACCCGCCCAGGGAAGCCCCAGTTCGCTGAACGTGGCGTGCTCGCGGCCCGCGCGTTCCAGCGCGTCCTCGATGTCCACGACGACGGCGTGGGCTGCTTCGCCCTCTCCTTCCCACCGGACGAAGGAGGCGCCGATGGGGGCGGGCGCCGGGGCGGTGCGGATGGCTTCGAGTACCAGCATGAAGGCCCCGCTGTCTGCCAGGGAACTGAGCAGGGGCGCGCCGCCGTTCCGGTGGGCCAGGAGGTTCTCGGTGAGGTCGTCGCGGCGGTACGTTTCCTCGCTGCGGCCGGCGGAGGTCGCCACGGTAAGCCGGTCCTCGGTGTAGTGGAACACGGCCGTTCCGGCCGAGCCCTGGAGGGTCACGTACGGTTCGACGGATTCGGTGGCGCAAATGGTGAGGGCGCACGTGATGGGCAGGCCGGCGATGGTGCGGATGCGGATGACCGAGGTGTCGTCCGATTCAATGCCGTTGGCGCGGTACAGCTCCGTCTCGATTGAGGCGACATCCGCCGTCGTGCGGGCGCCGGCGATCCGCAGGGCAGTGGCCACGGCGTGCGCCAGGGGATTGGTGGCCACGCCGTCCACAACATCCACGCCGTTGATGCTGCGCTTGCCGGCCCAGCGCGAGCGCTTGTAGTACGCCTTGTCGCGGACCCAGCGGCCGGTGGCGGAGATCCCCTGCAGGCTGCCGATGGTCCCGGCGGCCAGCAGTTCCTCGATGGCCTTGAGGGCGTGCGAGCCCAGGCTTTGGAACCCGACCTGGACGCTGCGGCCGGCCGCGTCCGCGGCGCTGCGAAGCCTGTCGTAGTCCGCCAGCGATGCCACCGGCGGCTTTTCCAGGTAGAGGTCGGCGTCCGTGGCGAGGGCGGCGAGTGCCAGCGGGGCGTGGGTCTGGATGGGGGTGGCGACGATGATGACATCCAGTGCCGGCGTGGCCGCGAGCAGCTCTTCCAGCCCCGCATAAACGGCGGCTGACGGCGGCGCGGAGCCCGGTGCCGGAGGCTGCGGGTCCGCCACGGCCACGAGTTCGACGGCGTCCGCTGCCTGGAGTCGCTCGAGGTTGCGCAGGTGGTGGGTGCCGAACCCGTGCACACCGACCAGGGCAACGAGGGCGGCGCCTTCCTTGTCCCCGCCCTCCCTGGCGGTTGTGGGGCGCGGGACTCCGGTACCGGCTGTCGTTCCCATCGTTCTCCTTCTGCCCTTGGGCGCGAGTTCTGCTCGCGCTGCACCGATGTCGGGCAAGCGCTTTCCGGATCCAAGTGTGCCCCATGGCCGGGCAGGCGGTCCAGTCTTTTGTAACGGTTCAGCTTTTGTAGCGCTTGTAGAGCGTGCGGGTACGTCCCTCCGGATTCCAGCCCCATGCGCTACCGCTTTTGGTTGGTGGAACCCGGGCAGGCTCAGGGGCTAATTGCAGCGCGGGGGAGGGGTGGCTTAGGCGGTCGCGGTGCTCTGGCGCACCACCAGTTCGGGGGTGAAGACCACGGAGCGGTGCGTGGCATTCTGCGATTCCACCTCTTCTGACAGCAGTTCGATGGCGGTCCGCCCCAGAGCCTCGGTGGGCTGCCGGATGGAGGAAAGGGGGACGACGGCGGACACGGCGAAGTCGATGTCGTCGTAGCCGATCAGCGCGACATCCTCGGGGATCCGGAACGTGTGGGTCATGGTCAGCGACTGCATGACGCCCAGGGCGAGGAGGTCGTTCGCGCAGAAGATGCCGTCCGGCAGCTCCTCGCGGCCCCGCTCCACCAGCGTGTTGCCCACGCTGCGGCCGGACAGGACTGTCATCCCGTCGGATTCCAGCACCTCCAGGGTGGCGTCCGGCTCCTCCTTCACTGCGCGCTGCGCGCCCTGCAGGCGGTCCGTGACCTGGCGGATGTCGGTGGGCCCGCCCACAAAAGCCAGCCGACGGCGGCCCGTGTCCAGCAGGTGCCGCGCAGCAAGGTACCCGCCGGCGTCGTCGTCGACCGCGACGGAACTGAACTTCGACTCGTCGGCCAGCCGGTCAACCAGGACGGTGGGGACGCCGCGCTCGCGCAGGAGATCCAGCCGCTCCGTCACATCGCCCACCGGTGAAATCAGCAGGCCCTGGACACGCTGCTCCTGGAAGAGGTCGATGTAGTTGGCCTCCCGGCCGGCGTCGTGGCCGCTGTCGCCCACAAGTACTGCGCTGCCCTGCAGTGCCGCGGCGTCCTCGGCGGCACGGACCACCGAAGTGAAGAAGGGGTTGCCCACATCCAGGACGATCAGGCCAACCGTGCGGCTGTGCCCGGCCCGTAGCTGGCGCGCGGCGTCATTCCGGACGAAGCCGAGTTCGTCGATGGCCTTCAGTACGCGCTCGCGGGTGCGCTGGGATACCCGGTCCGGGTAGTTCAGCACGTTTGAGACGGTGCCTACGGCCACGCTGGCATGCGTGGCGACGTCCTTGATGCTGGCTGAGCGGTTCATGATTCTCCGTGCTGGTGGTCCGAATGCGCTGCGTTCCACCACAGGCTGGACCGCTGGGTGGAGATGCTTGACACCTACTGCCATCAAGAGTACTTTGAATCGTAATAATGAAACGATTCAAAGATCCGCGGGTTCAGGAGAAATCCATATGAGGGTGTGCTTCCGCTCTTCGATCCAGCCGGAGCTGATCGACGAATACAAGCGGCGCCACGCCGCCGTCTGGCCGGAGATGCTCCGGGCCCTCAAGGATGCAGGCTGGAACAACTACTCCTTGTTCCTGGGTCCGGACGGACTCCTGGTGGGCTATGTGGAGTGCGACGACTTCGACGCGGCCCGGGCACGCATGGCACTCACCGACGTCAACGCCCGCTGGCAGGCGGAAATGGCGACGTTGTTTGAAAACTCCGGCCAGGCGCCCGATGAAGGGTTCCAGGTCCTGGAGGAAGTCTTCAACCTTGACAGCCAGCTCGCGGACGCGGAGCGGGGCGGCACCAATCAGACCACAGCAGGACAAGACACTGGAAAGAACATCATGAACGACGTAGCAACGGCGCTGGGCAGGCTCGAAGAGCTTGCCATCGAGGTCCCTTCGTGGGCCTATGGAAATTCAGGCACGCGGTTCAAGGTGTTCGGCACCCCGGGCACGCCGCGGACCGTGCAGGAGAAGCTGGCCGACGCCGCGAAGGTCCACGAACTGACCGGCCTGGCGCCAACGGTGGCGCTGCACATCCCGTGGGACAAGGTGGAGGACTACTCCGCCCTGAAGGATTACGCCGCGGGGCTGGGTGTTGGCCTGGGCACCATCAACTCCAACACCTTCCAGGATGACGAGTACAAGTTCGGCTCCCTGACGTCCTCCAACGAGGCTGTCCGCCGCCGCGCCATTGACCACCACCTGGACTGCATCCGGATCATGCACGCCACCGGCTCGCGCGACCTGAAGATCTGGCTGGCGGACGGCACCAACTATCCGGGCCAGGATGATCTCCGCGGCCGGCAGGACCGGCTGGCCGAGTCGCTGCAGGAGATCTACGCCGCCCTGGGTGATGAGCAGCGGCTGGTGCTGGAGTACAAGTTCTTCGAACCGGCTTTCTACCACACCGATGTTCCGGACTGGGGCACCTCCTACGCCCAGACCCTGGCCCTCGGAGAGAAGGCGTTCGTCTGCCTGGACACCGGCCACCACGCCCCGGGCACCAACATCGAGTTCATCGTGATGCAGCTGCTGCGGCTGGGCAAGCTGGGCTCCTTTGACTTCAACTCCCGCTTCTACGCCGATGACGACCTGATCGTGGGTGCCGCGGATCCGTTCCAGCTCTTCCGCATCATGCACGAGGTCATCCGCGGCGGCGGCTTCGGCAAGGACTCCGGCGTTGCCCTGATGCTGGACCAGTGCCACAACCTGGAAGAGAAGATCCCGGGCCAGATCCGCTCCGTCCTGAACGTCCAGGAGATGACCGCCCGGGCCCTGCTCGTGGACACCGCTGCCCTGAGCGAGGCACAGCGCGCCGGGGACGTGCTGGCCGCGAACAGCATTTTCAACGACGCGTTCTACACCGACGTCCGCCCGGTCCTGGCCGAGTGGCGTGAATCCCGGGGCCTGCCCGCTGACCCGATCGCTGCCTACAAGGCCAGCGGCTACCAGAAGAAGATCAATGAGGACCGCGTGGGCGGCCAGCAAGCCGGATGGGGCGCCTGAAAAGTTATGACGAACAAGACTGTTGAAGACCTGATTATCCGTTCGAACCGCCTGGGCGCGGACAAGCGGAACACCAACTACGCCGGCGGCAACACCTCCGCGAAGGGCACCGAAAAGGACCCGGTGACGGGCGAAGACGTCCAGCTGCTGTGGGTCAAGGGCTCGGGCGGGGACCTGGGCACGCTGAAGGAGCAGAACCTTGCGGTGCTGCGCCTGGACCGGCTGAACGCACTGAAGAACGTCTACCCCGGTGTTGAGCGTGAAGACGAGATGGTGGCCGCGTTTGACTACTGCCTGCACGGCAAGGGCGGCGCAGCCCCCTCGATCGACACCGCCATGCACGGCCTGGTGGACGCCGCGCATGTGGACCACCTGCACCCGGACTCGGGCATCGCCATTGCGACGGCGGTGGACGGCGAGGCGCTGACCACCAAGATCTTCGGCAACAAGGTGGTCTGGGTTCCCTGGCGCCGTCCCGGGTTCCAGCTCGGCCTGGACATCGCCGCGATCAAGGATGCCAACCCGCAGGCAGTCGGCACCATCCTGGGCGGGCACGGCATCACCGCCTGGGGCGCCACCAGCGAAGAAGCAGAGCAGAACTCGCTGTGGATCATCGACCAGGCCGAAAAGTACATCGCCGAGAACGGCAAGGCCGAACCCTTCGGGCCCAAGCTGGCTGGCTACGGCGCGCTTCCGGAGGCCGAGCGCCGGGCCAAGGCCGCTGCCCTGGCGCCCGTGATCCGCGGCCTGGCCTCCACCGACAGGCCGCAGCTGGGGCACTTCAGTGATGACGCCGTCGTCCTTGACTTCCTCGAAGCCGCCGAGCACCCGCGGCTGGGTGCGCTGGGCACGTCCTGCCCGGACCATTTCCTGCGCACCAAGGTCAAGCCCCTGATCCTGGACCTGCCCGCCGACGCGTCGATCGAGGACTCGATCGCACGGCTGACAGAACTCCATGCGGACTACCGCGAGGACTACCAGGCCTACTACGACCGCCACAAGGACGAGGACAGCCCGGCGTTGCGCGGCGCGGACCCGGCGATCGTGCTGGTTCCCGGCGTGGGCATGTTCTCCTTCGGCAAGGACAAGCAGACCGCCCGGGTGGCCGGTGAGTTCTACATCAACGCCATCAATGTGATGCGCGGCGCCGAGGCGATCTCCACCTACGCCCCGATCGAGGAATCCGAGAAGTTCCGGATCGAATACTGGGCCCTGGAGGAAGCCAAGCTCGCCCGGATGCCCAAGCCCAAGTCCCACGCCGCCCGTATCGCGCTGGTGACCGGTGCCGCGTCCGGCATCGGCAAGGCCATCGCCACCCGCCTCGCGACTGAAGGCGCCTGCGTGGTCATCGCGGACCTGAACCTGGAGAACGCGCAGAAGGTTGCCGAGGAACTCGGCGGTTCCGACGTCGCCGTCGGCGTCCAAGCTGACGTCACCGACGAGGCCCAGGTCGCGGCAGCGATCGACGCCGCGGTCCTGGCGTTCGGCGGCGTGGACCTGGTGGTCAACAACGCCGGCTTATCGATTTCCAAGCCGCTGCTGGAAACCACCGAGAAGGACTGGGACCTACAGCACAACGTGATGGCCAAGGGCTCGTTCCTGGTGGCCAAGGCCGCCGCGAAGGTCATGATCGCCCAGGGCCTGGGCGGGGACATCATCTACATCTCCTCCAAAAACTCCGTGTTCGCCGGCCCCAACAACATCGCCTACTCCGCCACCAAGGCAGACCAGGCCCACCAGGTCCGCCTGCTCGCGGCCGAACTGGGCGAGCACGGCATCCGCGTCAACGGCATCAACCCCGACGGCGTGGTCCGCGGCTCCGGGATCTTCGCCGGTGGCTGGGGCGCCAAGCGCGCCGCGGTCTACGGCGTGGACGAGGAGAAACTGGGCGAGTACTACGCCCAGCGCACCCTGCTCAAGCGCGAAGTCCTGCCCGAGCACGTGGCCAACGCCGCCGCCGTCCTCACCAGCAACGAACTGTCCCACACCACCGGCCTCCACATCCCCGTGGACGCCGGAGTCGCGGCAGCCTTCCTCCGGTGAGCACGCATGTTTCCGGTGAAGACACTGCCGGCGTGTTCGCCGGCAGTGTCTTCGCCGCTGTCGATATTGGTGCCTCCTCCGGCCGCGTCATCCTTGGCCGCGTCACCAGTGACGATGTGCAACTCGAAGTGGTCCACCGCTTCCCCAACGGTGTTGTAGAGATCGACGGCGGCCTCCGCTGGGACTTCGACGCCCTCTTCGCGGAAGTCCTTGGCGGGCTAGCGGCGGCGGCAGCAACGGCGGCCGCAAACGGTGAACGCATAGCCAGTATCGGCATCGATACCTGGGCGGTGGATTACGGCCTGGTGGACGCCGGCGGGAACCTGGCGGCGCAGCCGTTCAGCTACCGCGACGACCGCAGCCGTGCCGCCGTCGAACCTGTCCACCGGAAGCTGGACCCTGCGCGGCTGTATGCGACCACGGGGCTGCAGTTCCTGCAGTTCAACACCATCTACCAGCTCGCCACCGAGCCGGACCTGGACGGGCTGCAGGCGCTGCTCATCCCGGACCTGATCGCGTTCCTGCTAACCGGCGTCCGCCGAACCGAGGCCACCAACGCCTCCACCACCGGACTGTTCGATGCCGTCGCGGGGGAGTGGGCCACCGGGTTCCTCACCGCGTTGGGCCTGCGGAAGGACCTGTTCCCGCCGCTCATCCAGCCCGGCGAGTCCTACGGCACGCTCCTGCCGGGCATCGCGGAGCAGGTTGGCCTGCCTCAGGACACGAAGGTCGTGGCCGTGGGCTCCCATGACACCGCCTCCGCCGTCGCCGCCGTCCCCGCGACAGCAGACGTCGGCGGGGAGGACTTCGCCTACATCTCCTCCGGCACGTGGTCCCTGGTGGGGCTCGAACTCCAGCACCCGGTGCTGACCCAGGCCAGCCGCGAAGCGAACTTCACCAATGAACGCGGCGTGGACAACACCATCCGCTACCTGCGCAACATGGGCGGGTTGTGGCTTCTGAGCGAATGCCAGCGCACGTGGGCAGCCGAAGGTTTCCAACCCGAGCTGCCGGCACTGCTGCAGGCCGCTGCGTCCCTGCCGGCCGGCGGGCCCCAAATCAACGCGGACGACCCCTGCTTCATCGCCCCGGACAACATGCCCGAACGCATCCGTGCAGCCGTCCGGCACACCGGGGACGTCCTGCCGGACGATCCGGCCGCCATCACCCGGTGCATCATGGACAGCCTCGCCGCCGGTTACGCCAAAACCATCAGGGCTGCCGAGCAGCTGGCGGACCGGTCCGTGAAAGTGGTGCACGTGGTGGGCGGCGGTTCGCAGAACCAGCTGCTCTGCCAGCTCACCGCCGACGCCACGGGCCTCCCGGTCATCGCGGGACCCGTCGAAGCGACGGCGCTTGGCAACATCCTGGTCCAGGCACGCGCGGCGGGGTCCATCAATGGCGGCCTCGCACAGCTCCGTGCCCTGGTGGTGCTGGGCCATGACCTGCAGGAGTTTGCGCCGCTATCTGCTGGGGCGGGATTTGGTGTGCGCCGCGAAGCGGGTTATGGTCTTTCCCATGACTAACCGTTGGTATGCGTATTTTTCGTTGGCTCTGGAGGGGCCCGCGTCTAACTGACACGCATCCAACTTTCCTTCAGAGCCAACAGGGCAGAGATGATTCTCTGCCCTTCGCCGTTTCTCCGGCGGGTTCTGAACTGGGCCCGCTTCCCATCTGGAACAGGACCCGAACATGAGCACCGCAACAGCATCAGCAGCAAAATCCACCTCGAACCTGCGCGTCAGCGAATTCACCGCGCTGCCCACTCCTTCCGAACTCATCGCCGAACTGCCGCTTGACGCGAAGGTGGCGGACGTCGTCGAACGCGGACGCGATGAAGTCCGCGCCATTATGGACGGGGTGGACGACCGCCTGCTGGTTATCGTGGGCCCGTGCTCGATCCACGATCCCAATGCCGGGCTGGAATACGCGCGACGGCTGGTCAGCCAGGCGGAGAAGCACAAGGAAGACCTGCTGATCGTGATGCGGACCTACTTCGAAAAGCCCCGCACCACCGTCGGTTGGAAGGGCCTGATCAACGATCCCCGGCTGGACGGCAGCCACGACATGGTCACCGGCCTGCGGACCGCCCGGCATTTCCTGCAGCAGGTCACCGCGCTGGGGCTTCCCGCCGCCACCGAGTTCCTGGAGCCGATCAGTCCGCAGTACATGGCGGACCTCATCTCCTGGGGCGCCATCGGGGCCCGCACCACGGAGAGCCAGATCCACCGCCAGCTCGCGTCCGGCCTCTCCATGCCCATCGGCTTCAAGAACGGGACCGACGGCGACCTGCAGGTGGCCATTGACGCATGCGGAGCGTCCGCGGCGGCACAGGCGTTCCTGGGCATTGACGGCGACGGCCGGGCGGCCCTGGTGTCCACCGCCGGCAACCCGGACACCCATGTCATCCTCCGCGGCGGCCGCAAGGGCCCCAACTACTCGGCGGCCGACGTTGAAGCCGCTTCCGCCAAGCTCGCCGGCAAGAGCCTGAACCCGCGCCTGATCGTGGACGCCAGCCACGCCAACAGCGGCAAGAGCCACCACCGCCAGGCCGAGGTGGCGTTGGAAATCGGAGCCCAGCTTGAAAACGGGGGAGCCTCCGCCCAGGCGATCGCCGGCGTCATGCTGGAAAGCTTCCTCGTGGGCGGGGCGCAGAACCTGGACGTCGCGGAGCACGCCGCCGGCCGGGACCAGCTGGTTTACGGTCAAAGCGTGACGGACGCCTGCATGGACTGGGATGTTTCGGTGTCCGTGCTGGACCAGCTCGCCGCCTCGGCCCGCAAGCGCCGGGGGTAGGGTCGGGGCCGAAATAGGGGAGCATACTACTTTCACATCTGCCACAGGAACATCTACAGTATCTAGGTAGGTGGTTGGTGGATGGCTCAGCATCGGAACACCGCATTGGCATGAACCTGGGGTGACTGTTGTCCGTCCGTCAGCAAAGGAATAGGGAAATGTCGGATCAGAACTTCTCCAACGCGAAGTTCCTCACTGTGGCTGAAGTAGCCCAGGTCATGCGCGTCTCCAAGATGACCGTGTACCGGCTGGTTCACTCCGGCGAGATGCCCGCTGTGCGGTTTGGCCGCTCCTACCGGGTCCCGGAAGCTGCCGTGGAGCAGTACCTCAAAGGTGCCGTTGTGGAAGGCCGCACCGAGACCGCCTGACCCGTTTCCCGTCTGCAGCGGCCGTATTTTGGCCGGTCGGAGCTCCGCGGTCAGTAGCCGCCTCCCGGAGGCGGTACCCTGTTAAGGAACGTTTTACGTCATTGTAAGAATCTGTCAGTTGTTCAGTTCGTAGCTTCGTCCACGAACCAATTCCAGCAGACAGGTACTGCATCTAGTTTGTAAGGAACTTTCGTGGGTTCAGTTATCAAGAAGCGTCGCAAGCGTATGGCCAAGAAGAAGCACCGCAAGCTGCTTCGCAAGACCCGTCACCAGCGCCGCAACAAGAAGTAGGAATACTTCGCACAGCGTGGAAATGCCCGCCGCCTCCTTGAGGCTGCGGGCATTTTCGTTCCCAGCCCAACCAGGTAGCAGTAATTGTCGTTTTGGCGCCCCAAAACGACAGTTACTGCTACCTAGACGCGGGGGCCGCGGATCCTGGCAAAGCCCTTCCACAGGCCGTAGACAGCGCCGCCCATGGTGGCAGCCTTGAGCCCGAGCGTTGCAGCGCGGCGGCCGGCACGGAAGTCGTAGACCGGCCAGTTGTGGTCGCGGGCGTGGCGGCGGAGCCGGGCGTCAGGGTTGATGGCCACCGGGTGGCCCACCAGGCTCAGCAGCGGGATGTCGTTATAGGAGTCGCTGTAGGCCCAGCAGCGTTTGAGGTCCAGGTCCTGTTCGTCTGCGATGGCCCGGACGGCAACGGCCTTCGCGGAGCCGTGCAGGATGTCGCCCACCAGCCGGCCCGTGTAGATGCCTTCGGCGATTTCCCCCACCGTTCCCAGCGCGCCGGTCAGGCCCAGGCGGGTGGAAATAACCGTGGCCACCTCGATGGGGGTGGCCGTGACCAGCCAGACCCGGCGTCCCACGCGCAAGTGCTGCTCGGCCAGGGCCTTGGCCCCGGGCCAGATCCGTGACGCGATCATTTCGTCGTACACTTCTTCGCCCAGCGCCTTGATGTCATCAACAGTGATGCCCGCAGCCAGGGTGAGGGCCGAATCCCGGATAGCGTGGACGTCGTCGATGTTCTCGCCCCGTGCCAGGAACTTGAACTGCTTCCAGGCGAAGCCGGCGGCCTGGGGAATGGTGAAGGCGCCGCGCTGGTGCATCTTCCGCGCCACATGGAACAGGCTGGCACCGCGCATAAGGGTATTGTCCACATCGAAGAACGCCGCCTCGGCCGGCTGCGGCGCAGCAACCGGCTTGGTGACTACGGCGACGTACTTCTCCTCGGGCATGGACTTGAGTCTAGTCAATTGCGTGCCCGGAAACCGTCGGCGTGCCCGGCACTGGCGAACGGGGCTACGGTTAACCCATGGCCACACCCCGCGTCGTCCTCCTCACCAAGACCAACTGCCACCTTTGCGAAGAGGCCCGCGACGCCGTCGGGCGGGTCACTGCCGCACTGGGCCTTGAGTGGACGGAAGAGTTGGTGGACAACCAGCCTGACCTGCGCGAACGCTACGCAGAAGAGATCCCGGTGGTGCTGGTGGACGGCATCCAGCGCGATTTCTGGAAGATCGACGAGGCCCGGCTGGAACGTACGCTGCAGCGCGCCATGGCGCAGTAGCACCGGTCAGTAGCACGGGCAGTAGCACTACAGGTTGCGGCGGCTAAAGGAGCGTTCGGAGTTTGACGGCACTGGCTTTGTTGGCACCGGCGGAAGGGCCCTAGAGTGGAGTCACAACGCGACTCAAGGGAGGGGCTGGTGACTTCGCTGGACTCAACCCACCAGGCTGTCCCGGATCTTCCCGCGGCTCCGGGCACCCCTGCCAAACAGATTCCGCCCGCAGCGGTGGCCCGGCTGACCCTCTACCTGCGTGCCCTGAACACCCTGCTGGCCGACGGCGTGGAGCGCGTCTCCTCGGAATCGCTGGCGGAAGCGTCCGGCGTCAGTTCGTCCACCCTCCGCAAGGACCTCTCCCACGTCGGCTCCTACGGCACCCGCGGGGTCGGCTACGAGGTCCAGTACCTCAGCCGCCACATCGCGGCGGCGCTGGGACTGACGCACGACTGGAAGGTCGCGATCGTCGGTGCCGGAAACCTGGGCAAGGCGCTGGCGCGGTACGGCGGCTTCGAATCCCGCGGCTTCGACGTCGTGGCCATCTTTGACGCCGACCAGATGGTGGTGGGGAATGAAGTCGGCTGGCTGCGGGTCAGCGACGTGGCGGACCTGGAAACCGTGCTCCACCGGACCGGCGCCAACATGGTGGTGCTGGCACTGCCGGCAGCCGTGGCCCAGGACGTGTGCGACAGGGTGGTTGCAGCCGGCGTGCACAGTGTCCTCAGCTTCGCGCCCGTCATGCTCCAGGTCCCGGAGGGCGTCAACCTCCGCAAGGTGGACATGGCCA
The DNA here is from genome assembly GCF_054656615.1 of Arthrobacter sp. AD-310. Classification (NCBI taxonomy): domain Bacteria; kingdom Bacillati; phylum Actinomycetota; class Actinomycetes; order Micrococcales; family Micrococcaceae; genus Arthrobacter; species Arthrobacter sp. AD-310. The sequence continues at coordinate 146 of NZ_BAAHNO010000029.1, read as the reverse complement.
CCGAACTGCAGATCCTCGCTTACCACGCCCAGAGGGCGCAGGCCCCGGGACAGACCGCGTAACGGCGGCGCCGCTGCACCTGCGCGGATCCGCAGCGCCGGAATCCTGGCTTTAAACAACAGTGGGGGGGGGGGGGGGGGGGGGGG
>NZ_BAAHNO010000028.1:0-76540 GCF_054656615.1 Arthrobacter sp. AD-310 | reverse complement strand
GACCTCCTCCCCGGCCGCCCCGGGCCTGTGCAAGGCCGCAGGGCTTTCCGCGGCCACCGACGCGTCCGGGGGCGGCGCCGCGGGCAGTGTCTATATGAAACTCAACCTGACCAACACGGGGACTGAACCCTGCCTCCTGAGAGGGTTCGCCGGGGTCTCCCTGGCAGCTGACAACGCCGGCGCCCCGATCGGCGCGGCGGCCACGCGGGACGAGTCCACGCCGGCGGCCGACGTCCTCCTGGCACCGGGCCAGACCGGCTCCGCGGTGCTCCGTTACACCCAGGCCGGCAACTACATGGACTGCAACCCCGTGGACGCCGCCGGCTACCGCATCTATCCGCCGGAGGACACCGCCTCCCTGTTCCTGCCCCAGCCCACCACGGCCTGCAGCAACCCGGCCATCACCCTGCTCAGCATCGGAGCGTTCCAGCCCGCTTAAAACACACTGCTTAAACACTGAGGGCGGTCCGGCTAATCCGGACCGCCCTCAGTGTTGTGTGCATGCCCCCGGGACCTGTTCCGGATCCCGGGGGCTGTCTGCTGTTTACCGGTGCACTAGTTGTTTATCGGTGCACTAGTGCGCCGTGGTGGGACGGTGCGCCCGGGCGGTACCCCGCGACAGGGCCAGGCCGAGGCCGACCATGGCGACACCGAGGACGAAGTGCAGCCAGTTGTCCGCCATGTTGACGGGAACGAAGTTGGCAGCGGTGTCCAGGCCGATCAGCAGGCCGTAAAGCCACAGCACCAGGTAGATGGCGCCACCGATGACCAGGTAGTTCCGCGACTGGGCGGCGGTGCGGGCCATGGCAATCCCGGCCGCACCAAACAGCAGGTGGACGATGTTGTGAAGCACTGACACCTGGAAGATGCCGAGCAGCAGGGCCCCGGACTCATGCCCGGCGAAGCCCATGGTCTCGTAGTTGGTGGTGATGCCCGGGATAAACCCGAGGACACCGACCAGGAGGAAGACCGCTCCCACGGCGAGGGCTGCTTTTTGGATATTGGTCCGGTCTACCGTACGACCGTCGGAACTCATGCTTGTCATGATTTCTCCTGCTGTTTGTCGTTTACGTTTTCCATGGCTGCCGGGCTGCGCCTGACCATAGACTTAAACCCCGACAAGCTAAGTATACTTAGTAAATCCGCAGCTGATAGGGCCGGGTCCATAACAGACCCATTACAAATAGCGCCCAGCAGCGCGAACATAACCGGAAGGCGGGGTGGCTTGGCAATGACGTCAATTTGGTTGGACCGCAGCACGCAGTTCACTTCTGATCCCTTCGAACCGGACAGCAAATACGACACCGTGGTGGCCGGAGCCGGGCTGACCGGACTTGTCACGGCCCTCCTGCTGGCCAGGTCAGGGCAAAGGGTTCTGGTGCTGGAGGCACGCTTCCCGGGAGCAGTCACCACGGGAAACACCACCGCCAAGGTGACGCTGCTCCAAGGCACCTTCCTGTCCCAGCTGGCCCGCCAGTATCCCCAGCGGCAGGTCCAGGCCTATGTGGACGGCAACCGGGAGGGCCAGGCGTGGCTGCTGAGGTACCTCGACGAGCACGGCGTTCCCTACCAACGCCGGGATGCCTACACCTATGCCGCCACGGCCCAGGGCACGGAGAAACTTCGAGAGGAGGTGAGCGCCGGAACCACGGCGGGGCTGGAGGTTGAATACGTGCGCGACGCCAACCTTCCGTTCGCCGTGCATGGCGCGGCCCGCCTCCGTGACCAGGCCCAGATCCACCCCATGGACGTCCTGGACACCCTGGTGGCGGACATCCGGGACCGCGGCGGCGCAATCGTCAGCGGCGTACGCCTGCAGGATGTCACCGGAGACCTTCCGTCCGTGGTGCAGACCAACCGCGGAACGGTCCGCGCGGACCGGGTGGTCCTCGCCACCGGCATTCCCGTCCTGGACCGCGGGTTGTATTTTGCCAAACTGAAGCCCAGCCGGTCCTACGCCGCAGCCCTTGAACTGCAGGAGGGGCAGGAGCCGCCTCCCGGGATGTACATTTCGGTGGAGCAGCCCACCCACTCATTGCGGGACCTGGAACACAACGGCCGCAGGCTCCTGCTGGTGGGCGGGCACGGGCACCACGTTGGCCGGGCGGATTCGGAAAAGGCACACCTCAGGGGCCTTCTCGAGTGGACCCGCCAGCATTACCCCGGAGCGGTGACAACCCATACGTGGTCCGCGCAGGACTACATGGCCACAAACCTGATGCCGTTCTTCGGCAAGCTGCCCCGTGGGAAGGGCCACGTCTACTTCGGCACCGGCTACAACAAGTGGGGCATGACCAACGCCGTCGCGGCTGCCCTGGGAATTTCCGCTGACATCCTGGGCGGCAACGTGCCCTGGGCGGACACCATCCACCACCGGGTCACGGCAGCGTCGGGGGCGTTGTCCGCCGTCGCGCTGAATGCCGGGGTTGCGGCCAAGCTCGCCACCGGCTGGGGCGCCCTTGCCGCCGAGGGCCTGAAAACCGAGGGCGCCAAGGTGTTGAGGCGGGGCAAGGACCAACCCGCCTCTCCCCCGCCGGCGCCCGTTGTCCCGGCGGAGGGCGAGGGGAAGGTGTACCGGGAGGGTACCCGCCCGGTAGCGGTGTCCACGGTGGACGGAACCACCTGCAAGCTGTCGGCCGTCTGCACCCACCTGGGCGGCATCGTGCACTGGAACGACAACGAACTCACCTGGGACTGTCCCCTGCACGGCTCACGGTTCACCAGTGACGGGAAGCTCCTGGAAGGCCCTGCTACCAAGGATCTGCCCCAGGACGGAAAGGGTTGATTCGGGAGGTTCCGGAGGTCCCGGCAGCTCTGTCGGTGGCGTGGGGCATGATGGAGGCATGAGCCAGGAAGAGCCGTCCACGGGCACGGGCAGGGTCGCGGCTGCGCCCGCGGCACAACCGATGGGCCAGTTCAGCAGGCCCACGCGCGACTGGTTCCTCGGAGCTTTCTCGGAGCCGACCCCGGCCCAGTCCGGCGCCTGGAACGCCATTTCCTCGGGCTCACATGCCCTGGTGGTGGCGCCCACCGGCTCGGGCAAGACCCTCGCCGCTTTCCTCTGGGCACTGGACCGGCTGCTGGTTTCGTCCACTGCCGCCGGCCCGGAGGTCCCCGCAACACCTTCAGCGGACGGCAAGGGAAAGGGCCGGCGGCCCCGGGCGGCAAAGCGCAAAACCCGTGTCCTCTATATCTCCCCGCTGAAGGCCCTGGGTGTCGACGTCGAGCGGAACCTTCGCTCCCCGCTGATCGGCATCACGCAAACCGCCAAGCGGCTGGGACTCCCTGCGCCGCTGATTACCGTGGGCGTCAGGTCCGGTGACACCACGACGGCGGACCGGCGGGCGCTGCTGAGCAACCCGCCGGACATCCTCATCACCACGCCCGAGTCACTGTTCCTGATGCTCACCTCCAGGGCCCGGGACACACTGACCGAAGTGGACACCATCATCATCGACGAGGTCCACGCGGTCGCCGGGACCAAGCGCGGCGCGCACCTGGCCGTCTCACTGGAGAGGCTCGATGCCCTGCTGCCCAAGCCCGCGCAGCGGATCGGGTTGTCCGCCACCGTGGAACCGCGCGAACTTGTGGCACAGTTCCTGGCAGGTTCGGCGCCGGTGGAAATCGTCGCGCCGCCCGCCAGCAAGAACTGGGACCTCACCGTGTCCGTGCCCGTGGAGGACATGTCGGACCTGCAGGGCGCCGCCGGGGCGTTCGATTCCGGGCCCGCGTCCGGGCTGCAGCCGCAGGCCTCCATCTGGCCGCACGTGGAGGAGAAAATCGTCGACCTGGTGCTGGCCAACCAGTCCACCATCGTGTTCGCGAACTCCCGCCGGCTCTCCGAACGGCTGACGGCACGGCTCAACGAGATTTACGCCGAGCGCCAACTGGTGGCCGTCGGCGGTGGCTGGGACGACTCCGGCACGGAAGGGCAGGAAGGCTGGGGCCCCGGGCCGGCCGCGCCGCCGTCGGGCATTCCCGCTTCCACGGCCACGCCCGCCCACATGATGGCGCAGGCGGGCAGTACTTCCGGGGCAGACCCGGTGCTTGCCCGGGCACACCACGGCTCGGTCTCCAAGGACCAGCGGGCGCTGATCGAGGACGACCTCAAGTCCGGGCGGCTGCGCTGCGTGGTGGCCACCTCTTCGCTGGAACTCGGCATCGACATGGGTGCCGTGGACCTGGTGGTGCAGGTTGAGTCGCCGCCGTCCGTGGCAAGCGGGCTGCAACGTGTGGGCCGTGCAGGACACCAGGTGGGCGAGGTCTCCCAGGGCGTGCTGTTCCCGAAGCACCGCGCGGACCTCGTGCACACGGCCATCACGGTGGAGCGGATGCTGGACGGCAAGATCGAACGCCTCAGCATCCCGGCCAACCCGCTGGACATCCTGGCCCAGCAGACAGTGGCCGCGACTGCCCTGGGAAGTATCGACGTGGAGGAATGGTTCGCCACCGTGCGCCGCTCCGCCCCGTTCGCATCGCTCCCCCGCTCCGCCTTCGAGGCCACCCTGGACCTGCTGGCCGGCCGCTACCCGTCGGATGAATTTGCCGAGCTCCGTCCACGCATCATCTGGGACCGCAACGCCGGCACCATCGAGGGCAGGCCCGGGGCGCAGCGGCTTGCCGTGACATCCGGCGGCACCATCCCTGACCGAGGCCTGTTCGGCGTGTACATCATCGGAACCGAGGTCGAAGGGTCAGCATCCCCGTCAGAGGACGGCAAGCCGGCCCCTGCCCCCAAGGGCGGCCGCCGCGTGGGCGAACTGGACGAGGAGATGGTCTACGAGTCCCGCGTTGGCGACGTCTTCGCGCTGGGCGCCACAAGCTGGAAGATCGAGGACATCACCCACGACCGCGTGCTGGTATCCCCGGCGTTCGGCCAGCCCGGCAAACTTCCGTTCTGGAAAGGCGATTCGCTCGGCCGGCCGGTGGACCTTGGCCGCGCCCTCGGAGCCTTCGTCCGCGAACTGTCCGCCTCCGACGCCGGGCCGGCCACCGAGCGCTGCAAGGCAAGCGGCCTGGACGAGTTCGCCGCGAACAACCTGATCCAATACCTGACTGAACAAAAGCAGGCCACCGAGGTGGTGCCGAACGACACCACCCTGGTGGTGGAGCGCTTCCATGACGAGCTGGGCGACTGGCGGGTCATCCTGCACAGCCCCTTTGGCATGCCCGTCCACGCCCCGTGGGCGCTGGCAGTGGGACAGCGGCTGCACCAGCGGTACGGGCTGGACGGTTCCGCCATGGCCGCTGACGACGGCATCGTCCTGCGCGTGCCGATGATGGAGGACGAACCGCCGGGCGCGGAACTGTTCCTTTTCGACCCGGAAGAACTGGAACAGATCGTCACGGCCGAAGTGGGCGGCAGTGCGCTGTTCGCGTCCCGTTTCCGCGAATGCGCCGCCCGGGCGCTTCTGCTCCCGCGCCAGACGCCCGGGAAACGGCAACCCCTGTGGCAGCAGCGTCAGCGCTCGGCCCAGCTGCTCGATGTCGCCCGGAAATACCCCACGTTCCCCATCGTGCTGGAAACCGTTCGTGAATGCCTGCAGGACGTCTACGACCTCCCGGCCCTGAAGGACATCGCAGCCTCCGTGGAACGCAGGGAGCTCCGGATCGTGCAGACCACCACGTCCCAGCCGTCGCCGTTCGCAAAGTCCCTGCTGTTCGGCTACGTCGCCCAGTTCCTCTACGAAGGCGACTCGCCCCTGGCGGAGCGGCGCGCGGCAGCCCTGGCCCTCGACTCCACGCTCCTGAACGAACTGCTGGGACGCGTGGAGCTGCGCGAACTCCTGGACGCGAAGGTCATCGAAGCCACCGAACGGGAACTGCAGCGGCTCGCACCGGACCGGAAAGCGCGGGGCATGGAAGGGGTCGCCGACCTGCTGCGGCTCCTGGGCCCGCTCGCCCCCGCCGAAGTTGCCGCCCGGTTGGAGGTCGAATCCGCCGAAAGCCCGGCGGTCGAGCCTGTCGAAACCCAGCCAGCGGAGGCGGAGGCCACAACCCATCTGGCCGCGCTACAACGCGCCAACCGCGCCATCAAGGTGAACATCGGCGGGGTGGAACGGTTCGCCGCCGTTGAGGATGCCGCACGGCTGCGCGATGCCATCGGCGTACCACTGCCCATGGGCGTGCCGCTGGCCTTCATCGAGCCCGTGGCAGACCCGCTGGGCGACCTCGTTTCCCGGTACGCCCGCACCCATGGCCCGTTCACCGCGGCCGAAGCCGCAACCCGGCTGGGGCTGGGCGTCGCGGTGGTCGGCACGGCCCTGAAACGGCTCGCCGCGGACGGCCGGGTTGTGGAAGGCGAGTTCCGGCCGCATGCCGCACCGCCGGACCCCGCACCCGCCGCCCCTGACGTGGACGGCAGCGGGTCCGCTACCCCTGGTGACGCCACGGGCACGCCCCATGCCGCTTCTGCCACCGCTGCGAACACACCGGTAGCGGAGCTCCCCCACGCCGCGGTCAGCGAATGGTGCGATGCCGAAGTCCTGCGGAAGCTCCGCCGTCGTTCGCTCGCTGCCCTGCGCGCGGAAGTCGAGCCGGTGGACGCCGCTGCGTACGGGCGTTTCCTGCCCGCCTGGCAGCACGTCCGGGTCCCCGGCGGCGGCCGCGGGCAGCCGTCACTGCGGGGCCTGGACGGCATCGTCACCGCCATCGACCAGCTCTCCGGGGTGCCCGTTCCCGCGTCCGCGTGGGAACCGTTGGTCCTGGCCAGCCGGGTCTCCAACTACCAGCCGGCCATGCTGGATGAACTCATGGCGGCGGGTGAGGTGCTGTGGTCCGGCGCCGGGGCGCTGCCCGGCAATGACGGATGGATCAGCCTGCACCTGGCGGACTCCGCAGAGCTGACCCTGAATCCGGCACCCGAATACCAGCCGGGCGACGCCGGGCAACGCCTGCTGGACCATCTCCGGAACAACGGCGGCGGGTACTTCTTCCGCCAGCTCACCGACATTGCCGGCGGCATGGATTCCGTCCTGAGCGACCAGGACGTGGTGGCTGCCCTGTGGGACCTGGTCTGGGCCGGGCGGATCACTGGGGACACGTTCGCTCCCGTCCGTGCGCTGATCGCCGGAGGCCACACCGCGCACCGGCAGGTTGCACGCGCGCCGCGGGCCCGGGCGCCGCGCCTCAGCAGGCTGGGCCGTTCGCACGGGACCGGGCTGATGGGGTCGCCGGGGCTCGCAGGCGGTCGGTACGGCGGATCCGGGGCCGCGGCAACACCGCCGATGGCCGCCGGCCGATGGTCCGCGCTTCCGGAACCGGAGCTGGACGCGACCATCCACGCCCGCGGCACCGCTGAACTCCTCCTGGACCGCTATGGCGTCGTCACCCGCGGCTCCGTCATGGCCGAGCAGATCCTCGGCGGCTTCGGGCTGATGTACAAGGTGCTGGCGCGGCTGGAGGAGGCAGGCCGGTGCCGCCGCGGCTATTTCATCGAACACCTTGGGGCGGCCCAGTTCGCCGTGCCTGCCACCGTGGACCGGCTGCGCTCCTACTCTGAGGACACCCAGCTCGCCAAGCCGGATCCTGTTGCCCTGGCCCTGGCCGCCACGGACCCCGCCAACCCGTACGGAGCGGCCCTGCCCTGGCCTGCCCAGCAGGACGACGCCGGCACCGCACACCGGCCCGGACGGAAAGCCGGGGCTCTGGTCGTCCTGGTGGACGGGGCACTGGTCCTGTACGTGGAGCGGGGCGGGAAAACCCTCCTGGCATTCAGCGATGACGAAAACGTCCTCGCCGCCGCCGGAGCGGCCCTGGTAGGCGTCGTGACACGCGGTGCGGTGGACAAACTGGTCATGGAAAAGGTCAACGGGCACGGCATCCTGGACACACCCGTTGCGGCTGCCCTAAGCAACGCCGGCGCGTATTCCACACCCAAGGGGTTGAGGATCCGTGCCTGAAGGTGATTCCGTCTGGCGCGCCGCCCACCAGCTGCACAAGGCACTGGCCGGGCAGGTCCTGACCGCCTCGGACTTCCGTGTGCCGCGGTTCGCCACGCTGAACCTGGCCGGATGGACGATGGCCGAGGTAGTACCCCGCGGCAAGCACCTGTTGATGCGCGTAGTGGGCCCGGACGACAAAAGGCTCACGATCCATTCCCACCTGAAGATGGAAGGCGCCTGGCAGGTCTATCCCCCCGGCGGACGGTGGCGGAAACCCGGCTACACAGCCCGGTGCGTGCTGCGCACGGCGGCGGCGGACGCCGTCGGATTTTCCTTGGGCATCGTGGAAGTTGTGGCTACCGCCAACGAGGACTCGATTGTCGGCTTCCTCGGCCCCGACCTCCTTGGCCCCGACTGGGACCTGGACGAGGCCGAACGCCGCGTCCGCGCGTCCCCGGACGTCCCCGTCGGCGTGGCCCTGCTGGACCAGCGGAACCTCGCCGGGATTGGAAACATTTACCGCTGCGAGGCCTGCTTCCTGTCCGGCGTACACCCGGCCACCCCGGTCTCGGCAGTCGAGGACGTGCGCATCATGATGACTGACGCCAAACAACTCCTGGAGGTAAACCTCGGCCCCGGCCGCCGCATCACCATCCTCAATGCCCGCGGCATGCCGGTGGGCAGGCTGGCAGGACGGCCCGGCTACTGGGTGTACGGCCGGGAGCACCAGCCGTGCCTCAAATGCGGGACTCCCATCCGCCGTGGCCTGCTGGGCAAACTCAATGGCGACGAGGAACGCGACATCTACTTTTGTCCGAAGTGCCAGCCGCCACCGGCGCAGCCCGGCACCTGAGCCACGCCCGTGAGCAACGGGCTGGGCGGCGCCTTCCCACTGCCCAGGCCACGGGCTCAGGAAACCACGGCCGGAACCTGTTCGTTCCGCTTTTCCGCTGCAGGGACCATGAACACCGGCAGCAGGAACTGGACCAGGGGCCCGATGGCCAGCGCATACACAACAGTTCCAACACCCACCGAACCGCCCAGCAGCCATCCGACGGCGAGAACCGACACCTCGATCAGGGTCCGGGACAACCGGACGGACCATCCGGTGCGCCGGGCCAGCCCCGTCATCAGTCCGTCGCGGGCACCCGGACCGAACCGTGCGCCGATGTAGCAGGCGGACGCGATGCCATTTAGCAGGACAGCCCCGGCGAGCATTCCAATCTGGCCGGCCAGGTGGGACACCGCCGGAATCACGGCCAGCCCAAGGCCGCGAACACACCGACCAGCACTGCGTTGCACAACGTCCCGAAGCCCGGACGCTGCCGAAGCGGGATCCACAGAAGCAGCACCAGGAAGCTCACGACGATGACCACCAGGCCGATCCTCAGCCCTGCCCGCCCGGCAACGCCCTGATGGAAGACATCCCACGGATCCAGGCCGAGCCCGGCCCGGATGAACGTGGCCAGGGAGATCCCGTATATGGCGAGGCCGGTGAACAGCTGGATGAGTCTGCGGGTCAACATGCACCCCACCTTCGCACCCAACTGGCCTTTGATTACATAGCCAGTCTGAGATACTGGCTATGTGGCCACTTCACTTACGGCAGCAGCGCTGTCCCGCCTCCTGGGTGCCTGGAACCGGGGTAGCGGCCCGGCTTACCGCGAACTGGCGGATGTGGTCCGGCTTCTGATCCTTGACGGCCGGCTGCCCCTGGAGACGGCGCTGCCCAGCGAACGGGCACTGTCTGAAGCGGTCGGCGTCAGCCGGACCACGGTGACCGCCGCCTACGCGAGCCTCCGCGAGCAGGGCTTCCTCAGCAGCGGTCAGGGGAGCCGGGGACGGACACGGATTCCCGGAGCCGCCCGTTCCGGGCAACAGGAACCGGGACCTGCACGGCTTGCCGCGGGATTGCCCGGGATACGGTTCCCCGGCGCTGGCCCGGCAGCAACTGCTCCGGCCATGACCGCACCAGGCCTGGCCGCGCCGGAAGGGCTGGTCGATCTGGCCTACTCCGCACTGCCGGCCAGCGGTGAACTCGTGCACCGGGCCTTCGCGGCTGCGATGACGGAACTTCCCGCGCTGCTGCCGGGATTCGGGTACGACGCCGTTGGCCTGCTTCCCCTGCGGCAGGCCATCGCGGACCGATACACGGCTGCGGGAGTTCCCACCCGCCCGGCCCAGATCCTGGTCACGTCCGGCGCCCAGCACGCCTTGACGATCATTTTGCGGACGCTGGTGGACCGCCACGACCGGGTGCTCGTGGAGCATCCCAGCTATCCCAACGCCCTCGACGCCATCCGGGCCGCACGGTGCCGTCCCGTCCCGGTCCCATTCGCGGCCGACGGCTGGGATATGCCCGCCCTGGAGTTGGCCATTGCCGGACAGCGCCCCGCACTTGCCTACCTGGTCCCCGACTTCCACAACCCCACGGGCATGATCATGCCCGACGGTCAGCGCCGCCGGCTCGCCCGGGCGGCGGATGCGGCGGGAACAATACTGGTGGCCGATGAAACACTCCGCGAACTGAACCTCGACGGCGTCTCCTCCACCCCGCTCGCAGCCTTCAGTTCGGCCGTGCTCACCATCGGTTCGCTGAGCAAGTCGCATTGGGGCGGCCTGCGGACGGGATGGATCCGCGCCTCGGAACCGATGATCCAGCGGCTCGCCGCGGCACGCACCACCCTGGATCTTGGCGGTCCGATGATGGAGCAACTGGCTGCCGCCCACCTGGTGCGGGCTTTGGACGAACCGCCGCCTGCCAGGCTGGAGTCACTTCGGACCAACCGGGCGGCACTGCTCAAACTGCTGCGGGAACATCTGCCGGAATGGGAGACAACGTACCCCGTTGGCGGACTCTCCGTCTGGTGCAGGCTGCCGGCACCTTCGAGCACGGCCCTGACTGTACTCGCGCCCGAGTTCGGCATCCGCCTGGCGGCCGGGCCGCGGTTCGGAATCGGCGGCGCCTTCGAACGCAACCTCCGCGTGCCATTCACCCTCCCACCCGGGAAGCTTGAGGCTGCCGTGCTGGCTTTGCGCGCGGCGCAGGAGAAGTTGGACGCCGCTCCACAGCTCCGGCGGACGCTTAAGGACGCGCCTGCCACCGCCATCGCCTGATTGCGCCCTTTAGAAGCGGGAGTCGGGACAGCTAACCCGCCTGGCCGGCACGCGACGTCGGGCGGACCGGCGCAACACCCCCGGGACCGGCTGCGCGGCCCGTCCGCTGCTTGGCGGTGTTGGTCCCCGGCCCGACGGGGACGTGTCGGGTGGCTTTTGCCAGCCCGAAGAGGGGCATTCCGTTGTAAATCACTTCGATCCCCTCGGCGGGCACCTGATAGGTCTCGTGCCAGACACCCACGTCGCCGCTACCGGCGGTTTCCTTCATAAACTGCCGCCACGGCGCCAGGTGCGGCGACTCCCGGTCCGCAGCGAACTTCCGGAGATGTTCAGGGCTCTCCCAATAACTGACCAGGACACTGGTGCGCCCGAACCATTGTTCGAAGCCGAGCATTCCCGACGCCGGATCGGCAGCCAAGTGCCGGAGCATCCGGGGCATGGCCGCGGCTACCTTGCCCACGGTGCCGAACTTCCACCAGCGGTTCGCGCGCATGCCGATCAGGAAAACGGTGACGGAATCCCGGTCAGGGCTGGCGGTGTACCGCCCGGTAAACACTTCCTGTGCCATTGCAGACTCCTCGCGTGCCGGAACCAAAACGGGAACGAAACGTTGTTACGTAACAACGTTATGGAACAATGTTATGGAAGAATGGCCCCCGTGGCAAGACCCGTTGTGCATACTGATTCGCTCCGGCAGGACCTTCTGGCGGTCACGGCCGACCTCGTGGACCGTGAAGGTCCGGCGCGGGTAACCCTTCGCGACGTGGCAGCGGCCGCGGGGACCTCAACAACCGCCGTGTACTCGCTGTTCGGCGGCAAGTCGCAATTACTGACAGCCGTGGTGGATGAGGGGTTCCGCTCATTCGGTGACTCACAGGCCCAGGCGGCACCCGGCGGGCTCCAGGGACTGGGCTTCGCCTACCGGCAGTGGGCCCTGGCTCACCCTGCGCTCTACCGGCTGATGTTCGGCGGCGCATTGGCGGCCTACGTGGACTGCAGCCCCAGCCCGGAGGTGGCCGCCGGAGCCATGGACCCGCTGATCGAGGCGGTGGCCGCCGCGCAAACAGCCGGCGGGGTACGGCCGGCTCCTCCTGAAGCGGTTGCCGTCGCCATTTGGGGCCAGGTCCATGGCCTGATCAGCCTGGAACTCGCGGAGGTCGGCCCGCCCGACGCCGACTGGGAATCCGTCTACGGCCTGGCACTGGAGGCCATAGCGCGCGGCTGGGCCGCCTGAGCACAGAACTGTTTTCGACGCCGGCAGCCGCCGCTACGCGTACACCCGGCCCAGGAAATCGCCCCAGGCCTTCGCGGTGGTTTCGGAATCCCCCGCCCCACTGAAGTCATGCACGGTCATGCCCACGGGGGCGCCCCAGGCGTTGCGGCCGAAGAACCGGTACATGGTGTCCGCGGTACGGATGCCCAAAAAGTGCTCGTTGGCGAAGTCCACCTCGCCCGTCAGCCGCCCGACGCCGTCGACCTCCACGTCCACCGGCGCGCCCTGAGACGCGGACTCAACGCCGAGGGCCCGGCGGAGCTGCAGGAACCCGTCCGGAACCTGCGACGCGGCCGGCCCCTGGATGTCGGTAAAGACCACAGGCTTGCCGTCGAAGTACTGCAGGTACTGGCCCAGGGTGTGCAGGTAGAACTCGGTATGGCGGCTGGCGCCGTCGTACTGCTGGTCCCAGTCGTCCGCGAAGATGCCGCTGTGGACGTAGTGCAGGCGCGCGCGGCCGCCCTCGAGCGGTTCCAGGACGTGCTCCAGCTGGTTGAACCAGCCGTCCGGCCCGTCCATCCGGGAGACCAGGTGGGTGGGGTATTCGTTGACGGTCTTGACGTCGGGCCACTGGTCCGTCGGAAACATCCAGCCGGGCGTTCCTGCCGTGACGGCCTCCCAGACCCGCTCCGGAGTACCGGGCAGTTCGGTGTCGTAGACGATTTCGAAGTTACGGTTCTCGGTCATTGTCCTGCTCCTTTGGTGAAGGGGTCTGGTCGGTTGGTTTCAGTGCGGGGTGGAGGGCCACCACAAGACGGTGCCGCCGCCCGCGCGGGGAGGCGCCGGCGTCGTGGTATTTGTCCACCAGCTGCGTGACCGCGACGCCGAGTTCCTCGGCGAAGGCGGCGCGGTCGGCGGCCGTGCGGAAGGTGATGTCGCCGTCGATGGCGAAGGTGGCCAGCTTCTGGCGGGCTGCGGCGGCGCCGGCGATCAGCTTGCCCACCTCCTGCACCATCCGGCCGGCGAGGGCCAGCAGCCAGAAGGCGGAAAAGCGGTCAGCGAACCGGCGCGGGTCCGGCGAGGCCGCACCCAGGGCCGATGGTGAGATCAAGTAGGACGCGGCGGTTGCCTGGAGCACGCGTTCGGTCACGTTTCCCTTCCGCCGCTCCTCCACCAGCTCCACCAGCCCGTGCCGCTCCAGTGCCTTCAGGTGGTAGTTGACCTTCTGGCGGGGCAGGTCCACCTTCAAGGCGAGCTGCGTTGCGGATCCCGGCCGGGCCAGCTCCCGAAGGATCCGGGCCCGGGTGGGATCCAGCGAGGCCTCCGCCGCCGCCGGGTCTTCAATCACTGCGATGTCCTGCATGCTTCAAGTATCTACCGACAATTTTTATTGTCAAGAACTTTTTTATCGTCGGAAGAAACCACTGCCCCACAACCGCCGCCGGTACAATGGACCGGTGATGCAATCCCCCCTCCCCGTACGCGACGGAGTCAACGCCACGCGCCTGCGGCTCCCGGAGGAGGGCCCGTGGGACACCGCAATGGACTACATGATGCACCGCTGGGGGCACATTGACCCCCAGGGCATCGAGGACAGGTTCGACGCCGGCGAGATCGTGGGCGAGGGTGGCGTCCCCCTGAACCGGCACACCAGGCTCGAAGACCACACCTTCATCTGGTACTACCGCACGCTCCCGCCCGAGACCCGGATTCCCGTGGACATCGGCATCCTGCACCAGGACGACCACCTGCTGGTGGTGGACAAGCCGCACTTCCTGCCCACCACCCCGGGCGGCACCTACATCCAGGAATCGGCCCTGGTCCGGCTGCGGAACCAGCTGGACCTGCCGGACCTCATCCCGATGCACCGGCTGGACCGCATGACCGCCGGTGTCCTGCTGTTCTCCACCAACCCGCAAACCCGCGGGAAGTACCAGGTGCTCTTCGAGAAGCGGCAGGTGCAAAAGGAATACGAGTGCGTTTCCGCAGCCGGGCCGGCGCCCGGGTATCCCCCCGTCGAATTCCCCGCCGTGGTCCGCAACCGCATGACCAAGTCCCGCAGCTACCTGCTCGCGGAGGTCGTGGAAGGCGAGCCGAACGCAGAGACCCGTATTGAGCGTTTGGAAACGTTCGACGGCGGCGCTTCCGCGGATGCCACCGGCGCCGGAGGCGGCAGGCGGCTGGCGAGGTACCGCCTGGAACCGCACACCGGCAAGACCCACCAGCTGCGGGTGCACATGGCTTCCCTGGGGCTGGGAATCGTCAACGACGCTTTCTACCCTGACCTCTTGGACAAAGCTCCGGACGACTACACAAAGCCCCTGCAGCTCCTGGCCCGCGGCATCCGGTTTGTGGATCCGATCACCGGGAAGCCGGTGGAGTACCGCAGCGCGCTGCAGCTCAGCGAGGCCTCCCGCGCCTGACGGCCCGCGCCGCCAGCCTGTTGTGGCACACGCCACCAGGTGCCACGATGGGTGTCTGGGTGGAGCCGGTCCGGAAAGGTGCGGTGGGACCATGGATCCGTTCGTTGAGCTGCCCGGCGACAGGGCAGCTGCCCGGTTTGCCTACGGCGCGGCGGGGCTTGGCGTGCTGGGGGTAGCCACCCTCGGGGCCATGTATGCGGTGGAGGTGCCCCGGAACGGACCCTTCGTGTTCGGAACCATCAACGATGCCGTCGGCGGTGTCTTTAACCTGGCGGTCATCCCCGTGATGGTCCAGCTGCACCGCCGCCTGCCCAGCTCCCCCGGCTGGGAAGCGGGCAAGGTCGTCGTGGTTTCCGCCTGTGCCGCCGGGTCCGCCAGCTCCTTCCTCCTCGTGGCCCGGAAACTCGACTTCGCTCCCTCCACCGCCGTTTCCTTGGCCGCCATGGCGGTCCAGGGCGCCTGGCTGCTGGCAGCGAACCGGGCGCTGCTGGAAACCGGCGGGTACCCGCCCCAGCTGGGAAAGCTCGGAGTGGCCATCGGCGGTGCACTCGTGGGGGCGCTACCGGTGGCCGGCCTGGCCTTCGCGAAGCAACTTCCGCGCTGGCTCCGCTGGGGCGTGGGCGGACCGGGAGTCGCGGTGGGGGCAGCCGCCTGGGTGGCCTGGCCGTACTGGTACTACCTGGCGGGCAGGCATCTCAGCCACAGCCCGCGTGCGGTACGTTGAGGCATGGACTTCGGCAGCGCTGACAGCTGGGGGGCCGCGATCTATTTCTGGATCATCCCCATCGTGCTCGGCGATGCCATTTTTCCACCCATTCCCTCCGAAATGGTGGTGATCACCGGCGGGGCGCTGTCTGCTGACGGGCGGGCCAATGTGTTCCTCGTGGGGACGCTGTCCGCCCTGGCGTCCTGGATCGGCGACATGGTGGTCTTCCAGCTGTTCCGGCGCCGCCTAAGCCATCTCCTTGACCGCTGGCGGTGGGGCCGCCGCGTGCACCAGGGCATCCACGATGCTCTCGCCAAGGCCGGCCGTTCCTCCACGTATGGCGCCATCATCGGCCTGCGGTTCATACCGGGCGGCCGGCTGGCAACGTCAGCGGCCGCGGGCATAGCCAACGTATCGGTCCGCGGGTTCAGCCTTTGTGCCGGGCTCGGCGCCGTGCTGTGGGCCTGCTGGCTGGTGGGCCTGGGCTACGTGACGGGCTCGGCAACCAGGCTGCCGTTCTGGGCCAGCTCGTTGATCGGAGTGGCGCTCGGGCTGGTCGTGGGCGCCGTCGTCGGGGTCCTTGTTACCCGCCGCCGGGGCAACCGCTCCCCCGTGGACGAGCCGGGCCCGCTCGCATGACGGCCCCCGCTGGCCGAGCAGGCTAGACGGGCAGCCACTTGCCGCGGCTGCGCCGCAGCACGCTCAGCGCACCCGTGAGCGCAACGCGTTCGACGGCGTCGCGCATCATGGCTGCCGATTCCCGCGCCATCTGGTTCTCGCCGCTGTCCTCGGTGGCTTCCACGAGGAAGCGCAGGTTCAGCTGCGGCACCCCGCCGGCGATCTGCAGCTGGTGCGACTCAACATGGTGCCGGGTGCCCAGGACCTCCACGGCGGTGTCCATCACGGATTCCGGGGCATTACCCGGCCTGAGCCCGGTGATCTTGAGGCGGGTCTGGAACGAAGGCATGCCCTCCAGCTTAGCCAGTTGCCGGCCCGGGCCCGCCCAACAATGAAGTCGAAACGAGCTATGGCTTCTCCGGCACAGCAGGATTAAACTAGGCCCGCGGTCTCATCGTCAGTATCAATTCGAGAAAAGAAGACGGAACATGAGACGCAATATCCTGCACGCTTTCGCAGCCGTATTTGCAGGCATCCTGGCATCGCTTTTGGGTATCAGCGCCGCTTCAGCCAGCTCGGGCCAGAGTGAGCTTGCCGCAGTGCGGCAGGCCACAGTCCAGTACCATAACGGGGACGCAGCCATAGCGGCCGGCTACCTGCCTGTGGATGAATGTGTTCCTGGTATGGGCTACCACTACGTCAATTTTGGGCAGTTCGGCAAAATGGACCCGTTGGTCCCTGATGCGCTGACGTACGCAGCCAACACCGCGGGCCAGCTCAGGCTGGTGGCGGCGGAATGGTTCAAGGTGGACGCCGACCAGAACCTGGCCACCCATGACGACAGGCCTTCCTTGTTTGGCAAGGCATTCGATGGCCCGATGCTCGGTCACGCCCCTGGCATGCCGATCCACTACGACCTCCATGCGTACCTCTGGCAGGGCAACCCGGACGGCGTCCTGGCAACCTACAACCCGAAGGTAAGCTGCCCGTAGCCGCAGCACGGATGCGCTATCACTTTTGGTCCCTATCCGGGCCTCATAGGGACCAGAAGTGATAGCGCAACGGTAGGTCTAGCCCGTGTTGCGGAGGCCCGCTGCAACACCGTTGACGGTGATGAGCATGGCGCGCTGGAGGCGTTCGTCGATCTCTGCGTTGCTGATGTCCCCCGCCCCGCCGGCAGCTTCCGCCCGGACGCGGCGGAGCAGTTCCACCTGCAGGTAGCTGATGGGGTCCAGGTACTGGTCCCGGACTTCGAGGGAGCGCTTGAGCGTGGGCTGCGCATCCAGCAGGACGTTCTCGCCGGTGAGCTTCTGCACCTCGGCCACCGTGAGCTCGTATTCGTCACGGATGGTCCGGAAGATGTGGTGCAGTTCCTTGGGGACCAGTGCGTCCACGTAGTAGCCGGCGATGTCCAGGTCCGTCTTGGCGAGGGTCATCTCCACGTTGGACAGCACCGAGCGGAAGAAATGCCAGTGGTCCATCATTTCCTGCAGCTGCGCGGCGTTGCCGGCTTCCCGGGCCGCCTTCAGGCCTGAACCGACGCCGAACCAGCCGGGGACTATCTGCCGTGACTGCGTCCAGCCGAAGACCCATGGGATGGCGCGCAGGCCGCCGAGCCCTGCGCCGGAGTCGGGGCGCTTGGACGGGCGCGAACCGATGTTCAGGGAGCCCAGCTGCTCAACGGGGGTGGACGCCATGAAGTACGCGGGCAGGTCCGGGTGGTCCACCAGGTTCCGGTACCGGTCAAAGGCGGCGTCGGAGATGGTCTCCATGACCTGGGCGTAGCGTTCCCGCTGGTCGTCGGAGGTCCGGGGGTCGCGGTGCAGGGCAGAGCCCTGGAGGACGGCGGCCAGGGAGAGTTCAAGGTTTTCCCGCGCCAGTTCGGGCAGGGAGTACTTGTCCGAGATGACCTCGCCCTGCTCGGTGAACTTGATCTCGCCTTCCAGAACGCCATTGGGCTGGGCCAGGATGGCGTCATAGGTGGGTCCGCCGCCGCGGCCCACGGAACCGCCGCGGCCATGGAACAGGCGGACGCGCACGCCGTGCTTGGCGGCGACGTCACGGAGCTTGCGCTGGGT
Organism: Arthrobacter sp. AD-310; assembly: GCF_054656615.1. NCBI lineage: Bacteria > Bacillati > Actinomycetota > Actinomycetes > Micrococcales > Micrococcaceae > Arthrobacter > Arthrobacter sp. AD-310. Next base: position 58,502 of record NZ_BAAHNO010000028.1, on the reverse strand, counting down.
CTTGTGGATCTCCCACTGGCTGGTGATTACGCCGGATTCCTTGTTGGAATCCGAGTAGCCGAGCATGACTTCCTGGATGTCGCCGCGCAGCCGCACCAGTTCGCGGTAGGAGGGGTCGGAGAGGAGCTTGTCGATGATCTCGGCCGAGGCGCGCAGTTCCTCGACGGTTTCCAGCAGCGGGGCGAAGCCGAGCTTGGCGTAGGGCTTTTCGCCGAACAGGTTCACCAGGCCGGCTTCGCGGGCGATGACGGCGGCGGCCAGGACGTCGTCCGCACCGCGGGTCATGGAGATGATGTAGGTCTCGATGACGTCCGGGCCGTACATGCGCAGGGCGCGCCGGATCTCACGGAAGACGTCGTACGTGCCGTCCGCGGCGCCGTCGAGCTTGATCGGGTGGCCGGACAACGGCCGCCGGGAGGCGAGCTCCGAGCCCAGCACCTCGAAACGCTGCTCGCGGGACAGCTCGGCGTAGCGCACGCCCGGGCCGCCGAGCCGGTCCATCAGCTGGCCGACGGCGTCGTGGTGGTGGTCGGCGTGCTCGCGGATGTCCAGGGTGGCAAGGTGCAGGCCGAAGGATGCGATGGCGCGGCGGACCCGCGCCAGGGCGCCGTCGGCGGCGAGGGAGGCGGAGTGGTTGCGGAGCGAGAGCTCCAGCAGGTCAAGGTCGGCCAGGAGTTCGTCCGTGCCGCTGTAGTCACGGCCGTGCTCATGGTTGGAGTTGGCGGCCACCCGCTTGCCGGTGTTGATGAGCTTGGCTTTGATGCAGGTCAGTTTCAGCCGGTACGGCTCCTGGGCGTTGAGTTCCAGGACCCGCTTGTCCAGGCCCGGCAGCTTCTCCAGGTCTGCGTCGATCGAATCCAGGAGTTCCTTGTCGGCGCCGGCGAGGGCCGTGGAGTTGGACAGGATGGAGATCAGGTCATCGATCATGCCGATGCTGATGCGGATGGCGTGCTGGTTCTGGATCTGCAGGATTTCGCGGGTGACGGCGGCGGTGACGTTGGGGTTGCCGTCGCGGTCACCGCCGATCCAGGACCCGAACCGGATGGGCGCATCCTTGGACGCCAGCGTGACACCGTGGTCGCCAAGCAGCTCAGAAAGGTCGGTCAGCATTTCCGGCATGGCGTCGGTAAGGATGCCGCCGAGGTAGTAGATGGCGTTGCGGGCCTCATCCACGGGTGTGGGACGGACCTGGCGGAGTTCGTCCGTCTGCCACATCTGGTCGATGATCTCGGCCAGCTGGCGGTCCTGGCGGCGGCGTGCACTGGTGCCCTCGGCTGTGGGCTGGGCCAGCACGTCGGAGAGCTTGCGGATCTTGTCCAGCACGGAGCGGCGGGAGGCCTCGGTGGGGTGGGCCGTGAAGATGGGGCGGACGTCCAGTCCGTTGACGACTTCCTGCAGGACGGCGGGCCCGGCCTGGCCAGCGATTTCGGCAACAGTCTTGGCCAGCCAGCCGTCCTTTTCAGCGCGGGTGCGCAGGCCCCGGACGCGGTGGACCTGCTCCGCGGCGTTGGCGAGGTGGAAGTAGAACGCAAAGGCACGGACCAGGTCGGTCGCCTGCTCGATCGGCAGGGAGCCGAGGAGTTCGCGGACCTGGGCGACGACGTCGTGCGCACTCCACGGGCCGGTGGCGTCCGCGCCGCCGCGGGCAGCTTCCTTGGATTCCTTGGTGAGGAGGCGGACCTGCTCCACCAGGTCCAAGAGTTCCGGTCCGTGCTGGCGGACCAGGGACTCGCCCAGCAGGGTGGAAACCCGGCGGACGTCTGCCCTCAGTTCGGCGGCAAGATCAGTTTCGGGATGCATTGCAGTGTGAGCCATGGAAGCAATCTTTCGAGGTTTCGGACTTGGCTCGTACACTGCGCTGGATACTGTGAGCCACGTTACTGACTAAAGATCGTACCCGCAGTGCACGGTCTCGGGAGAATCCGTCTCAGATAATGTCATCGGCCGGGTAACGTACGTGCCGCTTGACCCGCTCGAGTTCGGCCCGCAGCTTCGCCACCTCGGCCGCTGTGGTGGCAGCCTCCGCGGCGCGGCGCCGCCCGGCGGCCGCATTCAGCGCCAAAGACCCCGCGCCGAGCGGCACCAGGATGGCCAGGGCCCAGCCGGCAGCAGCGAAGAAGTCCATCGCCACCGGAAGTGCCGCACGGAAATCGACGAAGTCGTTGACGCCGTCGGCCATGCCGTTGAGGACTTTGTCCAGCGCACCCAGGGCGCCACCAACCACGGGCGTTTCCGAGAGCGACGGCGGGTCCAGCCTGGCCTGTTGGCCACCGCCCCACCGGCTGTCTCCCAGGTGGTTCAGGACGTAGGTGCCTGCGCCGGCGCTGGCGGCCATAAAGACGACGACGGCGGCGAGCGCGGCTAAGTCAGGCCTGCGGGGCCGCCACACGAGGACCACGGCGCCGCTGGCCAGCGCGGCGATCCAGGTCAGGGCCCGCAGCCATTCGCTGCCAACTTCCGCAAGGATGTCCACGCTACCTATTCAACCGCGCGGACCACCTTGAAGTTAAAGTCGGGCGTGCCCAGCACGCCGTAGAGACGAAGCCAGATGGGCAGGACCATCTCCGCTCCCCTGGCGGTGGTGATGTCCCCCAGGTCGATGATGTCGCGGTGCCCCAGCGCTTCCAGCAGTCCGCGCACCGTTTGCTTTGCTGCGGGGTCGTCGCCGGAAAGGAACACCGAATGGTCCCCGCCTGCCAGACGGACCGGGTCCACCATGAGCCCGGCGTTCATCGTGTTCAGTGTCTTCACCACCCGCGCGTCCGGAAAAGAGCGCTGGAGGCGTTCCGCCAGGCTGTCGGTGTTCACCGGGTTCAGGACCGGCGGCATTCCCTGCGAGAAGTCGAGCGGGTTGGACACGTCCACCAGGACCTTCCCGGCAAGACGGGCGGCCCCTGCGGAGCCAAGTGCTGCAGACGAGCCGGCGCCGCTGGTGGCGTTCACCACCAGTTCGCTCCAGCCTGCAGCTTCAGCGAAAGTCTCAAGGGCGATGTCCCGGTGTCCGGCGTGCCAGTCCCTGAACGGCTGGCCCCCCGTCGTGCCGGCTTCCGTCCGGCCGGCGGTGCTGGCAGGGTCCCGGGTTCCGATGGTGATGTCGTGCCCCAGCCTGTGCAAGGCGGAGGCGAGGGCGCGCCCGACTGTTCCGGTGCCAAGGACGGCAATTTTCATGGGTTTCCTTCCGTGGAGGGAGTGCGGCAGTGCCGGTTGCGGACCAACGGGAGGCCGCTCACCCGCCGAAGGCTGAAAGCCCGGTGACCGCGCGGCCCACGATCAGGGTATTGATTTCGAAGGATCCTTCATAGGTGTAGATGGCTTCGGCATCGGAGAAGATCCGTGCCATCCGGTAGTCGGTGAGGATGCCGTTGCCGCCGAGGATGGACCGGCCCAGCGCCACGGTTTCGCGCATCCTGGCGCTGAGGTAGGACTTTGCCAGGGCCACCTGCGGCATGTCCGCCATGCCCTGGTCCTGCAGCCGCGCCAGTCCCACCATCATGCCCATGCTCGCCACCGCGTTGCCGAGCATGGTGACGAGCTGTTGCTGAATGAGCTGGAAACTTGCGATGGGGCGGCCGAACTGGTGGCGTTCGACGGCGTACTGCCGGGCAACGTCGAAAGCGGCGAGTTGCTGCCCCACAGCCTGCCACGCCACGCTGATCCGCGAGCCGCGCAGCAGCTCCCTGGTGTCGTCAAAGCTGCTGATGGCGGCGAAGCGGTCAGCCTCTGCAATGCGGACGTCCTCGAAGACGATGTCCGCATTCTGCACAGTCCGGAGTGCGGTCTTGTTCTCGATCCGGCTCCGGTGCACGCCCGGGAGTGTGCCGTCCACGATGAAGCCGCGGACTCCCCCGTCCGCCTCATCCCGGACCCATACCAGCATGTAGTCACAGAACGTCCCGTTGCCGATCCACCGTTTGGCGCCGTTCAGCACCCAGGTGTCGCCGCCGTCGTCGGGCATTCCCGTTGCCGAGGAGATCCGCCGGGCGCGGGTCTCCATCCCGCCGGCCACGTCCGAGCCGTGCCCGGGCTCGGTGAGGGCGAAGGCCCCGGTGATGCGCAGGTCCGAGGCGTCCGCAAGCAGCCGCTGCTGCTGTTCGGGGCTGCCAAAGGTGTGGAGCGCCTCAACGAACAGGCCGTGGTGGACCAGGAAGAACGTGGCGATGGACGTGTCCGCGCGGGTCATTTCCGCAATCACCAGGCCTGCGAAAAGGTTGCTGTAGCCGCGGCGGGCGGGCGTGTTCAGTTCCAGGGCGGCCAGCTTGGGCAGGATGTGGGCGGGGAACTCGGCATTGTTCCACCACTCCCCTGCACATGGCGTGACTTCCGCGGCCAGGAAGGCGCGCAGTTCCGCGAGCTTGTCCCGTTCCTGCTGGCTCAGCAGGGCTTCGTAGGAGTAGAAGTCGGCTGTGGGCAGGTCCGGCAGGCTGGCTGAGTCGCTCATTTGGGTCCCATCCGGATGGCGCCGTCGAGCCGAATGGTTTCGCCGTTCAGCATGGCGTTGGCCACGATGTGTTCCACAAGCATTGCGTATTCCCCGGGTTTGCCCAGCCGTGAAGGGTGCGGGACCTGGGCTCCCAGCGATTCCTGCGCATCCCTGGGCAGGCCGGCCATCATGGGTGTTTCGAAAATCCCCGGGGCAATGGTGACCACTCGGACCAGCGAGCGCGCCAGTTCGCGGGCGATGGGGAGGGTCATGGCCGCCACCGCCCCCTTGGACGCCGCATATGCGGGTTGTCCGATCTGGCCTTCGAACGCCGCCACGGAGGCGGTGTTGATGATGACGCCCCGTTCGGGCCCGCCGAGGTCCGTGACGACCGGCTCGGTGGCCACCATCGCCGCGGCTGACAGGCGCAGCACGTTGAACGTTCCCACCAGGTTGACCTGGACCACGCGGTTGAAGGCCTCGAGCGGCAGGACACCTTCACGTCCCAGCACCTTCCCGGGGGTGGCGATGCCTGCGCAATTGACCACAACGCGCAGCGGCCCCAGCGCGGTGGCGGTGTCGACGGCGGCCTGGACCTCCGCCTCGATGGTCACGTCGGCGGGGGCAAAGGTGGCGGACTGTGCGGTGCGGCCTGGCGCGGGGCTGCCCGCTTCGCCCTCCGGCTTTGGAAGTGAAGCGTTCAGCTCATCGGCCAGGGCAGCCCCGGCTGACGGGGGAAGGTCCAGGACCACGACGGAGGCGCCGGCATTGAACAGTGCGCGTGAGGTGGCTGCACCCAGGCCGGAAGCACCTCCCGTGACCAGTGCGACGCTGCCTGCAATGTCCATCCATCCTCCTTGATGTGGCACCCCGCGCCCCGGCCTGGCGGCGGCGCATCAGTTAGTGAATGTTAACTGAAATGTTCCGCCCGCGCACGCCCCGCAGGTTGCCTGGCAGGTTGCCTGCGAGGCCGGACCGCCGTCGCTAGGGTGGGACCTATGACTTCCCGGGACGCCGCTGAACACCCCTGGCAGGAACGAGCCACCCACGCCGCACGGTCCGTGACGGCCCTTTTCGGCCGGAAGCTGCTCTTCCTGCCGGGCACGCACCTGGGCGCTGTCACCTGGCAGCCGGGCCAGCGGCACCGCTCGTGGCATGGGTGGCTCCCGGGGGCTACGGCGCGCGCCGCACTGCTCAGCCCGTGGCATTACTGGTGGCAGGCCCATTACGTCGACTGCCTGGTGGACACCGGCCGGCGGGAACTCGGTGGCGGAACAACGCCGCCCGCCCGGTTCAACGGTCCCGGCTGCCCCAGCGCCGGCCGGCTCGCTTCCCGGCTGGTGACCGCTGTCCGCCTCCGCAATGCCTTCACTTTCGTAAACAACTACTACGACGACATGGCCTGGCTGGCCTTGGCGACCCTCCGGCTGGACAGGCTGGCCGAAGAGACGCGGAAGCCGGGCCGCCGGCGCAACGCCGCGGTACGGAAGACACTGGCCCTGCAGTTCGATGCCGCCAGCACCGACCATATGGGCGGCGGCGTGTTCTGGAGCAAGAAGCGGGACTTCAAGAACACCCCCGCCACGGCACCCGTTGCGCTGTTCTATGCCCGCACGGGCCAGCGGGCTAAGGCGCAGGCCCTGGTCGACTGGCTGGACCGGACCCTCTTCGACCCGGTGCAGCACCTCTACCTCGATGGGGCACGGTCCGACGCTGCCGGAAACGTCACCATCGACCGGGCTGTGTACACCTACAACCAGGGACCGGTGCTGGGAGCCCTCCTGGAACTGGGCGGCGACGCGAACCTCGCCCGCGCTGCCGAACTCGTGGGCGCAGTGGACCGGCATCTCACCGTGCCGCCCCGGCCAGGCAGCGGGTCCGACGACTGGACCGTCCTCCGCTGCGAGGGCACCGGCGACGGCGGCCTGTTCACGGGAATCCTCTGCCGCTACCTGGCGCTCGCGGCCTTGGACTCCCGCCTGCCAGGCCAAACGCGTTCCACCGCGGCACGCCTTGTGACGGACACTGCCGAGGCGTTCTGGCAGGGACGGCGCAGCCTGGAGGCCGGCGAGGCCCCGGCCAGGTACGCGGCCAGGTACAGGGGCGGAAGCATCTTCTCGATCCATGCCGCCCGGCCCGCGGCGGACACCTACCCGCCGGGCACCGCCGTCGAGCTTTCCACGCAGCTGCAGGCGTGGATGACCCTGGAGGCCGCAGCCGCCATCAACCGCGCCTAACCTCCGCTTCCAGCCGGGGCCAGGTGTTTGAAGTGGGCCCGCTTCAGTGCCCGCGTCCGCTTGAGATGCGGACGACGCCGACTCGGCGGCGGGTTGTTGGATCTGTAAGTATGGCCGGTTGGAGTCTGAAGCTGGACGGTATGCCGGGCTCCAGGTACTGGAACCGGTTTTGCCGACCAGCCGGGGGCTTCCTTGTGATGGTTGCAGGCTTCGCACAGCCCTTGGCCGTTGCTGGCGGTGGTGGGGCCGTTGTTGTGCTGGGCGATGATGTGGTCGTCGTGCCGGATGGGCGCGTCGCAGTACGGGGTCCGGCAGACATCATCCCTCACCTGGATGAAACGGCGCAGCCTTGGCGGGAAGAACCTGGCTTTCGAGTCCATCGCCACCAGCTCACCAGTTGCTGGTGCTGTGTAGAGCCGGCGGACCCAGACAGTCAACTCCTGTTGACCGGGTCTGGTCGTGGACCCAGTTTCTTCCGGGCTTTCGCCGGACGCGGCGCCCATGTCCGCCCGAGGCTCAGGGAGAACCTCCGCGCTTCCGGCTCCCTCACCTTGCTGGACCGCCCAGTTCCGGAGCGCGTCCCGCGCCCATCCGGCGGGGACAATGCCATACCCGGTCAATCTAGCCGGTTCGCTGTCGCCCTGGAAGAGGCTGCGGTCAGTCATCACAAGCTGGAGCTCGATGCTGCTGACCCCGCCCGCGACACCGGTGGCACGCTCCACGAGGATGTCGGCCATGATCGCACCCTTGGACCGCTCATCCCCACTGGAGCGCAACGCGTCGGCTTCCTTGGTTAGCGATGCATAGACGGCCACGCCCGAGGCGACGGGCACCAATGCCGTCACGTAGGCCATGGTGTCCGGTGCCGGGCGTATCGTCACGGTCCGTTCGGTCACGGCATGGCTGGCCCGTTTCACGACCGATCGCGGGTCCTGCCGGTACGCCGCCGCTTTCACCGCGGAGATGATGGTGCGGTCCCCGGCGCCGTCGAAGGCGCCGGTGTCGGCGGCGAGTTCCTCATCCACCGCAGCCCGGTCCTCCACGGACAGGCACGCCGTCTCCCGAACCACCAAAGTGGTCCGCCACTCATTCAGCCGCCCGGTTCGGAAGGCCGCGAACGTCCGCGGCATCCCTGTCAACGCTTTCGCCAGGCCAAGCAATCGTCCGCCGCGGGCCGGGGACTCCCGCCGTGCCAACGCCACTTGCGCACCGACCCCGGCACCCTGCTCCTCCGTAGGGACCCCGGCTGCGGCCTGCTCCCGCCGCTGCCGGCGATCGAATGCCACAGTGATCTCCGCCTGCTTCGCAGCCGCCAAAGACTTGGCATCCTCTAGGTCACGGAGCTGGTCGATCATCCCCGGCGCATCAACCGCAACAGGGACAGCGGCAAGAATTCGAAGGGCGTCGGCTACAGTTGGCGCACTGCCCCGACCGGACATAAGAGAAGGGGGACCAGCAACAGTCAGCGAGTCAGGACCAAGGGGCACACCGCGGTGCCCCGCCCTCCCAACCCATGCCCCTGTCGCCTCCATGAACAAAGTCTTCCAGCACCCACCGACAATCCCGAGGACCAAAAGCCCTATGTGGAAAACTTGGAATCAGGAAGGCAACAGGAAGCCAGAATGGACGCCGCGGATTTACCGGATGCCCGCCAGCGGAGTTACGGTGCCGCCCTTCACCGTCACTTCCCCGCCGTCAGCCACGATCTGTGCTTCCTTCTTTCCGGGCTGCGGGAACACCAGTGAGGTCAATGTCTCGCGGCCGCCGTCAACGAAGACCTCGACGGAGGACCGGTCGATGTAGGCAGTGAGCCGCACGGAGTCGCCGTCCTTCGGCCCTTCCAAGGCCCGGGTTTCCCGATAAACGGGATCTACGCCCTTCCTCCCGGCGGAGTCTGCAACGGCATCGCCGTCCCGGACCACAAAGGCTTTGTTCGTGCCGAAGTCGTAGCCGACAGTGGCGTAGGTCCTGCCACCGCTTCGCAGGAGCAGGCGCCCCTCACCGTCCCCGGATGCCGGCCGTTCGAACTCCACATCCAGTTTGAACGCCCCGCTGTCCGGCACCGCCAACACCCCGCCCCCGGATGCGCCTCCGTCGGCAGGCAACGGTCCGGGAGGCACCGCAGCGGGCTCCCCCTCCAGCGTCCGCAGCCCCGGCGTCGGCGTGGACACCAAAGCCGGCCGCCCGCCGTCGGACGCCAACCTCAGATCCCGCACGACGGAGGCCGCCCCGAACCAGTTGTTGGTGGGCAGGTTTCTGGCGTACGCCCAGTTGTTCATCCAGCCGATGGCGTGCCGCGAGGCCTTCCGCTGCCCGTCCGTCAGGCGCGGATCATCCCAAGTGACGGCGGCGTAGAAGTCCGATCCGCCGTCGAGCCACTGGTGGCCGCCATCCGGCGTGAAGCCCTTGCCGTCAAAGGTCCCCGTCCAGTAGGCCAGCCCCGTGGTCCGGCCCTCCTCCGCCCCGTTGGCGCTGGCTGCCAGCACCCAGGTCCGCTTGGCGGGATCGCCGTCCACGTCCATCTGGAAGAAGTCCGGGCACTCCAGGATGCCCAGCCCGTCGCGCTTGAACGAGGAGACGTACGTCCACTTCTTCAAATCCGGGGACGTATAGAAGCCGATCTTGTGGCCCTCCGCGAGCAGCATCAGCCACTGGTTGTTGGCATCGTCGCGCACGATCCTCGGATCCCGCCAGTGCTCGGCGCCGGGGTTCTCCATCACGGGATTCTGCTCATAGTTCTGGAAGCTGTAGCCGTTGTCCGTCGAGTAGAACAGGGACTGCCGCTGGACCCCGTCATGCTGCTGCGTGAGGACCGCGATCACGGCGCCCTTGCCAAAGCCCGCGGTCCCCTCCGTGTCCACCACCGCCGAGCCGGTCTCGATGTCACCCAGCCCGTTGCGGAACTTCTCGATCGCCACGCCCTCGTTGTTCCAGTGCACCAGGTCTGTGCTGGTGGCGTGGTACCACTCGGTGCCGTTCCCCTCCGGGTAGTCCACGTTGTAGAGGTAGTAGTAATGCCACAGCCCGTCCAGGAAGAACGGCCGCTGGGGATCGTTCATCCAGCGCTGGTCCGGGGTGAGGTGGTAGGCGGGGCGGAAGCCGGGGTCCTCCGCGGGCGCCTCCAGCTTGGCGGCCTCCGGCGCCGGCCAGGCTTTGTCCACGCCGAGGTCGGTGAGCAGGGCATCGCGGGCTTCCGGGCTGATGCAGTCCGGAAGCCCGACGGCGGCGGCGTCCTCTTCCACGGCATCGTCCACGCTGCTGCGGAGGAAGACCGTCCCGCCCGCCCGGGTGCCCGCCAGCCAGCCGGTGCCGCACTCGATGCTGCGCACGTCCTCCACACCCTCGGTGAGGATGTCGCCGCCGCGCTCCGTGAGGGTGGCGTCGTTGCCCCGGAGCCAGAAGGACGCATAGGTGCCGTTCCGGTCCCTGGCCTCCGTTTGGGCCGCGGCCATACTGTCCAGGGTGCGCCCTGCGGCCTCAGCGGGACCGGACTTCGCGTTCCCGGCGAGGACCAGGGACACGCCCAGGACCAGTACAACCGTGGCCGCCGCCACCCACAAAAGCGGGCGCAGGAGCGGGCGGCGCAGGAGCGGCGCAGGGCTGCCGGGGAAGCGCCGGCGGGCGAAGCGTTGAAGGGCGGGAAGTACGGTTCCGAGGGGATTTCGGGGCATGGCTACATTTCCGTCGCTGAACGCACAAGTGCCGTCCCCCGGGAGTTGGGGAACGGCACCAGCGCAACTGAACCATCAATTTTACCGGTTCGTTATCAGGATCCCCAACTCTGTTGCGCCCAGTCAGGGCGCATCCACAGGACGCGCCTTCTGGGGGAAGAGGGTCTCCCCGCGCGCCAGCATGGCCACGAAATCCGCGATCCGCCGTGCCCTGGTGGCAGGCTGCTTGGCCGTGATCGTCCGGTAGATCAGGGCGTAACGGTTGGTCCTGGTGAGGACGTCGAACATGGCCTGGGCTGCCGGAACGGCGGCGATGGCTTCGGCGAGGTCCGCCGGCACTTCCGCCGTCGCCTGTCCGCCATAGGCGTTGTCCCAGCGGCCGTCCGCCTTCGCTGCCTCGACAGCGGCGCGTCCGGCGTCCGTCATCCTGCCTTCGGCCTCCAGCCGGGCAACGTGCCCCACGTTCCTGGCCGACCACGGGCTCTTGGCCGTGCGGCGCGTCCACCGCTGGAATGACGAGTGCTCGTCCCGGCGCCGCGTCTGCCCGTCGATCCAGCCAAAGCACAGCGCCTCGTCCAGGGCGGCCGCATAGTCCAGCTGCGTGACCTGCCCGCCCTTCTTGTGCAGGACCAGCCACACCCCGGGGCTGCTCTGGTGGTTCGCCTCCAGCCACGCCCGCCACGCTGCCGCGTCGGGCAGCAGCAGTTCCTCGAGTTCGATCGCCATGCGCCTATTCTGCTCCCAACGGGGCCCGGCACAAGCAGCCCGCAAGCAGAGCAACGGAAGCGGCTCCTCCTTGGGAAGACTCCGTGGCATCATGGCCTTAACGTCCCGTTGCCGAGATGAAGGCGAGTCCCATGCTCCGCGTCCGCCCCTTGCATTTCACGTCCAACATCGAGCCCTGGGACCGGCTGCTCAAGGCCCTGGGCCTGGTCCTGAGCGGCGGCGACGGCGGTTTACGCGTCTACGACGCCGGAGGGGGCAGGCTCGCCCTGCGCGAGGTTCCGGAAGGAGCGGAGCAGGACGGGACCACGGCGCTCGCCGTAGAGGTCGGCGACCTTGCGGAATTCGCCCGCCGCACCAACCTCGCCGCGGAAGACGAAGGCACCACGCCCGCGGAACTGGTCACCGCCGACCAGGGCGATGCATGCCGCATCACCGCCCCGGACGGCTTCAGCTTCCTTGCGGACAAAGCCGGGGACGGCAGCGAAGGCGCCGCGGACGCGGACCCGGCGCTCGCCGTCGTCGGCGTGTGGTTCACCGGCGACACCGGCGCCGCAGCCCGCACTCTCCGGCACGTGGGCGCGCGGCCCCGGCCAGTCCCGGACAATGACGAGACCGCCGACTTCACCGCCAAGAACGGCGGCGTCCTCCTGGTGCGGCCGGCGTCCGGACCGCCGCGGTCCGGCCTGGGCTTTGAGTACGACGGCGGCCTGGAGGCGCTGCGGGAACGCCTCGCCTCAGCCGGGTTCAGCGTGAGCCTTACCGAGGAGGCGTTCGGAAGCACCCTGCACGTCGCAAACCCCGACGCCACCGGCACCGACGCGCCCTCCGTCCCCGCGACGGTGTGGATCTCGCAGCACCGCCCCATGGGGTAGAAATAAACCATGAACGTGCGTACCCCTGACCCGAATCCCGGCTGGCTCTCCGAAGAAGACCTCTTTGAGGCGCGCGGGCGGCTGCCCATGGTCTATGTGGAGGCCGTTCCGGTCAGGCTGGATCCGCTGGGCTACGTGAACGAGGTCGGCACGCTGCTGCAGGCGGACGAGGACGGCACCATGGTCCGGTCGCTGGTCTCCGGCCGCGTCATCTACCGGGAAACCATCCGCGCGGCACTGCTGCGCCACATGGAAAAGGACCTTGGCCCGCTGGCCTTCCCGCAACTGCCCATCAGCCCCGTACCGTTCACGGTGGCCGAATACTTCCCCGCACCGTCGCAGACCGGCTTCACGGACGACCGGCAACACGCCGTCTCCCTGGCCTACGTCATCCCCGTCACGGGCGAGTGCGAACCCCGCCAGGACGCCCTGGAACTGACCTGGATGACGCCCGAGGAAGTCCTCAGCCCCGGCGTCCAGATGGAGTTTTCCGGCGGCCGCGGCGGGCTCATCCGGCAGGCCCTCGCCTTCGCCGGCGTCGGTTCCTGACGCCACCGCCGGGGCCGGGGGGTCCCCGGAAACAGGCGCCTGCCTTTGTAGACTTGAGGGCGGACCGCAAGAGAACTTAAGGACTCCCATGACCGAAACACCAGCCGCCCGTCACCATCGCGAACAGCAGGCTGGATCCCTGACCACCGGCAGCCTGATCCTCCTGCCGGACGGTGAACGGACGGCGGAGATCCATCAGGTGGAACTGGAGCGGGACGATTTCGGCGCCCCCGCGCTGGTGCTCGCCAGCCTTTCCGGCGGCGGTACCCTGCGCATCGCGGTCGGCTCCGCGGTGACGGTTGTCGATCCCTCCACGGCGGCGTCCGACGGCGTCGCGCACCTTCCGCTGGCAGCTGCCCGGCAGCTCGGGGTTTCCTCTCCGTCCGGCGAAGGACAGGCCCACGACGCTTCGCAGGCAATGGAACCCGGCCAGGAAACCGCAGCCGGGCAGGAGCAGCCCGGCGCCGGGGCGGCTTCCGCACCCGCGCCCGCCGCCGTCGTCGTGCCTCCCCTGCCTCCCCTCCCGCCCGCCGCCAACGGGCCCAGCGAGGAAGAACTCGCGCTCATCCCTGCGCCGGACGGCACCCCTGAGTCCGTGGTGGAGGCCGCCGCCGCCGCGCACCCGGACGCGATGGGCGTCCTCCTGCTGACGGACCGTCTCTCCAAGGGTGTCAACTTCAAATCCGGCAGCTGCCTGAAGGACCTCAGCGATCTCGCGCATGAACTGTTCGTCACGCTCAAGGACGACGACAACGCGCTGGCGGTTGCCGATCTCCTCACCGTCCTCCCCTACGACGGGAACCACGGCCGCTGGTCCTCGGTGGAGGCCTCTCTTGCCCTGGCCAGCTACATCTGCCGGCAGGACGGCCAGGACGAGCGCGCGGCGGTGTACGAAAAGCTGATCCGCACCCCGGAGAACCAGGAAACAGACCCATTCAAGGCCCGGATGGCCGCCAAGGTCCGGCAGCGTTCGCTCAACGAGCCCAACCTGTACGACAAAGAGATTTTCCGGTCCATCGACAACTCCAACCACGACGCCGAGCGGGAATGGCGGCTCCTGCGGCTGGAATCCCTGCTGTTCCTGCGCGCGCACGGCGGGTCGGAAACGATCGGGATGGCTGAACTGGAACGCCGGATCGGCAACGAACTCGAGGCCGTGCGCTCCTGAGCAAATTGCCCCTATCGGGCGCCGGGCCTGAGTTGTACATTCGGGGCTATGACGAACAATCTCAGCGTAGTGATTAACGCCGACGCGCCGCAGGTCTGGACCATGCTGCGCGAACCGTCCAGGGTGGCCCAGTGGCATGGCTGGCAAGCCGAGGACCTGGACGCCGAGATCAAGGAGATCTACTTTTCCGGCGACGTGGAGGAAGCCCCGGACCACACCAGCCTGACCGTCCACGGCGGGGACACCTTCGAGCTTCATCCGGTTCCGGGAGGCACCCGCGTCAGCATCACCCGCGGAGCGCTGGACCACAACTCGGAGTGGGCGGCATGGGATGAGGACATCACCCAGGGCTGGCTGACGTTCCTCCAGCAGCTGCGGTTCGCGCTGGAGCGGCACCCGCACGGCAAACGCCACACCCTGTTCCTGCACCTGACCGAGGGGCAGGGCTCGGCGATCGAGAAGCTTGGGCTGTCCGACCTGCCGGCGCCGGGTGAGCCGTACCAGGTGACCCTGGACACCGGAGAGCACATCAGCGGGAAGGTGTGGTTCAAGACCAGCCACCAGGTGGGCCTCACGGTCCACGACTACGCCGAACACGGCGAGGGGCTCCTTATCGTCGCCGACCACCCTGCCATCAAGGACGTGCGGGCGGAGGGTGACGGCTCCCTGGTCATTGCCTCCACCTACGACCTCGGCGCTGCGAAGGTTGACGCCATCCGGTCGTCGTGGGACTCGTGGCGGGCCACGCACTATGCCTCCTCGGAGCCGGTGAGCTAAGCCGACCCGCTGACCTCCCGGTTCCCGGCACCGGAAGGATTGCTGGCACACTGGTACGGTGCCAGCCAAGCCCGATACCGCCGCGTCCCTTCCTGCCCCCGCACCGCCCGCCAGCCAGGCCGCATTCTCGTTCGCGGTAGGAACCCGGCTGACGGAAACCTGCCCGCCGTCGGCCACGCAGGTTTCGGAGAACGGCGGGAAGTTCCTGGGCCGCACCGGCACCATTACCACCCCGCATGGCCAGATTCAGACGCCCGCGTTCATCGCCGTCGGGACCAAGGCCACGGTCAAGGCCGTGCTGCCGGAGTCCATGGCGGACCTCGGCGCCCAGGCACTGCTGGCCAATGCCTACCACCTGTACCTGCAGCCGGGAGCGGACGTCCTGGATGAAGCGGGCGGGCTGGGCGCCTTCATGAACTGGCCCGGCCCTACGTTCACGGACTCCGGCGGGTTCCAGGTGATGAGCCTGGGCTCGGGGTTCAAGAAGGTCATCGACATGAAGTCGGTGGACGCGTCCGGACCCGACGATGCCGTGGCTCCCGGCAAGGAACGCCTCGCGCACATCGACGACGACGGCGTCTGGTTCAAGTCCCACCTGAACGGGGACCGGCACCGCTTCTCCCCGGAAATTTCCATGCGGGTCCAGCACCAGATCGGCGCGGACATCATGTTCGCCTTCGATGAGCTGACCACGCTGCAGAACTCGCGCGGCTACCAGGAGGAGTCCCTGGAACGGACCCGGCTCTGGGCAGAGCGGTGCATCGCGGAGCACTTCCGGCTGACCGACGAGCGCGTGGGGAAGCCGTACCAGGCGCTGTTCGGCGTGATCCAGGGGGCCCAGTACGAGGACCTCCGGCGGAAGGCCTGCCGGGACCTGGGGGCCATGCCGTTCGACGGATTCGGGATCGGCGGGGCGCTGGAGAAGGAGAATCTCGGGACCATCGTGCGCTGGTGCAACGAGGAACTTCCGGAGGACAAGCCGCGCCACCTGCTGGGCATTTCCGAGCCGGACGACATCTTCACGGCCATCGAGAACGGCGCCGACACGTTCGACTGCGTCTCCCCCACCCGGGTGGCGCGCAACTCCGCGTTCTACACGCCCACCGGACGGTACAACCTCTCCGGTGCCAAGTACAAGCGTGATTTCGGGCCGCTGCAGGACGGCTGCGACTGCTACACCTGCTCCAACTACTCACGGGCCTACATCCACCACCTATTCAAGGCCAAGGAAATGCTGTCTGCCACCCTGATTTCGATCCACAACGAGCGGTTCGTGGTGAAGATGGTGGACGACGCCCGGCTGGCCATCGAGTCCGGCACGTTCTTCGACTTCAAGGCGGAGACCCTGGGCCGGTACTACTCCTGAGGCGGGTCTGAGGCGGGTCCCGCCGTCGGAATCGCTGGAACGGTGCGGGGACGCTGAACCGGATCAGCGTCCCCGCACCATTCCAGCGTCCCGGCGGTTTTCCACATAACGACGGCGGCACCTGGGCCACGCGCGGATCCCCCCTGAAGCTGGGTGGATGACACAGCTTCCTCCACTCCGGGTCCAGCTTCCGGCCACCCGAAACCTCTGGCGGACGGACCAACTTCGTACCGCGGGACTCAACTCGCGTGCGGTTCGCCGGCCGGTCAGCAGCGGGAAACTGGTCCGGCTGCGGTACGGCTGTTACATCCGGGGCGAAGTGTGGGAGAAGCAGTCCGCTTCCCTTCGCAGCCTGCAGCTGATCCATGGCCATGCCTACGGGACGTTGACGACGTCGACCGGCGGCTTCGTTTACAGCCACACCTCGGCTGCCCGGCTCCACGGCCTCTTCCTGTGGAATGTGGACGACGTGATCCACCTGCTGTTCCGGGTGCGGCCGTCCCGTGAACGCCTCGGCAGTGATATCCGTGGCCACATCCGCCCCTACACCGAGGCAGACGTCGTCACCTTTGGCAGCCTCCGCGCCACCTCCCTTGAACGGACCGTTGTGGACTGCGCGCTGACGCTTGACTACCGCCAGTCCCTGATACTCATGGACAGTGCGCTACGCCTCGGCGCAGATGCGGGCCTTATGCAGGCTGCGGCGGACGGGCTCGCCGGGTATCGCGGGATACGGAACCTCCGGGCGGCATTGGCCAGTGCAGATGCCCGGGCCGAATCGGCCGGCGAAACACTCACGCGGGAAGTCATCACGCGGCTGAAACTTCCAAAGGCCGAGGCCCAGGTAGAGGTCAGGAGCCGCGTCGGCTGGCACCGGCTCGACTTCGCCTGGAAGGAGAAGAAGGTGGCCCTCGAATTCGATGGGAAGGTCAAATACTTCGACTACAAGCCCACTGCCGAAGTCCTGTTCCAGGAGCGGCGCCGCGAAAAGGCGCTTACCGAGGACGGGTGGCTCTTCGTCCGCGTGGAATGGAAGGACCTGTTCCGGGAGCAGGAGTTCAAGCAGCGCGTCCTCACAGCCCTTCGGCGCTAGCGGCGCGTCCACCCCTGGGCGGCCTCCCGCCGTCGAAATCGCTGGAACGGTGCGGGGACGCTGAACCGGAACAGCGTCCCCGCACCGTTCCAGCGTCTCCGGTGTAGGAACCTTACGCGGAAGCCACCGTGCCGTAGCTGGGCTCGCGCTTCTTGACCCATCCGATAACCAGCGACGTCACCGGCACAAAGATGAACTCCACCAGAGTCTTGTACACAAAGCCCGCCACCACGTAGTTCATGAAGGTCCCCAGGTCCGTGATCCCGATGACAGAGGCGGCAATGCTGCAGAAAATCAGGGTGTCAACGAACTCCCCGGCCCCTGAGGAACCCATCAGGCGGGCCCACAGGGACTTCTCCCCTGTGCGTGCCTTCATCCGAACCAGGATCCATGAGTTGATGGTCTGCCCGGCAAGGAACGCCAGCAGCGACGCCAGCACGATCTGCGGCACGGGACCGAGGGCGCCTTCGAGCGCGGCCTGTTTGGAGGCGCCGAACTCGTCACCGAACCCGGGAAGGGCGATGATCACCCAATAGCAGAGGGATGCGAAGACGGACAGCGCAAACGTGGTGAAAATGGCCTTGC
Organism: Arthrobacter sp. AD-310; assembly: GCF_054656615.1. NCBI lineage: Bacteria > Bacillati > Actinomycetota > Actinomycetes > Micrococcales > Micrococcaceae > Arthrobacter > Arthrobacter sp. AD-310. Next base: position 41,038 of record NZ_BAAHNO010000028.1, on the reverse strand, counting down.
GCGCCACGTTGAACCCGTATACCTCGCTGATGACGTCGCCCAGGATGTAGGCCAGCGGGAACAGGAAGAAGCCGCCGTCGGTGACGATGGGGCCCAGGACCACACCCTTCGACGCACCGATGTTGGACAGGATCAGCACCACGGCCATAACGGCCAGCATGATCCCGAAGTATGGGGATCCGATGGCCGCGAATTTCGCGGCGGTCCCGGACGGTGTGGTTCCGGGCAGGGTGTACTTGCCGGAGGCAGGTGACATAGGAGGACGTCCGTTCATAGTGGTTCGCTCGGCGCCCGGCGGGGGCGGGGCCGGCTGTATTAGCACTGTCGCCCAATTGTCCCATCACTGTGCACGGGGACCCTCCCCACTGGGCCCAATAACCCGCCGCGCCGGCCAGCGCCCCAATTTCTGAACGCGTTCAAAAGGTATGGAATACTGTTTCTTGAACACGTTCAAATAAGAGGAATCCATGGCAGCCAAGAGCGAGCAGACCCGGCAGAAACTGGCCGAGGTGGCCCTGCGCATGTTCCGCGAAATCGGCTTCGAAAAGACCACCATGCGCGCCATCGCCGCCGAAGCCGGGGTGTCCGCGGGCAACGCCTATTACTACTTTGCCTCCAAGGATGACCTCGTCCACGAGCTCTACGTCCAGGTGCAGGCGGAGCACGCCGCCCGCGCGGCCGCTGAACTGCAAGCACCGGGGAGCCTGGCCCGGCGGCTCAAGGCCGTCCTCCACGCAGCGCTGGACGTAATGGCGCCCTACCACCGTTTCGGTGCCGATTTCATGGCCACCGCCATCCGCCCCAGCTCTCCGGTCAATCCTTTCTCCGCAGCGTCGTCCCCCGCCCGGGAGGCCTCATTGGAGATCTTCCGGCGGGCAGTGGATGGTGCCCGCCCCGCGGTACCGAAGAAGCTGCGGGGCGACCTGCCTGAGCTGCTGTGGCTTTGCTACATGGGCGTCACCCTGTTCTGGGTGTACGACACCTCCGACCAGCAACAGAAGACGAGGCGGCTGGTGGATGGCGCCGCCCCGCTGATCGCGCGCGGACTTGCGCTGGCACGCATCCCCGGAGTCGGCAAGGTCCTGGACGACGTCCTCAGCCTGAGCCGAAGCATCCGAGGCTAGCAACCCGGCAGCACATCATCGAGAGCAACAAAGTGGGGGAAATGATGAACAGAACCAAGACCGTGGTGCTGGCGGGGGCCTCGGGCTTCATTGGCAGGTACATCCGGGCACGCTTCCAGCAGGATGGCTGGACTGTGCGGACCATCGGGCGGAAGGGAGCGGGAAGCAACTCAGCACGGTGGAACGACGACGACGCCATGACCCGGGTGCTCGACGGCGCCGACCTTGTGGTCAACCTCGCCGGGCGGTCCGTGTCCTGCCGCTACAGTTCCCGGAACAAAGCCGCCATCCTGGAGTCACGCGTCCGGACGACCGAAGTGCTCGGCCGCGCGATCGCACGGTGCCCGCAGCCGCCGTCGACGTGGCTGAATGCAAGCACCGGGACAATCTACCGGGACGCCCGTGACCAGCCGCAAAGCGAGAACGACGGCGAACCCGGCACAGGATTCTCGGTCGACGTTGCCCGCGCCTGGGAGTCCGCGCTGGAAGCTGCCGCCACCCCGCAAACCCGCAAGATCCCGCTGCGGATCGCGATCGTGCTGGGCCCGGGCGGCGGCGCGCTAAGGCCGTTCTCGGTCCTGGCGCGGCTGGGCCTGGGCGGGCCCATGGGTGACGGAAACCAGAAGTTCAGCTGGATCCACCTGGAGGACCTGTACCGGAGCATGCGGTTCCTGCACAAGAGGACGGACATCACCGGCCCCGTCAATGTGGCCTCGCCCGACGTGGTGAGCAACCATGAACTGATGCGGCTGGTCCGCCGCGCCTACCGGGCACGCTTCGGGGTTCCCACCCCGGCGTGGCTCCTCAGCGCCGGCGCGCTGATGATCCGGACCGAAACGGAGCTGGTGCTCAAGAGCCGCTGGGTCCTGCCGCAGAAACTCCTGTCGTCGGGATTCATCTACCGCCATGCGGAACTCGGCGGCGCGCTCCAGCAGATTGCGAAAAGCCGCGGGTGAGCAGGCCGCGCTTGGGGTCCTGAACACAGCGGCGCCCCGTCCGCTGTACGGGCACACAAGGAAAACGCCCGACGCCGGATGGCAGGATGGGTGCATGACTTCCGTTTCCAGCAGCGCGGTCCGGCCCGCCAGTACTCCGGCCGTCGTCCTCACCATCGCAGGTTCCGAAGCTACCGGTGGCGCCGGCGCGCAGGCAGACCTGAAGACTTTCCAGGAACTCGGCGTCTTCGGTATCGCCAACCTGACCTGCATTGTGTCGTTCGATCCGAAGGACAGCTGGAACCACCGCTTTGTACCGGTGGACCAGCAGGTGATTGCCGACCAGCTGGAGGCGACCGCGGCGGCGTACGGTCCGGCGTCGGGTGCGCCTTCCGTGCTGGACACCGTGAAGATCGGCATGCTTGGCAGCCCCGCGACCATCGCCACCGTGGCCGGATCCCTGAAGGCCAACGCGTTCGGCAACGTGGTCCTGGACCCGGTCCTGATCTGCAAGGGCCAGGAGCCCGGCCACGCCCTGGACACCGACCAGGCACTGAAGGCGGAGATCCTGCCGCTGGCCACGTTCGTGACGCCCAACCACTTCGAAGCGGAGTCCCTGTCCGGCATGGACATCACGGATGTGGAGTCGCTGAAGGCTGCGGCCATCCGCATCCACGAACTCAGCGGCGCTGCGGTGCTCGCCAAGGGCGGGGTGCGGCTGGAAGGCCCGGACGCCGTCGACGTTTTCTACGACGGCGAAACCCTGGAAGTCCTGAGCGCACCCAAGGTGGGCGAGGTTGCCGTCTCCGGCGCCGGCTGCTCCCTGGCCGCAGCGGTGACCGCGGAACTGGCCAAGGGATCCTCGCCCCTGGAAGCCGCCCGGGCAGCGAAGGAATTCGTAACCGCCGGGATCCGGAACCGCGTGGCTTCAGGCGCTCCGTTCGATGCGCTGTGGCAGGGCGGCGCCCGCTAACCACAACCCCCTATCACTTTTGGCACAAAACCCTGGAACCCTCCTGCACGGATTGCAGGAGGGTTCCCGGTCTATCGGCGATTTCTGATGGAGCGTTGGGGGCGGCCCGATAACACCCGATGCTCCGTGGCGGACCTAGCGGCTGGCAGCTGCCAGGCGGTCGCCGTCGTCGTCCTTTTGCTCGGCCATGCCGGCGTCCCAGGCGTGGCCCTGTTCCTGGTCCAGGTGCGTGGCCTTCTTGTTCTTGAGGGCGAAGATGTAAACCAGCAGGGACAGGGCGATGGCGATGGTCACGTAGGTGAAGAACAGGTCCACCTGGCCGGCCTTCTGCAGCGCGGCGCCGATGAGCGGAACAGTCCCGCCGAACAGCGAGTTGGCGATGGCGTAGCCCAGCCCCACGCCCAGGGCGCGGATGGAGGCCGGGAAGAGTTCCGCCTTCACCAGGGCATTGATGGAGGTGTAGCCGCCCACGATCAGGAGGCCGCCGAGCATCAGCAGGAACGCGGTGAACGGGTCCTTGGTGCCGGACAGCGTGGACAGCAGCGGCCAGGTGAAGAGCACACCGGTGATGCCGAACCAGAGCAGCAGCGGCTTGCGGCCCACCTTGTCCGAAATCATGCCGTACACGGGCTGCAGGAGCATAAAGATGAAAAGCGCCCAGAAGTTGATCACCGAGGTGTCCGTCTTGGGAATGCCGGACGTATCGTTCATGAACTTGAGGATGAAGTTGGTGTACGTGTAGAACGCCACGGTGCCGCCCAGGGTGACGCCGATGCAGATGAGCAGCGGCTTCCAGTAGCGGGTGAAGAGCAGTTTCAGGGTGCCCGGCTGGGCCTCTCCCGCGACCGGGACGTGCGCGGCGCGGATCTGGTCTGCGGAGACCGTTTCCTCCATGGAGCGGCGGAGCCAGAGCACCACCAGCGCGGCGGCGCCGCCCAGGGCGAACGGAATGCGCCAGCCCCACTCGGTCAGGGCGTCGTTGCCGAGGGTGTTCTGCAGGATCACCAGGACCAGCAGCGCAAGCATCTGGCCGCCTACCAGCGTGACGTACTGGAAGCTGGAGAAGAAGCCACGCCGCCGGGACGTTGCCGCCTCCGACATGTAGGTGGCGCTGGTGCCGTACTCGCCGCCCACGGAGAAGCCCTGAACCAGGCGGACAAGGACCAGCAGCACCATGGCCCAGATCCCGATGACATCCTGGGTGGGCAGCACTGCGATGGCAAAGGAACCGGCAGACATCAATGTCACGCTGAGGGTCAGGGCTGCCTTGCGGCCGTTGCGGTCGGCATAGCGGCCGAAGAACCAGGCGCCGATGGGGCGCATGAGGAACGACGTCGAGAAGACGGCCATCGCCTCCAGGCCGGCCTGCAGGTCGTCCTTGGAGTTGAAGAAGTGCGCCTGGAAGTAGGCGGCAAAGACGGTGTAGACGTAGAGGTCGTACCACTCCACGAGGTTGCCGGCGGAACCCTTGAGGATGTTGCCCACGGCCCGGCGGGTCTGTGCCGCCTCAGACGGCGCTTCCCCCTTCAGCGGCGCTGCTTGTTCGGTGCTCATCATGAACCTTCCTTGGTCTGAAAGTCTTCCGGAAGCCGGAGGACCCCCACCAAAATATGGGTGATGCAGGGCACAACCCAACGCGGAACGGGTTTCCTAACACTTCCTTAGGTTTCGGGGCGGTAATGCCGCCTGCAGCCGGGAAAACGGTGCAGGCGGTAGTCTCCAATGGCGGGGGACGGCTCAACCCCGGCTTTAAGGACAAAGACATGGCAATGGACGTGCTGATCGTCGAGGACGACGACGCCATGGCAGGTGCGCTCGCGGCGGGTGTGGCGACGGCGGGCCTGAAGGCGACCAGGGTGTCCCGCGGGTCGGACGCCCTCCTGGCGCACCGCGATTACGAGGTGATCCTGCTGGACCTCGGGCTGCCGGACATGGACGGGCTGGACGTGCTGCGCAAACTGCGCCAGGTCACCGACTGCCCCATCCTGATTTTGACTGCCCGCGACGACGAACGCAGCGTGGTGCTGGGCCTGCGGTCCGGAGCCGACGACTACCTGGTCAAGCCGGTCAAGCTGGTGGAACTTCTGGCCCGCATCGAGGCGGTCACCCGCCGGGTGCGCCGCGGCAGCGGAAGCACAACGCACACCATCACGCTGGGCGACCTTGAGATCGACCTGGACAGGAGGACGGCCGCCAAAAACGGCGAGGTACTCCCGCTGACCGCCACCGAGTACGAGCTGCTGGCCCTGCTGGCCCGCAACGCCGGGTCGGTGGTGACCCGGGAACAGATCCTGGACGCGTTGTGGGGCGACGCCTTCCTCGCATCCTCCCGCTCACTGGACGTGCACCTGACCGGACTGCGGGCAAAACTGCAGAAGCCGGGCTTCATCATCAACGTCCGGGGCGTGGGCTACCGCGTGGAAACGGACCCGGCGTGAGGCTCCGTGTCCTGGGCGTCCTCAGCGTGCTGTGCCTGCTGGTGGTCTTCCTGGTATCCGGCACGATCCTGGGTTCCGCTGCCCGGGAACTGACCCAGGAAGTCCAGATCAACCGGGCCGCATCGCTGAACCGGCTGGCGCAGGTAGCTTTCGACGCCGCATCCGACGGTGACACGGTGCGGCTGCAGCGGGAAATGGACACCTACTCGTCGCTGTACGGCGAAGGGATCGTGGTGCGGCTCCAACAGGCAACACTGACCTCCGGGGGCCTCAGCGACGGCAGGCCCGATGTCCGGGACGCACTGTCCAGGACCGGACTCAACGTCAGCGATACCACGCTGGCACCGCTGGAGCCCTTCGGTTCCGGCGCGGAACTCATCTTCCGCCCGTTTGGCAGCGCCAGCCAGGTGCTCGGCGGCGTCGTCCTGGAAGCGGACCTCGACACAGCCCGCCAGAAACTCCGCGAGCGCTGGCTCCTCGTGGCCGCGGCCGCCGTCGTACTCGCCGCGGTGCTCCTGCTGGCGGCGTCCCGCGTTACGGGCTGGGTGCTCCGGCCCGTCCTGCGGCTGAACACGGCGGTGACCGAACTGGCCACGACGGGGCGGGCAGGGCGCCTGCCCGAGGACGGTCCGCCGGAACTGCGGGAGCTCAGCCGGTCCTTCACCGCCATGGCCCGCACCGTGGGTGACAGCATCGAAGCGCAGCGCCAGCTGATCGCGGACACGTCCCACCAGCTGCGGAATCCCATCGGCGCACTCCGGCTGCGGCTGGACGTGCTGCAGCTGGAACTCAAGACGGCACGGGACCACGACGCGGCAGGCAATGTGATGGCTGAGCTGGAACGGGTCGAGGAAATCCTGGACGGCGTGCTGAAGCTTGCTGCAGCCGAACACCGGGCCAGCGAAGACTCGGTGCGCGCCTTTGGCAGCCCGGTCGCCCGGCCCGCTGCCGGACCGGTTGATCCGTTCCCCGTCCTGCAGGGCGAAGTGGAGCGTGCCACCCCCGCCGCGGAACGGGCTGGAGTGCGCCTTGTCCTGGCCCCGCCGCCGCGGGACCCGGCGCTGGTTGCATGCCAGCCCGCCGAACTGGCGCAGATGGCCGGTGAGCTCCTCAGCAACGCCATCAAGTACGCCCCGGGGGCCACAGTGAACGCCTCGGTTACGGTGGCCCGGGGCGCGGTTGCGGTGGAAATTGCCGACGACGGGCCCGGGCTTTCAGAGCAGGAACGCACCTATGCTGCCACACGGTTCTGGCGCTCGCCCCGCCACGCGGCGGTCCGGGGAACAGGCCTGGGCATAACGATCGTGGACGAGCTGGCCGCTGCAAACGGCGGGCGTCTGGTGCTGGGCGCCGCCGCCCCGCACGGCCTGTCCGCCCGGCTGGAGTTTCCCCTCGCGGCCGGCACCCCGGGCACTGGACTGGGCGGTGGGCGTGGCTGACTTACGCCTGGACCTTCCGCGAAGGACCGCCCTCAAAGCCGGCCTCGGCCTTGTGGCGGCTGTAACCCTTCCCTCCGTCCTCGCCGCCTGCACGGCCGACCGCCCGGATGAGCTGACCGTGGCCGGGGGCGAACCCGGGGGCTTCTACCTGGAATTTTCCACCCTGCTCGCGGCATCCCTGGAACGCCATGGCGTGGCCGGCTCGGCGCGGGCGCTGTCCACAGGCGGGAGCCTGGACAACATTGCCGAACTGCGGGCCGGGCGGGCAACATTCGCTGTTGCCCTGGCGGACGCCGCCGGGCAACCCCAGGATCCGGGCGGAGCGGATGTAGCTGCCCTCGGCAAGGTCTATGAGAACTACGTGCACTGTGTGGTGCGCCGGGACAGCGGAATCACCGCCATCTCCGGCCTGGCCGGACGCAGGGTGGCCACCGGACAGCCAGGCTCCGGAACCTCCCTCACTACCCCCCGGCTGCTGGCGGCAGCGGGGCTCAGTACCTCTGCCGACGGCGCCCCGGCCGGGGACGGGACTGTCGCCGTCGTAAGCCTGGGACTGAACGACGGCCTCACCGCCCTGAAGGCAGGCACCGTGGACGCCTTGTTCTGGTCCGGCGGCGTGCCGACCGCCGCGATCACCGCGGCCGGGCAGGACGTGGCCCTGGCCTTGCTGGACCTGTCGCCGCTCCTGCCGGAACTGCGGCGGCTGCACGGAGCCCAGTACGACCGCGTGCTCATTCCCGAAGGCAGCTACCCCGGCGTTCCCGCGGTGTGGACGGTGGGAGCCGCGAATTTGCTCCTGTGCCGGGCCGACCTGGACCCCGCCACTGTAGAGCGGACGGTCCAGCTTCTGGTGCACCACGCCGGTGAACTGATTCCCCAGTCCAGCCTTGGCGTCCAGTTCCTCAGCCCGGAAACCCTGATCAACACCGCCGGCGTCCCGCTGCACCCGGCCGCGGCGGATGCCTACCGGGCGTTGCACGGGTAAACCAACACGCCATCACCTCCCGCCCCAAAACCCCAAGCGCGCCATCACTTTCGTCAGGAAAGTGATGGGGCATCAGGCAAAGGCGCGCAGGAACTGATGGCGCGTCAGGAAAAGGCGGGCAGGATCTGATGGGGCGTTTCTAAGATGCCGAGTGGGCCTGCAGGAAGCTGTACACCTCGGTCTCGTCCACGCCGGGGAAGGCGCCCGGCGGCATGGCGGCCAAGAGGTGGGAGTGGGCCCGGGCCGACGGCCAGGCGTTTCCGGCCCATGCCGTGGCCAGCTCTGCGGGTGGACGCTTGCAGCAGGTCGGATCCGGGCAGTTGGAGGTGGCCCGGGCCGTCGTTTCCCGCCCGCGGAACCACTTCACGTGCTGGTACGGCACACCGATGCTCAGTGAGAACTCGCCGGTCGCCGAGCGCTCGGTGCGCGCAGTGCACCAGTACGTGCCGGACGGGGTGTCCGTGTACTGGCTGTAGGCGCTGAACTTGTCCGGCACATCGAACACGGCGCGGGAGGTCCAGGCCTTGCAGGACGGCTGGCCCTCGATGGCGCCCGTGTGGTCCTGGGGGAAGTTCACACCGTCGTTCTCATAGGCCTTGTAGATGATGCCACTCTGGTGCGTCTTCTGGAAATGCGTGGTGATGCCCAGGTGCTTGGTGGCCAGGTTGGTGAAACGGTGGGCGGCGGTCTCGTAGGAAACGGCGAACGCGTCCCGGATGTCCTCCACGGCGATTTCCTTGGCCGCTTTCGCTTTTTGCAAAAATTCCACGGTGGCTTGTTCCGGGAGCAGCAGCGCGGCGGCGAAATAGTTGGTGGCCACGCGCTGGGCCAGGAAGTCACCGTAGTTCTTGGGCGTCTCGTGGCCCAGGACGTAGTGCCCCAGGGCCTGCAGCAGGACTGAGCGGGGGTCATGGTCCTGCCGCTGGCTCTGCGTGAGGTAAATTTTGCGGTTCTTCAAATCCGTCACAGACCGGGTGGAATGCGGCAAATCCCCCACATGGTGCAGGGTGAATCCGAGGTGCGCCGCGATGTCCGCGATGACGTGCTGGCTCAGCGGACCGGTGGTGTAGCCCACCTCCTTGAGGACCTTCTGCGCCTCGGCCTCGTACTCCGGGAAGTAGTTGCCGCGCTCCCGCATCATGGCCCGCAGTTCGCCGTTGGCGCGGCGGGCTTCTTCAGGGGTGGCCACCTGCTCGTTCATCTTGCGTTCCAGCTCGTGCAGGAGCCCCACCTGTGCCTCAAGGACATCCAGCGGAAGCCGCGAACTGATGCGGATTTTGGGCAGGTTCAAGGACTCGTAGAGCGGCCCGCGCTGGTACCGTTCCAGCTCGATCTCCAGGGCCGCGCGGCGGCTGGGCGGCTCCGCCCCGAGCAGCTGGTCGATGCTGACACCGAGCGCAGATGCGAGGTGCTGCAGCAGTGTGAGCTTGGGCTCCCGCTTGCCGTTCTCGATCAGGCTCAGCTGGCTGGGAGCGGTTCCGACGGCGGCGCTCAGGTCATCGAGGGTCAGCCCGGCCTGCTTGCGCAGGTGGCGCACCCGGCGGCCCAGCGCGATGACGTCCAGTTCGCCCGCGGAGGATGCGGGCGGCGGCTGCGAAACTTCCCTGTTCCAGCTTGAAGGCGACATTTCTGAAGAATACGTGAAGAAGTGCGTTTCTTTCCAGGGTTCTTCTCTAGAAAGGGGGTTGAAAGTGCTGAAAAGTAGTTGTCACGGAAAGAAACACCGCACCGGAAAAGCCGGTGGGAACCTCAACGACGCGGTTCCCGCCAACCACCTCCGGAGCTCAATCAAGGAGATCAACGATGACTGCAGCATTTGAGCCCACCTCGCAGACGCCGGAAGCGCAGGCTGCCGCCCTGGAGCTTGAATGGGCCGCCAACCCCCGCTGGGAAGGTGTGACCCGGGACTACTCAGCCTCCGACGTCGTCCGCCTCCGCGGACGTGTCTCCGAAGAACACACCCTTGCCCGCCGCGGCGCCGAGAAGCTGTGGAAGCAGCTCACCGAGGAACACAAGACCGGCGACTACACCAACGCCCTGGGCGCCCTGACCGGCAACCAGGCCGTGCAGCAGGTCAAGGCCGGGCTGCGTGCCATCTACCTCTCCGGCTGGCAGGTCGCCGCGGACGCCAACAACTCCGGCCACACCTACCCGGACCAGTCCCTCTACCCGGCCAACTCGGTCCCCACCGTTGTCCGCCGCATCAACAACGCCCTGCTGCGGGCGGACCAGATCGAATTTTCCGAAGGCGTCCAGTCCGTTGAGGACTGGCTGGTCCCGATCGTGGCCGACGCCGAGGCCGGCTTCGGCGGCCCGCTGAACGCCTACGAGCTGATGAAGTCCATGATCCAGGCCGGCGCCTCCGGTGTGCACTGGGAGGACCAGCTCGCCTCGGAAAAGAAGTGCGGCCACCTCGGCGGCAAGGTCCTGATCCCCACCCAGCAGCACATCCGCACCCTGAACGCAGCCCGGCTCGCGGCCGACGTCGCCGGCACCCCCACCGTCGTCATCGCCCGCACCGACGCCGAGGCAGCCACCCTGATCACCTCCGACGTCGACGAACGGGACCAGGAGTTCATCACCGGTGAGCGCACGGCCGAGGGCTTCTACAAGGTCCGCAACGGCATCGAACCCTGCATCGCCCGCGCCAAGGCCTACGCCCCCTACTCCGATCTGATCTGGATGGAAACCGGCACCCCGGACCTGGAACTGGCCCGCAAGTTCGCCGAAGCCGTCAAGGCCGAGTTCCCGGACCAGATGCTCTCCTACAACTGCTCGCCGTCATTCAACTGGAAGAAGCACCTGGACGACGCCACGATCGCCAAGTTCCAGCGTGAACTCGGCGCCATGGGCTTCACCTTCCAGTTCATCACCCTGGCCGGCTTCCACGCCCTGAACTACTCGATGTTCGACCTCGCCCACGGCTACGCCCGCGAAGGCATGAGCGCCTACGTCGAACTCCAGGAGAAGGAATTCGCCTCCGAGTCCCGCGGCTACACCGCAACCAAGCACCAGCGCGAAGTCGGCACCGGCTACTTCGACACCATTTCCACCGCGCTCAACCCGAACGCGTCCACCCTCGCCCTGGTCGGATCGACCGAAGAGGGCCAGTTCCACTAGCAACTTACGACGGCGGATCGGTCACCTTCGCCTTCGGAGCGGCAATGCTCTGCCTGCTATTCCCCGATGCCTCCCCAGCTTCGCAAGCTCAGCCGGGGCCCCCCGGCATCGTGGGCCCACCATGCCCGCCCCATGACCTCGTAGAACTCGGTCGGGGGCGGGCACAGGGCCCCTTTACGCAGGCTGCCGCATCACCGCTCCTTCGGCTTTGCGCGTTCCTCGCCCTTGGTGCCGCTACCCGCCGTCGAACTTCCCTTTTCGTCTTTAAGGAGACTTGAAATGAACCGCTTTACCGACTCATTTACGATCAACGGCATTACGATGACCGCGCAGCCCGTCTGCCGGCAGGATGAGGTGCTGACCCCGGACGCACTGTCCTTTATTGGCAAGCTGCACCGGGCTACAGCCGGCCGCCGCCAGGAACTGCTGCAGGCGCGCCGGACCCGGCGCGCGGAGATCGCAGCCGGCCAAGATCCGCGGTTCCTCCGGGAGACCGAGCACATCCGCAACGACCCGTCCTGGCGGGTCGCTCCCCCGGCCCCCGGCCTGGAGGACCGCCGCGTGGAGATCACCGGCCCGGTGGACAAGAAGATGACCATCAACGCGCTGAACTCCGGCGCCAAGGTCTGGCTCGCGGACATGGAAGACTCCTCCACCCCCACCTGGCGTAACGTCATCAAAGGCCAGCTGAACCTCACCGACGCCCTGGAACGCCGCATCGACTTCACCACCGACGAAGGCAAGGAATACAAGCTCAAGCCCGCCGGCGACCTGCCCACCATCGTGGTCCGGCCCCGCGGCTGGCACCTGCCCGAGAAGCACATGCTCATCGACGGCGAACCCATCGCCGGCGGCATCGTGGACTTCGGCCTGTTCTTCTTCCACAACGCCCGGCGCCTCCTCGCCCAGGGCAAGGGCCCGTACTTCTACCTGCCCAAGATCGAGAACCACCTCGAAGCCCGGCTCTGGAACGACATCTTCATCCTCGCCCAGGACCTGCTCGGCATCCCGCAGGGCACCATCCGCGCCACCGTGCTGATCGAAACCATCACCGCGGCCTTCGAAATGGAGGAAATCCTCTACGAACTGCGCGACCACGCCGCCGGCCTGAACGCCGGCCGCTGGGACTACATCTTCTCGCTCATCAAGAACTTCCGCACCCGCGGCCCGCGCTTCGTCCTGCCGGACCGGGCCCAGGTGACCATGACCCAGCCCTTCATGCGCGCCTACACCGAACAGCTGGTCCGGGCCTGCCACAAGCGCGGCGCAATGGCCATAGGCGGCATGGCCGCAGCCGTCCCCAACCGCAAGGACCCCGAGGCCAACACCATCGCCCTCGAAAAGGTCCGGGCAGACAAGACCCGCGAAGCCAACGACGGCTTCGACGGCTCCTGGGTGGCCCACCCGGACCTGGTGCCCGTCTGCCGGGAAGTGTTCGACGGCATCCTCGGCGACAAGCCGAACCAGCTGGACCGGCTCCGCGAGGACGTCACCCCGGACGACCGCGCCCTCATCAACGTGGCCGCCACCACCGGCACCATCACCGAACAGGGCATCCGCAACAACATCGAAGTGGGCATCCGCTACATCGAATCCTGGCTCCGCGGCAACGGCGCAGTGGCCATCCACAACCTCATGGAAGACGCCGCCACCGCCGAAATTTCCCGCTCCCAGCTCTGGCAGTGGATCTACGCCCGCGCCATCACCGACCACGGCGAGATCGTCACCCACGAATGGGTCGAGGAACTCCTGGACGCAGAATTTGCACGGCTGGAACGCTTCGACGGCGACCGGTTCGAAGACGCCCGCGACATCTTCGAAGAAGTCACCCTCGCCCGCGAATTCCCGACCTTCCTCACCCTCCCCGCCTACTCCCGCTACCTCACCGAGGCCCGGGAAAAGGCCACCGTAGAGGAATTCGCCGCGGCCTGACCAGGTTTCCGTCCGCCGGGCCGGCACGCCCTCCGCAACAGGCCCCTCCGAAATCCGGAGCGCCGGCCCGGCGACGGAACTTAACCCTCTCTTGTAGCGGGTAACCCCCCGATGCGCGCTCACTCTGACGCCCGCCGTCCTTGCGACTACCGCGATACGTGCCCACAATGAACCCCACGACGTATGCTCCGCCGTGTCATGACGGTATGACCTATGGGACCACACGCCCGGAAAAGTGTGAAGCCCTAATCCGCCAAATTTGCGCTGGTCTTGAGCCCCTCGTGGGCAACAATGGGATATGCGCAATGTCATCCGATATTGGCAGGACGAACTCAAGCGGACCTTCACGGGCAAGACCGGCGCGCCGCCCGATTGGGCGCTGCGCCTTGCTGACGGGGACGACCCCGGATACCACCTTCCAGGCTCTGCGGTGTGGGCGGTGCACGGGTCCATGCCGACGATTGTCGCCGGCATCCGGACCCTCCTTATGCAGTCACTGCACCCGGGCGCGCTTGCCGGTGTGCACGAGCACTCGAATTTCAAGGACGACCCCCTGGGGCGCCTGGCCCACACCATCCGATGGATCTTTACGGTGACGTACGGCTCAAGGGAGGCGGCGGCGGAAGCGTCCCGCCGGGTGCAGCGGCTCCATGAGCCCGTACAGGGGAAGTACAGCGACAACCAGGGGTCTTTGCGCAGCTACAGCGCCAACGATCCCGAACTGGCCGGCTGGATCCACATCGCGTTCACGGATGCTTTCCTCACCGCCCACAAAATCTGGGGCGGCAGCATTCCCGGCGGACCCGACGCGTACGTCCGGGAATGGGCACAGGCCGGACGGCTGATGGGTGTGGATGACCCGCCGGCCACCGAGGCGGAGATGCGCCGGCAGCTGGACCGCTGGTACGGCAGTGGCGAACTCCGTGTCGACGCGCGCGTGGCGGAGACGGTGGACTTCATCCGGCACGCTCCCCTGCATCCGATCCTGCGCCCCGGCTACCGGATTTTGTTCGCCGGGGCCGTGTACAGCCTGGAGCCCAGGTACCGGGAGATGCTCGGGCTCAAGGTTCCACGACTGGGCCCATTCCCCCTGCCGGTGAAGCTGGCCACGAAAGCTGTCCTCGGCGTCGTACGCCTCGCCCTGGGACCAAAAGGACCCAGCGAACTCGCCGCCAGGGCCCGACTGCGGCGGCTCGGCCGGCCGGAGGCGGACATCCCCTAGCCGCGGAAACGCAAGAACCCGGCCCCGCATAGGCGGGGCCGGGTTCTCAACCGGCGGAGAATGGGGGATTTGAACCCCCGAGGGCGTTAACCCAACACGCGTTCCAGGCGTGCGCCATAGGCCGCTAGGCGAATTCTCCAACTGCTTCTGAATCAAAAGCAGGTACTAGATTACCTGAAGATTCCCGCAACGCCCAATCGGGTGCCGGAGACCCCGTTTCCGGCAGGCCCAGGCCCCGGGCGCGGCAGCGGTGATGGGGCTTAACCAGAAATGGACGCCCCCAACGCGCCCATTCCCTTGGTACTCCGTTGAGCCGCCGGGTCCGGCCCCGTTCAGCCAGGCCACACAGCTCACCATCCGGGCATTGCCCCAATCGGTGTACATACCCATGATCGTTGGTGGTGAAGGGATAAGCAACGAAAAGGGGCAGATTCAAAGGCCGATCCGGCACGATGGAAGCATGACGGAGCTTCATGCCCTGGTGGTCTACACGCCCGCCACCCACACGCGGCAGGTCCTGGCGGCTTTGGGGGACGCGGGCGCGGGCAGGATCGGCAACTATACGCACTGTTCCTTCGTGACGCCCGGTACGGGCCGTTTCATCCCGCAGGAGGGCGCCGCTCCGTTCCTGGGGAGCCCCGGGGAACCGGAGGAAGTGGCGGAAGACCGGATCGAGTGCGTGGTGGAGGCCCCGGTCCTCCAGGACGTGGTAGCCGCTTTGCGGGTGGTCCACCCCTACGAGGAACCGGAATTTATGAGCTGGCCGGTGAACGGCTGGGGCAGGAGCGCCGATTCGAGTCACGCCGGATGATCGGGTAAAGTATCTGACGGCCCCTCATGTGGCGTCATCCTGTTGAACTCCCCCAGGACCGGAAGGTAGCAAGGGTAGACGGGCTCTGGCGGGTGCATGGGGGGTCTTTACTATTCCCCCACAGGGCGGCAGGATGTCGGCCCGGATTGGTAGGGTTTTTCTGTGACAGTTACTACCGCCCTCTACCGCAGATACCGTCCCGACTCGTTCGCCGACGTCATCGGTCAGGAGCATGTCACCGAGCCGCTTATGACGGCGCTGCGGAAAAACCGCGTCAACCACGCCTACCTGTTTTCCGGCCCCAGGGGCTGCGGCAAAACCACATCCGCCCGCATCCTGGCCCGCTGCCTCAACTGCGCGCAGGGACCCACGGACACCCCCTGCGGCCAGTGCCCCAGCTGCATTGAACTGGCCCGGGGCGGGCCCGGTTCGCTGGACGTCATCGAGATCGACGCCGCCAGCCACGGTGGCGTCGATGACGCCCGCGACCTCCGCGAGCGGGCCACCTACGCGCCGGTGCGCGACCGCTACAAGATTTTCATCATCGACGAAGCCCACATGGTCACCTCGGCAGGGTTCAACGCTCTGCTGAAGATCGTCGAAGAGCCACCGGAACACATCAAGTTCATCTTTGCCACCACGGAACCGGACAAGGTCATTGGAACCATCCGCTCCCGCACGCACCATTACCCCTTCCGGCTGGTGCCGCCCGAACCCCTGATGGCCTACCTTGAGCTCCTCTGCAACCAGGAAAACGTCCCGGTAGCCCCCGGAGTCCTGTCCCTGGTCATCCGCGCCGGCGGCGGTTCCGTCCGTGACTCCCTGTCCGTCCTGGACCAGCTTATGGCGGGCGCAGGCCCCAACGGGCTTGACTACGAGCTCGCCGTGGCGCTGCTCGGCTACACCCATGCCTCGCTCCTGGACGATGTTGTCGAGGCCATGGCCGCTTCCGACGCTGCCACGGTCTTCCGTGCCGTGGACCGGGTGATCCAGACCGGACACGACCCGCGCCGGTTCGTGGAGGACCTGCTGGAGCGTTTCCGCGACCTCATCATCGTCAAGGCAATGCCGGAAAGCGCCCAGACCATCCTTCGTGGCATGCCTGCGGACCAGATAGCACGGCTGCAGAACCAGGCCCATAGTCTGGGTTCGGCGGAACTGTCGCGGGCTGCCGACGTCACTAATACCGCCCTGACGGAGATGACGGGTGCCACGTCCCCGCGCCTGCACCTGGAGCTGCTGTGCGCCCGGATCCTGCTCCCCAGCTCCGACCAGAATGAACGCGGGATGGCGGCGCGTATCGACCGCGTGGAGCGCCGCCTCAGCTATGCAGGGAACGACGCCGGTGCTGCCGCCGGCGAGGGTGCCGGTGCCAGTGCCGATGCCGGTGCTTCAGGCGTGCCTGCGCAAGCCCAGCGGGTCAGCCCGGCCCCGCCGGTGGCGACGGAACCGGCTCCTGCCCGGCCCAGTACGCCCGAACCCGCTGCGGCACAGCCTTCCGCTGCCCTGCCCGTTGTGCCGCAACCGGCAGCCGAATCCGCTGCGGTTGGAACGGACCGGCAGGGACCGGCTGCCGCCGGGGACGCGCCGGCCGCAACTGCCGGCAGAAGTGGCCTGACTCCTCCCCGAGTGAGCACCAGTGACTGGCCCGTGGACGACTCCGCGGGAGCCCGTCCCCCGGCGGAGCGACCGGCCGCTGCCCGCCCGGCCCCGCAGGCGGGACCAGCTTCCGTCCGGGCGGAACCCGCAGGCGTTTCCGGGCAACCCGGTTCCGCCGGCGCCCCCGCCCCTGCCGGTGAGGCCCGAGCCCCCGCGTCCCCGGCCTCCGCGGCCACACCCCCGGCCGCAGCATCCGCGCGCGCCGGGATGGGCGACGTCGAGGTTCTGCGTCGGGCCTGGCCGGATGTCCTCCAAACGCTGGCAAAGATCAAGCGCAGCACGTGGGCACTTGTGGAGCCGAACGCGCAGGTCAGTTCCTTTGACGGCGCCGTCCTCACGTTGGCGTTCACGACGCAGGGACTCGCCGGCGCTTTCGGCCGCGCGGACCATTCCGAAAACCTGCGGCAGGCGATCCACAAAACGATGGGGATCGACTGCCAGGTCAACGCTGTTGCCGGCGGCGCCAGCCAGGCGAGCTCTGAACCAAACCCAAAAGCTCCGGCCAGCCCGCCAGCCACGGCCGTGGCTACGTCGGCTGATGTCGCCTGGGGCCTGGCACCCGCGCCGGCCCCCACAGCCCCGGACCAGAAGGCACCGGCACCAGCAGCATCGTCGGGGGCAGACGCAGCCGCACCAGCGGAACCTTTGCGGGCTGATGCGCCCGCGCCCGCTCCTTCTGTACCTGTTCACACGGCAGGACGCCCTGGATCCGGCAGCAGCGCAGTAGCCGGCACGGACGGTTCCGCACCCGTGCCGGCACCCGTGCGCTCCGAACCAAGCGGCGCGCCGGCGGCCGGTCCCGCCGCCCGCCCGGCTCCTGCCTCCCCCGCCGGCGGCACCAAGGATTATCCGGCCGCCAACGCCAGGCCCTACCCCGAACTTGCCGGGGACTACTCCTATTCGGACGACGATTGGGGGCCGCCGCGCGACGAGGACGCTCCCCCGCTGGAAGAAGAACCGCCCGCGGACTGGGAGCCGACGCCCCAGCGCACGCGCCCTGCCCCGGTAACCACGCCGCCGGACACCGCCCCGTCCGGCAACCAGGGAAACCAGCCGGCAGTCGGCGCGGCCGGACCCGGAACAGCCGGCCCCGCAACAACCCCTGGCACCGCCGTGTCCGCGCCCGCTTCCACGGCACAGGACTCGGCCCACGACCCGTGGACCCGTGCAGTGGAACAGGCGCCCGGAGTCTGGGTGGTGGGCAACGAAAGCAACGTTGGGAAGGCCCCAGCAACCGCGGACGAACAGTCCGGACAGGTTTCGGTGCCCCGGTACGAGCCGGCCACGGCCCAGGTCCCGCCGTCCATCCCGGTGACGTCCACGTCCAGTCCGGCACCCGCCAGGACTCCCGAATACGCGATGGCCTCCGCTCCCGCAGCAGGTCCGGCCACGGCCACGCCGCAACGGCCGGCACCCGCCGCCGGTCCCGCAGCCGCCCCGTCCACAGCGGGCACCCTGTCGCCGGTGGGAGCACCTCCGGCCGGGAACAGCGGTGCCCGGCAAAGCCTGTACCAGCGGCTGTCCAACAGCCCCGAAGCTGAAGCAGGCCGGGCGAAGGCACCCGCCAGGGCAACTGCCGCCGGCGCGACGTACGTGCAGGACATTCCCAGCGCGGACGATGAAACCATCGAAGAGTCCGGGGTGTTCGGCCGGGCAGCAGTGGAGCGAATCCTCGGCGGAAAACTGATCGAGGAGCGCTCGCACGACGGAAGCCCGCTCCCGCCCCGGTACTGACGGCCCCTCCCGCCGTCACTAGGGCCTTGCCACAGTTGCTTTACCCGCTATCCATACCAAGCTAAAGAGGGAAACGTGTACGAAGGTGCAGTCCAGGAGCTGATCGACGAGCTCGGACGCCTTCCAGGTGTAGGGCCCAAGTCCGCCCAGCGGCTGGCGTTCCACATCCTCGAAGCAGACCCGCAGGACATGAAACGCCTGGTGGACGCCATCACCACCGTCAAGGACCGGGTCAAGTTCTGCACCGTGTGCGGCAACGTCACCGAAGAGGAACTGTGCAACATCTGCCGCGACCCTCGGCGCGATCCCGCCGTGATCTGCGTGGTCGAAGAGTCCAAGGACGTCCTGGCGGTGGAGCGCACGCGTTCGTTCCGTGGCCGGTACCACGTACTTGGCGGGGCCATCAACCCGATCGCCGGCGTTGGCCCCGAACAGCTCAGGATCCGTGAACTCCTGACCAGGCTCAACGACGGCGCCATCCAGGAAGTCATCATCGCCACCGACCCCAACCTGGAAGGCGAGGCAACGGCCACCTACCTTGCCCGGATGCTCAAGACGATCGGCATCACGGTCACGAGGCTCGCGTCGGGCCTCCCGGTGGGCGGCGACCTGGAATACGCCGATGAAGTCACGCTGGGGCGTGCCTTCGAGGGCAGGCGCAACGCCCTCACCTGACCCGTCTACCGGTTGTCAGCGCGCCTTGTCAGGGCGCCGGCCGGTGACGGCATGCGCCCAGCCCAGCAGGACGCCTGCGACGCCTGTTTGCAGGACGAGCCCGACCACGGCCAGTGGCGCTCCGGGCGCATCCGTGCTCCGCGGTTCACCGTTGACGCACGGAACCCGGGTGCCGTCCGCCGCCTCCTGCAGTGCTGCCGAAAGCCAGCCGAGGAGTCCAGCGCCGTCGCCGGGTGCGCCGGCCAGCATGACAAACACGACACTTGGGCTGATGGCCGGCAGCCACATGATCCGGTCGGTGTGGTAGACCTCCCTGAGGCCGGCGGAAACAGCTGAGCACTGGTAGGCGATGACGGTTCCGTCCGGTGCCCGTTCGATGTTCAGCGCCACCGTTACCGGCTCGTCAGCACGCACCACAGGGACAAGCGCTGCCCCGGCGGCCGCTGTGCCGGCCACCAGGAAGAGGGCAAGCGCCCATCCGGTGATGCGCGTCAGGACGGTGCGCCGCCCGATTGCGCCAACGGCCGCCCCCATGCTGCCGAAAATGAACCCCTCCGCCGCGGCAACTTCGGCTGACACGCCGGCCACAGAACCCGGCTGGCCCGCAGCGCCGGCCTGTACCAGCAATGTCCCCAAAATGAGGAGGGCAAGGACCAGGCCCTGCAATCCGGCGGTCACCAGGGCCGTGACGACGCGAGCGCCCGTTCCGCCCCCTGTCGGGCGCCTGCAGGCAGACATCCCCCAGTGCACGGCAGCAAGGGCTGCCGCCGCCGGCAGGACCGAGGAAGCCAGCAGGTAGGTGAGCACAGGGGCCGGCAACCACTGCGTGGATTCCCCGGCCGGCCCCGGCAACAGCACCATGCCGGCCACACCGGCCCACGCGGCGCACAGGGTTCCCACTGCCATCCCCCAGAACCGGAGGGTGGCCAGGCCCGCCAGCCAGACGGCCGCTCCCGCCAGCGCTGCCTTTTGGAAGACGGGCGCGCGGCGGCGGATGCCGTCGTCGTCCCCAAATCCTGCCTCGAACGCGCTGCCCGCCCCGGGACCAATCGGCTCGAAATAGGGCTCGGAGACCGAGCCCAGGGAAGATTTCGGATCGTCGGACACGGGCAGTCCACCTTTCCACGGACAGGCCCCAGCCCCGCTTTGCCTTTATGGTGGTCCACCGCACCGTGGCTGTCCAGATGCCGGGGACCGGGACGCCTATGCGATGCGCATTCCCCTGGCCAGCCGGTGGGCCGGAGTCCGCAGCGCGCGCCAGCCGAAGCCAAGCAACATCCCCGCCAGCACAAGCTGCAGGCCCAGGCCCAAAGGCCACAACGGTGTCGACTGCCCCAGGTAGGCGGGCTGGACCTTGCCGTTGGCGCACGGGTAGGTACCCTCCGGTCCTGCCAAGGCACGCCGGGCATTCTGGCTGATGCCCTCAATTGCGCCAAACGTCGGGTATCCCGGCTGGCTGCGGCGGTCGGGATACGGAACGGCGTCCGCGACCACAACATACGGGTTCATGGCCAGCAGCCAGGCCACCCGTTCAGTCCGCATGGCCGGCTGCTCCCGGAGCGGACCGGCGCACGTGTATGCCGGCTCCTCCGGGCCGTTGGCCAGCGGTTCGTAGGCGCGGTACTGCGGCGTGTTGGCCATGATCGTCCCCTGCGAAAGCCCGGTGCCCAGCCCGAAAGCGATCAGGGTGCCGACCGTCAGCCCGGCCACGGCAAGATACGTCACAACAATGGAGAACAGCGGGCGCCCGGCGAGCGCGGAGATCCCGATACCGCAGGCGCACACCACCCCGACTTCGACGGCGAGCATCAACAGCGACACCAGCACGTGCCCCGGGGTCAGCCCGCCCAGCGCAACCCCGATGATGAGGAACGGTGTGCCGGCCGCGAGGAAAGCCAGGGCGGCCAGCCAGGCGGCGAGGAACTTGCCCCAGAGGATCTGTCCGGGTTCCAGCAGCGTGACCTGGAGGATGGCCAGCGTTCCGCCGGCGCGGTCGCCGTTTACCGCGTTGGCGGACAAGGCCGGCGCCACCAGCAGCGCGAACAACAGGACGAATGCGAGCACAACCTCGAAGATGGTGGATCCCGGGCCGTTTTGCTGCGGGAAGGGCCCGCCGTACATACGCTGGGCTTCCTGCGCCGCGTTCCAGCTGGCCCAGGTCAACCATGTCACCAGCGCGGTGAGGAGGAACCAGATGCCAAGCATGATGTACCAGCCGCGGGACCGCAGCCGCTGCTTCAGTTCAAGAACCACCACATTGCCCACGCCGGACAGGTAGGCGCCCGCAGCGCCTGGCCGGGAAAGGGCCGGCGGGTTGTCCGTCTGCTGGCTCATTGCCGCTCCCCCTCAAGGTCCATGTACGTCTCTTCCAGGGCTCCCGCGGCGGGTGCGAAAGAATTGATTCCGACGCCGGCAAGCACCAGGTCGCGAAGCAGCCGTTCCGCGTCGTCGTCGTTGGGGACCACCAGGCTGACGCCGGGCCGGCGGCCCTCCTCCGGCCGGAACGCCAGGCCCAGTTCGGCAAGCCTGGCGGCGAGGGCCGCGTTGTCCGACGCCGAGATCGCGTACCGGCGGCCGGCGGCGGCGGCCTCTTCGGTGGTCTGCTGCCGCACGGTCCTGCCCTTGTTCACGAACACCGCGCCGTCGGCGATTTCATCCAGCTCGCTCAGGACGTGGGAGGACACTACCACCGCTTTTCCCTCCGCAGCCAACTGCCGCAGCATGAGCCGCAGCTCCACACGCGCACCAGGGTCCAGTCCCGACGCCGGCTCGTCCAGGAGAAGCACCGACGGATCGTGGATCAGGGCCCGGGCAAGGCTGAGCCGTTGCTGCTGCCCCCTTGACAGCACCCGGGCGGGCTGGTCAGCCAGATCGGACAACCGGACCCGGCCAAGCATGGTTTCGACCCGCCGGCCAATTCCTGGTGCAGGAAGGCGGTAGAAGCGGGCCATCTGCGTAAGGATCTCGCGGGCCGTCAGTGACTCCCAAACGCCAAGCGTGTCCGGCATCCAGCCAAGTTTGCTCCGCACTTCCGCCCGGTGACGGGAGGGGTCTAGCCCATTCACGCTGATCGTGCCCGTATCCGGGGCCAACAGCGAGGCCAACATCAACAGGAGCGTCGTCTTGCCCGCTCCGTTGGGGCCGATCAGGGCCGTAACCTTGCCGGGCGGAGCGTGGAAGTCCATGTGCTCTACCGCACGCACCGTGCCGAAGCTCCTGCTGACGGCCCGGGCCGTGATTCCGCCCCCGGTCCCGCCTGGGATGTCCAAATTTTCCGGCATTACCGCCATGTGTTGCGCACCTGTCCCCCACAGTTGAAGCAAGCTGATTCCTTGAGCGTACGCCTGCGACTCCTGCCCGGCGCTGCTCCCGCGGCTGAGATTCGGTCACAATTCAACGCCCCGCTGCGGGCAGCGATAAACTGTCCCGGGAAAGTCCCGCCATTCAGGCGTCAGGCTGCCTGGTTTCCAGAACTCCACGATCCAATGAAGGTACGCGCATGAGTACGCCCATCACCGAAGTGCACAACGCAACACAGCCGCAGGGGCTGTCCGCAGGCCGCGCGGTGACTAAACAGCTCATTGTGCAGAAGTTCGGCGGCTCCTCCGTCGCGGATGCCGACGGCGTCAAGCGCGTCGCGAAACGCGTTGTTGACGCGCAGGCGGCCGGCAACGAGGTTGTGGTCGTGGTTTCCGCCATGGGCGACACCACCGATGAGCTGCTGGACCTGGCCGCCCAGGTCACCGACGCGGCACCGGCCCGTGAAATGGACATGCTACTGTCCGCCGGTGAGCGCATCTCCATGGCACTGCTGGCCATGGCCATCAACAAGCTTGGCGCCTCCGCCCAGTCCTTCACGGGATCTCAGGCGGGCATGATCACCGACGGCATCCACGGCAAAGCCCGGATCATCGACGTCGACCCGCACCGGATCCGCACCGCCCTGGACAAGGGCAACATCGCCATCGTGGCCGGATTCCAGGGCATGAGCCGGAGCACCAACGAAATCACCACGCTCGGACGCGGCGGTTCGGACACGACCGCAGTTGCCCTGGCGGCCGCCCTGGAAGCCGACGTCTGCGAAATCTACACAGACGTCGACGGCATCTTCACCGCCGACCCCCGGGTTGTCCCCTCGGCACAGAAGATCGAGACCATCTCCAGCGAGGAAATGCTCGAGCTTGCAGCATCCGGCGCCAAGATCCTCCACCTGCGCTGCGTCGAGTACGCCCGCAGGTTTGGCGTGCCGCTGCACGTGCGGTCCTCGTTCAGCCAGCATGAAGGCACCTGGGTCATTCCCAGCGCCGAAGACAAGATCACCACACAAGAGGGAGTTGCCTTGGAGCAGCCAATCATCTCCGGCGTTGCGCACGACCGTTCCGAAGCGAAGGTCACCGTTGTTGGCGTTCCGGACATCCCCGGCAAGGCGGCCGCAATCTTCCAGGTCATCGCCGACGCCCACTCCAACATCGACATGATCGTCCAGAACGTCTCCACCCACGGCACCGGCCGGACGGACATTTCGTTCACGCTGCCTATCGTTGAGGGCGCCGACGCCCTGGCCGCGCTCCACGCCGCCCAGGACCAGATCGGCTTCGAAAGCATCGAGTACAACGAGCAGATCGGCAAGCTCTCCCTCATTGGCGCCGGCATGCGTTCGCACCCCGGCGTCTCGGCCACCTTCTTCAAGGCCCTGTCCGACGCCGGCATCAACATCAACATGATCTCCACCTCCGAGATCCGCATCTCGGTGGTCACGCACGCCGACCTCCTCGACGAGGCCGTGCGCGTGATCCACAAGGCTTTCGACCTCGACGCCGAAAGCGAGGCCACGGTCTACGGCGGCACAGGCCGCTAACCGGTACCTCCCGCGTCAGGCCACAGGGCAGTTACGCGAAAAGCCGGGCCGCCTTCCGATAGTTCGGAAGGCGGCCCGGCTTTTGCATGTCCGGCGGCCAGTCCAGGTTTCGCCTACGGCCTCTCCCGGTCAAGGTCTTCGCGGCGGACAGCGTAGTGGTGGCCGGACGAATCGGTCTCCACCACAAAGTGCGTCAGTTCTTCCTCGGAGGCCTGTTCAAACGCATCGTGCTTGTGCACTACCGGCGTATCAGGGTCGAGCCGGGTGGCAGGTCCGAAGAAGAAGCGCAGCCTGTCAGTTGCGCCCATGAACCCGCGGATAACATGTGCCATTGTTCCACCCCCTTCCCGGTCATCGGGGCAAAGAGCTGCTGCCTCCTGCCGGAGCCAGTGCCCTCATTTTACGCCCGGGGGCCGGAAAAGCACCCGGGCAGCCGGGCCGGCACAAGCATGGCCGGCGGCACGTGCGGAAACCGGGCGGACCGCCCCCTCGTGGCTACCGGGGTGTCAGCGCAGGGATTTGTCGTCCGGGTTCCGGGGAACCACGTAGGTGCTGCCGTCTGGCCGCGTGATGGTCTCCCACTGCTGGGTCTCGGCCTGCCGCTGGGCGAGCAGCCTGCGGTTTTCATCCGTCATGTCGTTCACCAGGGAGGAGCGGTTGGCGGGCCCGAAAATTGCCCGCAGTTTGCCTGTGGCCCGCATGAACCGCTGCGAGGCGTTTTCCCTGTTCTCCGAGTTGCCCTTGCCCACGCGCCGACTCCTTCCACTGTCGCTGATCCTGCTAAAAGTGTACGCTAATCATTAGTGCACTAACAATTGGAGGACGGCATGACCACGTCAGTATCGGCAGAGGCAGGACAGGAAGAGGATCTGCTCCTCGAGCACCAGCTCTGCTTCGCCCTCACCGTGGCAGCGCGGAGCGTCGTTGGCGCGTACAAGCCGGTCCTCGAGAAGCTCAACCTGACCCACCCGCAGTACCTGGTGATGCTGTGCCTGTGGGAAAGCAGCCCGCGGACTGTGCGGAACATCAGCGAAGCCCTGGCCCAGGAGCCCGCCACCATTTCCCCGCTCCTCCGGCGGCTGGAGGCAGGAGGCCTCATCACGCGGCGCCGCGCCGACGGGAACGAGCGTGCCCTCGCCGTCGAGCTCACGCCCAAGGGAGCCGCCTTGAGGCAGCAGGCGCTGCAGGTTCCAGGCACCATGATGGACCGGCTGGGCCTGACCCGCAGCCAGGTCGCTGAACTGCACGCCTCCATGATGGGGCTCATCGCGGCGACGTCCGGCAATGGCTCCTAGTCCGCCGGCAGGGGCAACGCAGGGTCACTTCCGGCCCTCTGGGAGCCTCGAAAACGGCCACAAGTAACCCCGCGTTGACAACCCGGCCAGCTAGAATCGAAGGATGAATGAGGGGCGAGACCATGCGTAACCCACGGCCGCAACTGGCGGCGCTGGCATTCGCGGCGCTGGTCCTGACGTCCTGCTCGCCCACACCGGACGGCGGTTCAGCCACGTCCTCGGCGTCGGCCCCCTCTCCTTCAGCCACGGCAAGCCCAACCCCGGAACCCTCGCCCGACACGGAAACATCCGTCCCGGCCCCTGCCCCGGAAACACCGGCGCCGTCTGCCGGGCCGGGTCAGGGCCAGGCCGAACTGGCCATCACCGTCATTCCCGCCGAAGGGGAGCCGGAGGTCAACTACACCCTCGTCTGCGAAGACGGTGTCCCGGCCGGGGAAAGCAGCCATCCGTCACCGGAGGCGGCCTGCGCTGCCTTGAAGAACAACGCCGCTTTGCTCAGCCCGGCAAAGCCCGGAACTGACCAGGCATGCACCGAGCAGTACGGCGGGCCGCAGAGGGCGACCGTTTCCGGCGTCGTAGACGCAGTCCCCGTGGAGGCGGAGTTCGCGCGCACCAACGGTTGCGAAATCAGCGCCTGGGATGCCGCAAAGGATGTACTGGGTGCCGCAGGTGGCGCTTAGGCTCCTGGGGGCGGATGAGTGGCGCGCGAGGGAGGAAGCCCACGGGCAGCGCGTCAGCCGCTACGCCGGCCCTTACCTTGCACGGCGGTCCGCCGGGCAGAAGCACCCGGTGGAAGATTTCCTCTTCACGTATTACACCCAGAAGCCGGGGCAGCTGAGCCGTTGGCATCCGGGAGCGGGGGCCGTCCTCACCGGTGATGGCGCGGCGGCCCGCAGCGGGTGGAAGCACTACCGGACGCTGGACGACGGCGAACTGGCCTTCCTGGGGCTGCCGTCGGGAAGCACGGCAGTCACCATGGACCTTGGCGGCTTCCTGGCCGACCGCCGGGAGGCGGTGGCATTCGCGGAGATCATCCTGCGCGGCACCGCGGCGCGGCCGGCCCAGTTCGGTTGCTTCGGCCTGCATGAGTGGGCGATGGTCTACCACCAGGACAAGTTCGATCTGCGCCATGAGTACCTGAACCTGCGCCTGGGGCCGGCCGGTACCGACAGGGTGGTGGAGGAGAACAAGATCCGCTGCACACACTTTGACGCGTTCCGGTTCTACACCCCTGACGCTGTCCCGCTGAATGAGCTTGCGCCTACGAGGGAAACCCAGCGGCACCTGGAGCAGCCGGGCTGTCTGCACGCCAACATGGACCTGTACAAGTGGGCCTACAAGCTGCTGCCACTGCTCCCCAGCGAGCTGGTGATGGACTGCTTTGAACTCTCATGGCGGATCCGGGTGATGGACATGCAGGCATCGCCCTATGACCTGGCGGAATGGGGCTACCCGCCGATAGCCATTGAAACGCCGCAGGGCAAGGCCGCCTACGTGGAGCAACAGCGTTCCTTCGCCGCTGAGGCGGCCGTCCTGCGGGACAGGTTATCGCAGGAGCTGGCCGCGGTTTCCGCCGGCGTGACGGAATGATCGACCTCACCATACGGCTTCGGGAGGACCCGTCGGCCGGTGAACAGGTGTTCCGGCTGGCTTCCGAAGACGGCAGCAGCGCCGCGGACAGCAACCTGCCGGATCCGCAGGCGGCCCTGGCTGCCCTCCAGAGGTTCGGCGAACGGATTTTCTTTCCGGAGCCCGGTCCCCCGCAGTTGTGCACGCAGCAATACGGCGGCCCCCAGGTTGCCGTGGTCACCGGGACGTTCCACGGCCGGCGGATCGAGTGCGTGTTCAGCCGGACCGACGGCTGTGAAATCTCCCGGTGGAACGCCATGGCACCCCTGCTGGGCGGCGGCCGGAACGTCTGAGAACCGCTGTGGCTCCGCGGAGGGGCGTCCGCGGCGCTCCGGAGGGCGCTCCGGAGGGCGCTCCGAAGCAAGGGACCCCGGGCGGCCGTTGCCACCCGGGGGCCCCTCGCTGCCTTGACAGGTTCTGGTCAGAAAAAACTGACGCGTCGAGCTTGGTTTACTTATTGACGGGGACGTCAGGCTGCGGGTACCGCCTGGGCCAGGCCGATGGCAGTGCCGGCTCCCGTTCCAGCAGGGGCAGCCGCTCCCACCTGGACGTTGACCCAGGTCCGGATCCCGTTCTCCCCCAGGCGCAGGCGGGACGCATAGGTTCCGTCCGCCAGTCCCGCCCAGGACAGCGTGGCCGTCGTGGCGGTGCCGTTGGAGGCGGTGATGGGATTCGGTTCCACGGTGAGGTTGCCGGCATCGCCGGAGAAGGTCACGGCCTGTACGGCTGCGGTGGCTGCCCCGTCGTCTGGAGTGGAGTACAGGTTGGCCACGATGTAGTACGTCCCGGCGCGCGGGGACTCCAGGTCCAGGAACTCGCTGGCGGCGGCAGTGGCCACCTGGGTTGGCGTCAGCCCGCCCGCAGCATTCGGCACGTACACCACCATGTCCCAGTCGACGTCGTCGGACTGCGCCTGGATGCCCAGCCTGGTGAAGGAGGCACCTTCCGGGACCGTCACCTGCAGGAGTGCGTTGTGCGCGTCATTCGTCGGCGCGTACCCGCCCGGCGTTTTGGTCACGGCGGTCTGGTCCAGTGGTGCCAGGCCTTCCACACCGACGGCGATGGGCTGGTCCGAGCCGGATACCAGTTCCATGGTGCCGCTGCCTGTCCCGGTGGCTGAGCTGAAGGAGAAGGCCGGAGCGATCTGGGCGTCAACGGGCCGGATGGCCATCGGTGAGCTCACGGTCCGCGGGCCCTTCCATACCAGCGTTCCCGTGCTGAACTTGCCGGCCGGTGCGCTGACGTTCCGGATGGTCAGGGTCACTTCCCGCGTCTGGCCCGCCTTGCCAAAGTTCAGGACTTTGGGTTCAACCTGGACGCTGAAGCCCGGCATGCTGACCTCGGAGCGGTACGTGCCCGGCACGAGCGCCGTCAGTTGGCGCTTGACCTGCACTTCGCCCACGAGGCTGCCCAGCGCGATGGACGGCAGGTTGAGGTCGCGGGCTGCAATGGTGCCCGCCTGTGGAGCCCCCGTATCAACGCCCTGGCCGTTGAGGAAGCCAAGCCAGTCCCTGATGCCCGAGTTGTAGACCATGCCGGGATCGAAGACCCTGGTGGCGTCGATGTGGCCGGCGCCGCCCTGGAACGGATCCGTGTTCGCGGAGCCATCCGCGTTGACCAGAGGATAGGCCGTGGTCATCATGGCGGACTTCACCATGGCCGGCGTCCATGCGGGCTGCCTGCTGAGGACCAGGGCACCGAAGCCCGCAATGTGGGGAGCTGCCATGGAGGTGCCGGACATAAAGCCGAACTGGTCACCGTCGTTTCCGATCGTCGAGACCCCGGCCAGGACGTTTACGCCGGGGGCTGTGATGTCCGGCTTAAGCAGGTCACTTCCGGAGGCCAGGCTGGGGCCGCGGGACGAGAAACCGGCGATCTGTGGTGCGGGTGACTGCGGCTGGCCTGTGAGGTCGCCCTTGACCAGGCTGACCGTCAGGGCGGGGTTTGCCTCCAGCCTGGACTTCAGTTCGAGGCTCTTGGGCGCGTTGACGTGGACGGTGGGAAGGACGTGGTTGTCCGCGTCCTCAGAGCTGCTGGTGAGGTTCACCAGTATCATGCCGACGCCGCCTTTGTCCTGGACTTCCTGGCTCTTGGCGGTCCGGTCAACTACGCCGCGGTCACACACGACGACCTTGCCGGCCACCTTCGACGGGTCCAGAGTGCCGGGGCCGCAGAGGTTGGCGTTGGCTGCTCCCGCCGCCGCGGCCGCTGCGGCCACAATCACAGGCTTGTTTGCCACTTCCGTCTTCATGATGGAGGCGCCCCGGTACAGGGACCCGTCTGAAACCTTGACCGTTCCGAGCAGGTCACTGGGGAAGGTGGACGCAGCAACGGTGGTGAGCCAAGGCGAGGCGTGATTGACGGTGGACGCTGCCGGGCCGGAATTGCCGGCGGAGGCGGAGACGAAAACACCGGCCGCCGCAGCGTTGAGGAACGCCAGCGCCACCGGGTCGGTGGTGCTGTTGTTGTTGCCGGAAATGGAGTAGTTGAGGATGTCCACCCCGTCCTTGAGGGCAGCCTCCACGGCCTCCACCGATGCGGACGAGTAGCAGCCGCCGGTGTCCGGATTGTTGTCTTCCCAACATACTTTGTAGACAGCTACCTTGGCCGCGGGAGCCACGCCTGAGCTGCGGCCGAAGCTGGAGCCGTCGATGACCTGCTCCACGTTGGCGTTCCCGGCCGCGGTGGTGGCCGTGTGGGTGCCGTGGCTGCCCACGTCCACGGGCGAGATAAGCTCCTCCTTTGCCCGGTCCTGCGGGGCGACGTACTGCAGGAAGGCATCCGCGAAGTACCGGGCGCTGATGACCTTTGAGTTGCACAGTGAACCGTTGAAGCCGGCACCGGACTGCTGGCCCTTTTGGCATTCGCCTTCAAACGTGGTGCCGTCAGCCTTAAGCATGGCGATCCTGCCGTCCGCGGTCCGGTAGGGGACGCCCACCTGCGCCGCCCCCTGCAGGGGCTGCAGGGGTTCTCCCTGGAGGAACGGGTTGTCCGGGGCGTAGCCGGAGTCGATGACTCCTATCACCACGCCCTTGCCGGCGTTGGCCTCACCGCCGAACTGTTTCGCCCAGGCGCCGTCCGGACCCGTGAGCTTGAGGAAGTCGGTGGTGGTGTAGTCGGGGGCGTTTTCTACGTCCGGCGCCACCGCCAGCACGCGGCCGTCTTTCGAAAGGGCAGTGGCCTGGGCAGCGGTGAGCCCGGCGCTGAAACCGTTCAGGGCGGCCGTGAACTGCTTGACCGGTGCAACGCCGTGGCTCGCTGCGACGTCCCGCTGCAGGTTGCGAAGGTGGGCATCGTAGGCCTTGTAGTTGGGACTGCCTGCGTCGAGCTTCCTGCCGTTTTGGGGTTTCGTTGCCCCGAGTCCCGCCGTTCCCCCTTCGTAGGCGGCGGCAGCAGGCCCGGCCAGCACCACGATGTACCGCCCGTCCCTGAACTGGGTGGGCCCCTCGCTGGCGACTGCTGCCTGCTTGTCCTGGCTGGCCGGCACCGCAGAGGCGGGAGTTACGGCCATGGAGGTCAGGAGGAGCGGCAACCCGACGGCCAGGGCCGCCGCCTTCCGGAATCCCCCGCCCCGGATGGGGCTACTTCCAGTTGATTTCACGTGCAACCCTTTCACGATGTACCGGGCCGGCGGTATGGCGGACCGGAAACGACTGGCCGGGCACATTGAATTACAGATCTTGTAAATTCATGCGACCAGCCGGTTCAAACAGTACAGAGTGAGAGCGAAATATGACATAGGCCACAACATGCAATTTGCTTTGTGTCATACGGCCAGGCGGTGAGGTGCGTAAGTGCACGAAAAAGGGCGCCCCGCAGGGCGCCCTGGCAGTTGCAGGAGGAGAGGGAGGCGCCTACTGGCGCGGCGTCCGGACCACCTCACTGATCCACTGGCGGGTCTTCTCGTCGACAGGGCCCGCGACCCGGTTTTCGCGGGCAATGCGGTCGGCTTTGATCTTCTGGAACACCATCCGGCCCAGCCCGGCGAATACCGCCGCGGCCATCACCGGCAACAGGACGGACCGTGAATTCTCTCCCATTCCGCCATCCTAGTGAAGGCGGCTGGCCAACTCCAGAACCGGCGCCGGACGGCGCAGCCAGCGCCCGCCGCGGCAGGAGCCGCCGGCCCGGGACGGCCGAATACAGGGAGTGCCGCCGGGGCCGGTAGAATGATATAGCAAGCTCGCGGAGCGCCCGTCCTCACGGTGACCCAACACAGTGAATGAACACAGTGAACCAACACAGTTGACCACGGTGTCCCACCCGGTACGGCGTGAGACGGCACCACTCCGCTGCGCCCTTACCCAAGCTCATGCACAGGAGTTACCGGATGCCCCGGATCGTTGTTGACGTCATGCCCAAGCCCGAGATTCTGGACCCGCAGGGGAAGGCAATCGTTGGCGCTCTGCCCCGGCTGGGCTTCACCAGCTTCAGCTCTGTCCGCCAGGGCAAGCGTTTCGAACTGACCGTCGACGGCGAGGTGACCGAGGACATCCTGGCCCAGGCACGCGACGCCGCCGCCACGCTCCTCTCCAACCCTGTGATCGAGGACGTCGTCAACGTCGAGGTCGTCGAGGCCTGAGATGACTGAACTTCCCCTGATCGGCGAGGCTGTGGCCGTCGCCGCCAACCCGCGCCTCGCTGGCGCAAAGATCGGCGTCGTGACCTTCCCCGGAACCCTCGACGACCGTGACGCCGCCCGTGCCGTGCGCCTCGCCGGCGGCACCGCCGTCGAACTCTGGCACGCGGACACCCAGCTTGGCGACGTGGACGCCGTCGTCATCCCGGGCGGCTTCTCCTACGGCGACTACCTGCGCGCCGGTGCCATCGCCCGCTTCGCGCCCCTGATGTCCAGGATCATCGACGCCGCCAACAGCGACGCGAAGCTTCCCGTCCTGGGCATCTGCAACGGCTTCCAGATCCTCACCGAGTCGCACCTGCTGCCCGGCTCGATGATCAAGAATGACCACCTGAAATTCCTGTGCCGGGACCAGGTCCTGCGGGTGGAGAACAACACCACCGCGTGGACCCTTGACTACGAGGCGGGCCAGGAAATCACCATCCCGCTTAAGAACCAGGACGGCCAGTACATCGCCGACGAGAAGACCCTGGACGCCCTTGAGGCCGAAGGCCGTGTGGTGTTCCGCTACATGGGCTTCAACCCGAACGGGTCCCGCCGCGACATCGCCGGCATCTCCAACGGGGCCGGGAACGTGGTGGGCCTCATGCCGCACCCCGAACACGCCACCGAGCCCGGCTTCGGCCCCGAGTCGCTTGATGGGATCGGCGGGTCCGACACCGACGGCCTCGGCTTCTTCACCTCCGTTTTGACCAAGATTGTGGGAGGCGACAAGTGAGCATCGAAACCAGCAAGAAGTTCAACATCGACACCGTCGAGAACGCTGCCAGGACCCCGGACACCGAACTGCCCTGGGCAGAGCTGGGCCTCAAGCAGAACGAGTTCGACGAGATCGTCAAGGTCCTGGGCCGCCGTCCCACCGGCGCCGAGCTGGCCATGTACTCCGTGATGTGGAGTGAGCACTGCTCCTACAAGTCTTCCAAGAACCACCTGCGCCAGTTCGGCGAGAAGGTTACCCCGGAGATGAAGAAGGACATGCTGGTGGGCATCGGCGAGAACGCCGGCGTGACCAACCTGGGGGACGGCTGGGCCGTGACCTTCAAGATCGAATCGCACAACTCGCCGTCGTTCGTTGAGCCCTACCAGGGTGCCGCGACCGGCATCGGCGGCATCGTCCGCGACATCATTTCCATGGGTGCCCGCCCCGTTGCCGTCATGGACCCGCTGCGCTTCGGCGCCATTGACCACCCGGACACCGCCCGCGTCATGCATGGCGCCGTGGCCGGCATCGGGGGCTACGGAAACTCCCTCGGCCTGCCGAACATCGGCGGCGAGATGGTCTTCGACTCCGTGTACCAGGGCAACCCGCTGGTGAACGCGCTGGCCGTTGGCGTTATGCGCCATGAGGACATCCGCCTGGCCAACGCCTCCGGCAAGGGCAACAAGGTGGTCCTGTTCGGTGCCCGCACCGGCGGCGACGGCATCGGGGGCGCCTCCGTGCTGGCTTCGGAGTCCTTCGACGACACCAAGCCGTCCAAGCGCCCTGCCGTCCAGGTGGGCGACCCGTTCGCCGAAAAGGTCCTGATCGAGTGCTGCCTGGAGCTGTTCAAGGGCTCCCTGGTTGAGGGCATCCAGGACCTCGGCGCAGCGGGCATCTCCTGCGCCACCTCCGAACTGGCCTCCAACGGCGACGGCGGCATGCAGGTTGAGCTGACCTCCGTGCTGCTGCGCGACCCCACGCTGACCCCGGGCGAAATCCTGATGTCCGAGTCGCAGGAACGCATGATGGCCGTGGTTACCCCGGAGAACGTGGAAGCGTTCGAGGCAGTCATGGACAAGTGGGCCGTGGAATACGCCTGGCTGGGCGAGGTCACGGACACGGGCCGCCTCATCATCACCTGGGACGGCGAAGTGATCGTCGACGTCGATCCCCGCACCGTGGCGCACGACGGCCCGGTATACGACCGTCCCTACGCCCGCCCCGAGTGGCAGGACAGCCTCCAGGCGGACACCTTCACCGGGTCCGTGCAGGATGCCGGCCGCCCTTCCTCCCCGGGCTCCTTGGCCGCCGCCGTGACGGAACTGGTGTCCTCCCCCAACATGTGCTCCAAGTCCTGGATCACCAACCAGTACGACCGCTACGTGGGCGGCAACACCTCCATGGCGTTCCCCGACGACGCTGGCGTGGTCCGCGTGGACGAGGAAACCGGACTGGGCGTCGCCCTGGCCACCGATGCCAACGGCCGGTACACCTACCTGGACCCGTACCACGGCGCGCAGCTGGCACTGGCTGAGGCTTACCGCAACGTCGCCACCTCCGGCGCCGTTCCCCTGGCCGTCAGCGACTGCCTGAACTTCGGCTCCCCCGAGGACCCGGATGTCATGTGGCAGCTCGCCGAGGCCATCCGCGGCCTGTCCGACGCCTGCCAGGTGCTGGGCATCCCCGTCACGGGCGGCAACGTGTCCCTGTACAACCAGACGGGCACCACGCCCATCCACCCCTCCCCCGTGGTGGCGGTCCTGGGCAAGCTCGACGACGTCGCCCGCCGCACGCCGTCGGGCTGGCGTGAGGACGGCCAGGCGATCTACCTGCTGGGCACCACCGCTGCCGAGCTGGACGGTTCGGAATGGGCCAACCTGCGCGGCCACCTGGGCGGACAGCCGCCGAAGGTGGACCTGGAGGCCGAACGCGCCCTGGGCGAAATCCTGATCAACGCGTCCCGCGACGGCATGATCGACTCGGCGCACGACCTCTCCGAGGGCGGCCTGGCCGCCGCCCTGGTGGAGTCCTCGCTGCGCTATGGCGTCGGTGCCCGGATTGCGCTGCAGGACGTCCTGGACCGCGACGGCGTGGACCTGTTCACGGCGCTGTTCTCCGAGACCCAGGGCCGCGCCATCGTGGGTGTCCCCCGCTCCGAGGAAGTGCGCTTCACCGACATGTGCACCGCCCGCGGCTTCGCCCACACCCGCATCGGCGTGGTGGACGCAGCCAGCGGCACCCTGGAGATCAATGGCGTGGACAGCCTGTCCCTCGACGCCCTCCGCGAAGCCCACGAAGGGACCCTGCCGAAGTACTTCGGCTAAGGCATCACCTGGTATTGAGCCCGCTGGGCCGGTTAATTCCGGTCCCGGCGGGCTCTTTCCACTTAAGGCATTGAACCGGGCCGCTGCTCCCGTATACAGGCGGCCTACCGGGGCGTAGCGTTTCCCTATCACCATTCAGCGTAGAGACCGCCGCAAGGATGCGGACGGCCGGCCCGAGGAGGCTGACATGCGCAAGCTCATGAAAATCCTGCTGTTCCCGTTCCTCTTCTTTTTCGTTATTGCCGGGGCGCAGCCCGCGAATGCGGCCCCACCCACCTATCCCCCCAGCATTGCTGCGCTTGGGGATTCCATCACCCAGGCCACCGACGTCTGTTGCTGGTACGGAAATCACCCCGCACAATCCTGGTCGACAGGCGACGGCCAGTTCGACGGCATCAGCAGCCACTACGAAAGGCTGGTGCAGCTTCAGCCGGGCAGCGCTGTTACTAGCCAGAACTTGTCCGTGAGCGGCGCCAAAGCAGTGGATCTTGTACAGCAAGCCGGGGGCGTTACTGCGGGGACCGGCTACGTCACCATACTTATCGGAGCCAACGACCTGTGCACGTCCTCGGCAGGAACGATGACTTCGGAATCCGACTTCCGGAACAGCGTTTCCCAGGCCTTGGCCATACTTAAGGCGAACAATCCGACGGCGAAAATCTTCGTCAGCAGCATTCCGGACATCTATCAGTTGTGGAGTGTCCTCCGCACCAGCGCGACGGCCCAGCTTGTCTGGTCAGCGGCGCAGATTTGCCAATCCATGCTCGCACCCTCCAACACCGAAGAAATGCGCCAGCAGGTGGTGCAGCGTGAAGCTGCCTTCAACCGGATCCTCGCGGAAGTCTGCGGACAGTACGACAACTGCCGCACCGACCGTAACGCTGTTACTCGCTACAAGTTCACGTCTGGCGACGTAAGCCGGCTCGACTACTTCCACCCGAGCCTGCAGGGCCAGGCCAAGCTTGCCGACATCACGTGGAAGGCGGCCTGGTAACCCCGGGACCTCAGTCCTCGCTGTGCAGCTCCCGCTGCCGGGCGCTGAGGAGTTCGATCTCCGGGCGCCCGGCAACAAAGCGGTCGACGGCGTCAAGCACCTCCACGAGGTGGCCCCGGTCGGCAGCCACCATGCCCACACCGATCCTGGTGCGACGGTACTGGTCGTGGTCCCCCACCTCGGCGACGGACACATCAAAGCGGCGCCGGAGCTCGGCGAGCAGCGGCCGGACCACGGACCGCTTACCCTTCAGGCTGTGAACGTCGCCGAGGAGGATGTCGAACTCGACCCAGCCAATCCACATCAGATGGTGAGCTCCCCCATCCGGTCCCAGCCGTCACCGTCGAGCTGGCGGCTGATGATCCGGGGAGTCTCTGCAAGGGCCGGGCGCATGTCCTCAAGGCCCCTCCTGAAGTGGTCGCTGTTGACATGGTCGCCCGCGGCGTCGTCCTTGAAGGCTTCGACGAGGACGAACTCGTTGGGATCGTCCACGCTGCGTGACCAGTCGAACCACAGGTTGCCGGGTTCCTGCCGGGTCGCCTGCGTGAAGTCCTCAACCAGCCCGAGCCACCGCTCCGACCATTCCGGCTTGACCTTGAACTTGACGACAATAAAGATCACGAAGATGTTCCTTCCGAGGCGAGTTGGCGTGCCCCTTCAATGTACCGGGAAGTAACGTAGCGCTGGGCCGCCCGGGTTACCAGTCCGCCTGTGGCATAGAACCAGTTAGCGGGTTTACTGAAGGCCCGGATGCGCAGGAGCACGCCGCCCTGCTCATCGATAACCACCTCGAAGGACTCCTCTCCGCGTGCCGGGTGGCCGGGCAGCGTCCCGTACCCGAAGCCGGCGGACTGCGGCAGCAGGCCGGGCACAGGCTCCCGCACCCAGACCACCTCGCACGGCGCCCCCAGGCGGAAAGGCCCGACGCCGAAGCCGCTCACCACGCGTGCCCCTGGAACGACAGTGGGCGAATCGGCACGGACGCGCAGCCCTGCCCGCCGCTGCAGTTCCCATCGCAGGATGCCGTGGGCGACCCGCTGGTACACCTCCATCCCGCTGCCCAGGCGAGCCTCCTCCAAAACCCGTGCGAAGCCAGCCGGAGCGTCCCCGTGCTCGGTGCTGCCCACGCCGGGATAGTTCAGCGAGCCCTCCGCCAGCCGCATCGCCGTCACCGGCCGGTACTTTCTAAACCGGTACTTTCTAAACCGGCACTTTCGAAGCCGGCCAGCCGTGCCCAGCCCAGCTGTTCCTGCTGCCTCCTGGGGAGTCCGGCCACCACAAGGTCGTAGGAGTCCTCCACCAGGTCGCGCACCATGTCGTCGGGAAGGGTACCGTCCAGGCGGACACCGTTCCAGTGGGTCTTGTTCATGTGCCAGGCGCCCGTGATCGCCGGGTGGGCCGCGCGCAGCTGCACCGCCAGCGAGGGCTCACATTTGAGGTTGACGTAGAAGTCCCGCGGGTCCATCGAGGACAGGGCAAAAAGCTTCCCGATGTGCCCGGCCCTGGCAGGGCTCGTGGTGCCCCCGGCCCGGACTTTGAACACGGCGGTCTCCGGACCAAAAGGGTAATCCTCATAGGAGCCGGGGAAGGACAGACAGATTTTCCGTAGCGCGTCGGGGTCCATGAGGCCAGCCTATAAAGCCGGCCGGAGCGGTGCTAGTCTGCGAGGATGTCACACGATCAGGGCACCATACCTGTTCTGGACCTGAGCACCGCACGGCAGCCCTACGGGTCTTTCAGTCCGGAATTCATCGAGCAGTTGCGCTACGCCACGCACAACGTAGGGTTCTTCCAGGTCACCGGTTACGGCGGTACACCCGGCCAGGCTGACCATCTCCTTGACGTTGTGCGGCGCTTCTTCGATCTTCCGCTCCAGGAACGGCTGAAACTGGATAACCGTCTGTCACCGCACTTCCGCGGGTACACGCGCATGGGCACGGAGGTCACCCAGGGCCGGGCGGATGCCCGTGAACAGATTGACTACTCCCCGGAACGGGAACCCGTCCGCGACTACCCGCCGGACCAGCCGTACTGGCTCCTTCAAGGCCCCAACCTGTGGCCGGACGAATCCTTTCCCGAGCTCAAGCCTGCCGCGATGGAATGGGCAGGGCTTATGTCCGCAGTGGGCATGGAACTGCTCCGGGCCATTGCCGTCTCACTGCAGCTGCCGGAGGACTACTTCGACGAGCCGTTCCGGGACTCGCCTGCATGGATGGGAAAGCTGGTGCACTACGTCGGCGGCGTCGTGGAGGCAGCCGGCGACCAGGGCGTGGGTTCCCACGCGGACTATGGCTTCGTCACCCTCCTCCTGCAGGATGATGTGGGCGGCTTGGAGGTGCGTCCGCCCGGCACGTCGGAGTGGCTGCCCGTCGAGCCCCTTCCGGGCGCCCTGGTGGTGAACCTCGGCGAGATGCTCGAGGTGGCCACGGAAGGGTACCTGGCGGCGACAATCCACCGCGTGCAGGCACCGCCGCCTGGTGTTGACCGGTACTCGGTGCCGTTCTTCTGGTCGCCCCGGCTCGATGCGGTCATCGAGCCGGTTCCGCTTCAGCCGGAGTTGAAGGCCGCGGCCAGGGGCATCACGGACGACCCGAACAATCCCCTGCTGGCCTCCTTCGGCCTCAACATGCTGAAAGGGAGGATGCGCGCCCACCCGGATGTCACGCAGCGGCATTATCCCCACCTGGTGCCCCGCTAGGGCAGGACCATACCCGGCGTCGCCGACTGCTAAAGCCGGAACTTCCAGGCTTGCTGCGCCGGGCAGACGTCCATCACCACGTCCAGGCCCGCGGCTTTGGCCCGCTCCGCCGCGGCTTCGTCGATCACGCCCAACTGCAGCCACACGGCCTTGGCGCCCACGGCGATTGCTTCGTCAATCACTGCACCAACCTTTTGTGAGTTCACAAAGCAATCCACGACGTCGATGGGGTGCTTTTCCGCCGGAATGTCGTGGAGGGTACGGTACCCCTGTTCGCCGTGCACGGGGTCGCCGGGAAGGTTGACGGGGATAATTTCCATGCCCATCCGGTCCCGGATGAACAGCGAGGTGTCGTAGGCGGCCCGCCACTCGTTGGTGGTGAGGCCAACGATCGCCCAGCGGCCTTTGGTTTTCATCAGGCGTTCGATGACAGCGGGATCGTTAACGTGGGCCATCCGCTTAGCCTACCGCCGCCGTACAGGGTCCCGGCAGCAGCAGGGCATCTAGCGCTTGAACTTCTGCAGCCAGCTCTGCAGTGCGGGCTTGCCGGCGGCAGTCGTTGCCGCGACCGGACGGAGCACGTTGTCCAGCGGCTTCGCGGCCTCATCGGTGAGTCTGCCGTCCCCGGCAAGCCCGTTTCCGTTGGTGCCCGCCGGAACGTCGAAGGCAGGCTCCCCGGGTCCCCCGGCTCCTGGTGCCGGATTCACCACGGACGGTCCTCCCTGGTCGTCCTGCGTACCAGCCCTGCCGGTGCCGCCGTCATTGCCGGCGGATTCGTGGCCCGGCAGGTCCCCCGCTCCCACAGGTACGGCTCCGGGGTTTTGGTCCGCGGACGTCTGCCCTCCGCCGTCGGTTTGAATCGGGCCGGATCGCGGCGCCGGAGACGCCCCCTGGGTGTCCTGCCCCGGCTCCGCCACCTGGCCGGTGCCGCGTGAGGGGTCGGCAGGGAGCGTCCCGGAGGCAGGGGGCTGCACAGGAAGCGCCCACGACGGCGACCAGCCTGCCAGCAGTTCCTGGACCGAATGGCTGCCTTCCTGTCCGGGAGCTGGAGCGCTTGCGGCGACTCCGCCCATGCCCGTAGCCATGCCGGCGATCAGCGCGACGCCCAG
The DNA here is from genome assembly GCF_054656615.1 of Arthrobacter sp. AD-310. Classification (NCBI taxonomy): domain Bacteria; kingdom Bacillati; phylum Actinomycetota; class Actinomycetes; order Micrococcales; family Micrococcaceae; genus Arthrobacter; species Arthrobacter sp. AD-310. Next base: position 1,745 of record NZ_BAAHNO010000028.1, on the reverse strand, counting down.
GAGCGTGGGCCTGTGGCCGGTGCGGCGACGACGGCGGCGTGCGAGTTCGTCGGCGGCCGCGCCAACGGCCGGCGCCGGCAGTTGACTTGGCGCTGCCAGCAACTTAGCCAGCTCGCCGGTGGGAGCAGGCGCAGGCAGCGAGCGGAGTGCTCCCAAGGAGAGGAGGACGGCGCGTGCCTCCCCGTCCCCGGCGAGACCGGAATCGAGGAGCATGTCGTCAACCAGAGCGTCGAGGCGCTCCTGGTGGGCTGTCATGGTGCCAGAAACTCCTTTACTACCGAAAGTTCCCGGAGCTTGAGGATCGCCCGACGCTGGAGCTGCTTTACTGCGCCGGCGCTTTTGCCCATTGCTTCCGCCGTCTGCTCCACCGTGAGTCCGGCGACGAGGCGCAGGGACAAGACCTCGCGCTGATCCTCCGCCAAGCCGTCCAGGAGCCGGCGCACCTCCTGCGGGGACAGCCGGTGCAGGGCCTCGGATTCAGCGGACGCATCTTCCCTGGCATCCAGTTCGGGTTCAAAGGACAGCTTTGCCGGCGTCCGGCTCTGCCTGCGGTGGTCGTCCACCATGCGGGCGTGGGCCACGGAGAACAGGAAAGTCCTCAGCCCTGCGGCGCCGCCTTGAACGGAATGCAGGCGTGGCAGGACGGAGAGGAACACCTCCTGCATTGCCGCCTCCGGATCTTCGACTCCCCGGGCCGTGAGATAGCCCAGGACCTGTGATGCATAGGTCCGGTAGACGAGGCTGAAGACGTCCGCCTGGCGGGAGGGGTCCCGCAAAGCCTCATCAGTCAGTGCATCGGTCACGGACGTAGTGCTTTCGGTCAAAGGGTTTTTGTGGTGTCGGGACGGCGTTCGCGGAACGCATTTTCCCGCACTACTTTACCCTTCGGTAACTACTGCGCCCGGAACCGCCACGGCGCTACCGGTTCCGGCGCATCGCAGCTGTCCCTGCCGCCGGATCAATGGAAGAGCCGGCCTGGAACGTGATGGGGGACAAGTTCCAGGCCGGCGCTACATAGGGGTAATCGCTGGAGTTCCCCTGAGGGTTACGCGGTTACGAATAATTTTTGAAAGTTTTTTTGAGCATGCCGTCACGGTGCCAGGGCACGGGTCCAACGCGGTGAAAGTGCCGGCCTGCGCGGCCCCTTGGCAAGGGTGAAAGTGTGGGCCCGTGCCGCGGCCCGGTGGCCGCAGTCTGGCTGGGTATCCGCCGGGAGTGGAGCGGGCGCGGCTGCAGGAACCGGACGCGCCACCGCTCCCGCGGGACAAAGATCGGTCACCAGGCCGGTGCCGGCGCACTCCCGGACCGCGGCGATCCCGGCGGCCACGGCGCGCTTGTCCGCAAAACCCTGGGAGACAGCCATGACCATGCCGTCCGGTGCCAGCAGGCGGAACCTGTACAGCGAATCCGCGTCAACAAACACTTCGAAGCTCCCGGCCATATCGCATCCTTCCGGTTTGCGGTCATTCTGCCAGCGAGGTCCTTGCGCCGGTGCGCCGACGCATCGCTGCGTTGTCTCCGCGGGTTTGTGTGGAACCGTGCTGGTGATCAGTTCACCTGGTATTAAGAGTTTGCGGCCGGGCCCCGGGACGAACAAGACCGCCCGCGTTAACCCTGTGTAAATTGCTCTGCGGCAGGGAAAAGCCGGCGGGGGGGGGGGGGGGGGGGGGGGGGGGGGGGGGGGGGGGGGGGGGGGGGGGGGGGGGGGGGGGGGGGGGGGGGGGGGGGGGGGGGGGGGGGGGGGG